>NZ_CM001439.1:300000-600000 GCF_000244955.1 Saccharomonospora marina XMU15 | reverse complement strand
GGCTACTCGGAATGGTGTGCGGTGCCGACAACCACGACATCAGCCGTGCGGTAGAAGCGGTCACGGCCCAGATCGACGCTTTCGTCGCCGTGCATCAAAGTGTGGTCCCCGTACCGCCAGAGCCACCGCCCATCACCGCCGACGGTCTCACCGCCTACCTCGAGGGTGGGCTGCACTACGCGGCCGACCTCGCCTCCTACCGGGTGGCCGCCGAGAACAACGTTCGCGCGTTCGCGCAATACCACGAAGCCAGCGTGGCCAACGGCGCGAGCATCCCCACCGAACTAGCGCCACTGCCGGTATCCACCGCCGAAATCGAGCGCACGGACCTTCCCGCCGTCGCACCTGGCAGGCTCGTCGGCGCGGCCGAACCCACCACTGGCCCGGTAACCGAGCCGGCCGCGACCGGCACAGCCACTCCATCAGTACCCGACATGCCTCCTGGCACCCGGCCTGTTTCGAGTCCGGACACGACCGAACCCGCTCACGGTGCCACGGCCAGTGCCGCAGGCGACCGACCGGTCTCACGGCACCCGTCGATGGCAACAACGGTGACCGCCAACCCACCCTCGGTCGAGGGTTCGGCAGCGCCCCCGGCGCGCCACCCCGCGCGAACTGGCCGAGGAGAGGATCGCGGCAGCCCAGGCAAAGGCAAGGACGGTGCCGTACGGCGCGACCACGGGCTCGTAGGCCGTACCGACGGACGCGGCCCCGCATCCGGTCGGCACGGCAGCGGCAGCCCTGGAGGGCAGGCAAGGCCGCCGGCAGGCCCTGCGGGCCAGATCAGCACGAGCGGTGCAAACCGGGCGGGTGGCGGTGGAGTCGCAGGCCACCGTGGCGTTTCCGGTGTGCCGCTCGGGGCGGCAGGGCGTCGTCAGGCCGAGGAGGAAAGGGAACACAACCGGCCCGCCTACCTGCGAGAGCCTGACCCGGACGAAACCTTCGCGGGGCCTCACGAGCGGACCGCACCTCCCGTGCTTGGTGAGCGGCCCGAGAGGTGAGCCGTGCGGGTGGAGTTGTCGCTGGACACACTGCTGACCGCGATGTCGCTGGCGGGCTGCGGCGAGGCACATCTGATCTTCGCGGGCGGCGAGCGATACGTGCCGCCCTCGGCCACCGACCGGGTCCGCCGGGAAGCGCTCGACGAACTCGCCCCGCTCGGGCTGGCCACCGGGGGCGGACTGGATCGTGACTTCGAGGATGCCCTGCGCACACTAGGCCAGCCGCATACCGAGTACATAGCGCATGTTCGCGCGGGCGACCGGCAGTACGGGTTGCTGGTGGCGGTGCGTGGGCGGTCGGCGACCATCGCCGTACGCGAAGGCGCCCGCGTGCGCCTGAACAGGGCACGGGAAACGGACTACGCGGCCATGCTCGTCGCGCTACTGCCTGCTGCCGCGCCCGCCGACTTCACACCGTTCTCCGTGCCGCGGCAGGAGATCCGGGGTGAGCCCACCAGCCACGACGCCCGGGAGCTCGCGAGCATCCTCGCCCGACCCAGCGACGGGCTCGGCTACCTGCACGTGGCCCGCCGCGCGAGCGGCAAGCGGCGCACCGAAGCCACGGACGCGGTCTGCTACGTCGACGCCGAAGCGGGCAGAGTGGGCATCGCACCCACCGGCGGCGACCACGTCGCGGTGTTCCCCGGCGACGAGACCCGCCTCACGGCCAGGCTCGCCGCCGTACGCGCCACGCTTCGGTGAGCTAGGAGGTAAGCGCGAACCCGCCGGAGCCCGCCCAGTCGAGGGCGAACGTCGGCGCGATACCGAGCAGCAGGGTGACCACTACGCCGAGCGTGATCGCCGCCGTGGTGAACGCTCCCGGAACGCTCACCGTCGGCCCGTCGGGCGCGGGCTCGGAAAAGTACATCAACACCACCACGCGCAGGTAGAAGAACGCGGCGACGGCGCTGAACACCAGCGCGATCACCACCAGCGGTGCCATACCGTCGGAGAGCGCGGCGGAGAACACCACGAACTTGCCGACGAACCCGCTGGTCAGCGGAATGCCGGCCAGTGCGAGCAGCAGGAAGGTGAACACCGCGGCGAGCACCGGAGAGCGCTTGGCCAGTCCGGCCCACGCCGACAGGTGGGTCGCCTCCCCCGTGGAGTCGCGCACGAGCGAGACCACACCGAACGCCGCCAGCGTGGTGAAGCCGTACGCCAGCAGGTAGAACATCGTGCCGGAGAGGCCTTCCTCCGTCAGCGCCATGGTGCCGATGAGCAGGAAACCCGCGTGCGCGATCGAGGAGTAGGCGATCATCCGCTTCACGTCGGTCTGGGTGAGGCCCAGTACCGCGCCGATCACCATCGACACGATCGCCACGCCCCACAGCACGCCGCGCCATTCCCAACTGGTGGACTCGAACGCCACCGTCAGCACCCGCAGCATGCCGCCGAACGCGGCGACCTTCGTGCACGCCGCCATGAACGCCGTCACCGGTGTCGGCGCACCTTGGTACACATCCGGTGTCCAGGTGTGGAACGGTCCGACCGACGCCTTGAACAGCAAGCCGACCATCAGCAGGCCGAAGCCGGCGAACAGCAGAGTGTCGGAGCGGTCGGTGCCCGCCGTGGCGTTGGCGATCTCGGCGAACCGCACCGAACCCGCGTAGCCGTACAGCAGCGCCAGACCGTAAAGGAAGAACGCGCTGGCGAACGCACCGAGCAGGAAGTACTTGACCGCCGCCTCCTGCGACAGCAGCCTGCGCCTGCGCGCCAGCCCCACCATCAGGTACAGCGGCAGGCTCAGCACCTCCAGCGCCACGAACATGGTGAGCAGGTCGTTGGCGGCCGTGAACACCATCATGCCGCCGAGCGCGAACAGGCTGAGCGGGAAGACCTCGGTCTGCATGCCGGTGGAACCGACCTGGGCGCGGTCCTGGATGGTGCCGGGGCTGATGCCCGCCTCCGCGACGAAGGAACCGCCGGGCTCCACGGAGCGGTCGGCGATCAGCAGCAGCGCCGCGACCGACAGCGCGAGCAGCGTGCCCCACAGGAACAGCGCGGGCCGGTCCACCGAGATCGTGCCGCTGAAGGTGGTCACGCCTGCCGGCGGCGAGCTGCTCGCGTAGGCGGCCAGCGCGGCTCCGGCGGCAACCAGCGCGAGCAGGCTCAGCACCACCTGGCTGGACCAGCGCTGGTGCTTCGGCAGGAATGCCTCGAGCAACACCCCGAGGCACGCGGCACCGAGCACGATCAGCATCGGCAGCACCGCCGCGTAGTCGATGCCCGGCGCGTCGATGCGCTCGGCCTGCTGTGCGAGAAAAACGTTCATCACGGCTGGAACTACCTTTCCTGCACCGCTGAGACGGTCGCCTCCACCGACGGCGCGACCGTGTCGAGTACCGGCTTCGGGTAGAAGCCGAGCCCGACGATCAGCACCACGAGCGGGGCGAGCACGGCGATTTCCTTGCCGGACAGGTCACGGATGGCCTTCTTGGCGCCGACCTCCGGTGCCACCGCGGTGCCGGGGCCACCGCCGACGCCGACCAGCGCGTCACCACGCACCGGGCCGGTCATGATCCGCTGATACAGCCACAGCACGTATGCGGCGGCGAGCACCATGCCCACCGTCGCGATGATCGCGTAAACCGGCCTGGATTCGAACGCCCCGATAAGCACCAGGAACTCACTGATGAAGGAGCTCGTGCCCGGCAACGACAACGTCGAGAGGCCCGCGATGAGCAGCATTCCACCGAGGATCGGCGTCACCTTGAACATGCCGCCGTAGTCGGAGATCCGGGTGGACCCACCCCTGGTCGCGACGATGCCGATCACCAGGATCAGCATGCCGGTGGCGAGGCTGTGGTTGAGCATGTACGTGGCCGATCCGACCACCGACTGCGTCGTGAAGGCGAAGATGCCCAGCGCGATGAATCCGAAGTGGGCGATCGAGACGTAGGCTAGGAAGCGCTTCATGTCCTGCTGTCCCGCCGCCAGGATCGACCCGTAGATCACGCCGACGACGGCCAGCACGAGCACCAGTGGCGCGAGCTGCGAACTGGCCTCGGGGAACATCGGCAGGCTGTAGCGCAGGAACCCGAACGTGCCGACCTTGTCGAGAACACCGATCAGCAGCACGGTGACCGCGATCGGTGCCTGTCCCGCGGCGTCGGGCAGCCAGGTGTGGAACGGCACCAACGGCGCCTTGATGGCGAACGCGAGGAAGAAGCCGAGGAACAACCAGATCTGTGTGGAGGCGGGCGCGTCGCTCACCACACTCACCAGCGTGGCCCAGTCGAACGTTCCGCTTCCCAGTTCGTCGGCGGCCAGTACGTACGCCCCGATGGCCGAGGCCAGCATGATGAGCCCGCCGAGGAAGGAGTACAGGAAGAACTTCACCGCCGCGTACTGCCGCCTCGGCCCGCCGTAGAAGCCGATGAGGAAGTACATCGGCACCAGCATGATCTCGAACAGCACGTAGAACAAGAACACGTCGGTCGCCGCGAATACGGCGATCGTCAGCGCCTGCTGCACCAGGATCAGCGAGAGGAACCCACCGACGGAGCGGCCTTCCGGCAGCCGGTCGGTGGAGCGCAGCGCACCGATCACGATCGGCACGAGCAACGCGGTCACGGCGATCATCAGCAACGCGATGCCGTCGATGCCGAACGAGATGTGGATGCCGAATGCCGGAATCCAGTCCATCGACGTGGCCTGCTGGATGCGCTCGCCGCCCGGGTCGTAGGCCAGCCACAGTGGCACGACCAGCAGCAGTTCCAGCACCGCGACCGCGAAAGCCACCGCGGTCGCCGTGCGCTCGTTACCGCGCAACCCCGCGACCGCGACAGCGCCCGCGAGCGGCAGCAGGATCATGGCCACAAGCCAACTCATGAGAACCTCACCAGGAGCAGGGCGGCGACCAGCAGGAAGGAGCCGCCGAGCATGGAAAGCGCGTAGGAACGGACGAACCCGGTCTGCAGCCTTCGCAGCCGGCCGGAGCCGCCGCCGAACGCCGCCGCGATCCCGTTGACGGCGCCGTCGACGCCGCGGTTGTCGAGGAACACCGCGAACCGCGTGATCCAGAGTCCGGGTGTGGCGACAAGAGCCTCGTTGAGCGCGTTGCCGTAGAGGTCCTTACGGGCGGCCCGCACCGGCCAGGACACGTTGCGCGGCCGCTCGATCGACACCTCCTGCCTGCCGAACAACGCCCACGCCAGCAGCACGCCGAGCGCGGAGAGCCCGACGGTCAGCCAGGGAATCAGCGCGTGCGGCAGCACGCCGTGTTCGGACTCGGCGAGTTCGCCCACCGATGGCGTGAGGAACTCCGCGAGTGCGCCGCCGGAGACCAGCAGGAAGCCCGCGGCCACCGAACCGATGGCCAGCACGATCATCGGCACTGTCATCACCGGTGGCGACTCGTGCGGGTGGAACTGCCTGCCGTCGGCGGACGTGGTCTCCCGCCAGCGTTGCTTGCCGAAGAACGTCAGCAACATCAGGCGCGTCATGTAGAAGCCGGTGATCCCGGCGGCGAGCAGTGCCGCGCCGCCGAACACCCAACCGCGCCAGCCCCCCTGGCCGAAGGCCGCCTCGATGATGGCGTCCTTGGTGTAGAAGCCGGAAAGGAAGGGGAACCCGATGATGGCGAGGTAGCCGAGGCCGAACGTGGCGAACGTGATCGGCATGCTCTTGTAGAGCCCGCCGAACTTGCGCATGTCGACCTCGTCGTTCATGCCGTGCATGACCGACCCCGCGCCGAGGAACAACCCGGCCTTGAAGAAGCCGTGGGTCAGCAGGTGTGCGATGCCGAGCGCGTAGCCGAACGGGCCGAGCCCCACCGCGAGCATCATGTACCCGATCTGACTCACCGTGGAGTAGGCGAGCACCTTCTTGATGTCGTCGTAGGCACACCCGATGATCGAGCCGAGCAGCAGCGTGAAGGCGCCGATGATGGTGACCATCAGCCTGCCGTCCTCGGTCAGGTTGTAGATCGGCGCGGAACGAGCGATGAGGTACACACCGGCCGTGACCATGGTCGCCGCGTGGATGAGCGCCGACACCGGAGTCGGACCCTCCATCGCGTCCGGCAACCACGCCTGCAGCGGGAACTGGCCGGACTTGCCGACCGCGCCGAGCAACAGCAGCAGGCCGATCGCGGTGACCACCGCGGGCGACACCTCGCCGATGCCCGCGAAGACCTCGGAGTAGGCGGTGCTGCCGATGTACTTGAACATCAGGAAGATCGCCAGCGCCAGTCCGACGTCGCCGACGCGGTTCATCAGGAACGCCTTCTTGGCCGCGGTCGCCGCCGACGGCCTGTCCTGGTACCAGCCGATCAACAGGTAGGACGCCAGCCCGACGCCCTCCCAACCCAGGTACAGCGTCACGAAGCTGTTGCTGAGCACCAGCACCAGCATCGCCGCGACGAACAGGTTGAGGTAGCCGAAGAACCGGCGCCGGTCGGCGTCGTCGGACATGTAGCCGACCGAGTAGATGTGGATAAGCGACCCGACTCCGGTGACAAGCAATACGAAGGTCATCGAAAGCGGGTCGATCCGCAGTCCGAAGTCGACCTGCAGGGCTCCGACGGGGATCCACGAGTAGACGGTGGTGTCCACGACTTCGGCGAAGGAGTTGCCGAAGAACATCGCGAGCCCGTAGGCGAACGACGCGACGACGGTAGCGATGCCGAGCAGGTGTCCCCACGCGTTGGTCCGCTTACCTCCCGCAAGCAGGATGAGCGCACCGAGCGCGGGGAACGCCACCAGCAGCCACGATGATGCGATCAAGGCTCAACCCCTAGTTCGTCTTCGCTCGACTCCGGCACAGCTTCGCCTCTCACTCGGCTGCGCTCGATCGATGCTCGCAGTGCCTTCATCTGGGCCTTCATCTGGGCCTTCATCTCGCTAGTACTTCAGCAGGTTCGTGTCGTCGACCGAGGCCGACCGGCGGGTCCGGAAGATCGACATGATGATGGCGAGACCGACCACCACCTCGGCGGCGGCGACGACCATCACGAAGAAGGCCATGACCTGACCGTCGACGGAACCGTTGATGCGCGCGAAAGTCACCAGCGAGAGGTTCACCGCGTTGAGCATGAGCTCGATGCACATGAAGACCACGATGGCGTTGCGCCTGACCAGCACGCCCACCGCGCCGATGGTGAACAGCAGCGCCGAAAGCAGCAGGTAGTACGTCGGGGTCACTTGTCGTCCCCTTCCGCTTCCTTACCGACGAGAGCGTGCGCGTCCGGCTTGGGCACCTCGCCCGCCACCTGCTTGCGCTCCGCTTCCAGCTTCGCGGTCGGTGTCGACTCGATGAGTTCGGAAAGCGACTCCGGCGCGATGGAACCGTCGGGCAGCAGCGCGGGAGTGGCCACCGAGTTGGTGGTGGCGAACACACCCGGCCCCGGTTTGGGCGACGGGCGCTCGTACTCACCGCGAAACCGTGCTTCGACCAGTTCCCGCTGGCTTCGCTTGCCACCCTTGCCGTGCCGCGAGGTGAATGACAGCACCATGCCTGCCATGGCGGCGGTTATCAGCAGCGCCGAGGTCAGTTCGAACGGGAACAGGTAGTCGCTGAAGATGATCCGGCCGAGCCCGCCCGCGCCGCCGCCTTCCGGGCTCCACGGGTTGAGCGGCTGTGCGGGCGTCACGTCGGCGACCGCCCTCGTCAGCGCGGCCGCCAGCAGCCCTGCCACACCGATTCCGAGCACACCCGCGGCGAGTCGCTGGCCGCGAAGCACCTCGACCACCGAGTCCGAAGACTCCCTGCCCACGAGCATCAGCACGAACAGGAACAGCATCATGATCGCGCCGGTGTAGACGATGATCTGTGTGAAGCCGAGGAACTGCGCCTGCTGGGTGATGTAGAGCAACCCCAGCGAAAGCATCGTGAGTACCAGCCACAGCGCCGAGTGCACCGCGTTGCGGGCGAACACCATGCCCAGCGCGCCCGCGAGCGCCAGCGGCCCGAGAATCCAGAACGCCACGGCCTCGCCCGTCGACACGGTCGCTTCAGCACCTGCCTGCGCGAGTACCGGCGCGATCATGAGATCGCCTTCTCTTCCGAGGTCTCCACCGTCTCGCCTCCCGGAACCCCGCGCTCACGTGCCAGCTCGGGACCCTTGACGTAGTAGTCCTGCTCGTCGTCGCCGAGCCGCATCGGGTGCGGCGGCTGCTCCATGCCGGGAAGCAGCGGTGCGAGCAGGTCCTCCTTGGTGTAGATCAACTTCTGCCTGTCGTCGTCGGCGAGCTCATAGAAGTTGATCATCGTGAGGGACCTGGTCGGGCACGCCTCCACGCACAGCCCGCAGCCGATGCAGCGCAGGTAGTTGATCTGGTAGTCCTTGCCGTAGCGCTCGCCCGGCGAGTAGCGCTCCTCGTCGGTGTTGTCGCCGCCCTCGACGAAGATCGCATCGGCGGGGCACGCCCACGCGCACAGCTCGCAGCCGACGCACTTCTCCAGGCCGTCCGGATGCCGGTTGAGCTGGTGGCGGCCGTGGTAGCGCGGCGCGGCCGGTGCCCCGATCTCCGGGTACTCCTCGGTGATCACCTTCTTGAACATCATTCCGAAGGTGACCCCGAAGCCCTTGATGGGATCAAACATCCCCATCAGCGTTCTCCTTACCTGAGCTGACCGCGGCCGGTTGCTTCTTCGCGGACTTCGCCTTGGCCCGCAGTGCCTTCCGGCGCGGTGTGGTCTCCGGCACCTTCAGATCCAGCGGCGGGACCGGGTATCCGCCTCCGGTGATGGGCACCGAGTCGTCCTCGGGCACCTGCTTGTCGGGAAGCAGCAGTGTCAGCAGTACCAGCACCACGATGACGATGCCGCCGACGAGGAGGATCTGTCCGGTGGAGACCTCCGCGTCGGTGCGCACCGCGCGGATCGCGGAGATCACCACGACCCAGATCAGCCCGATCGGCACCAGGACCTTCCAGCCGAGCTTCATGAACTGGTCGTAGCGGAACCTCGGCAGCGTGCCCCGCAGCCAGATGAAGCCGAACAGGACGATCAGCATCTTGCCGAAGAACCACAGCAGCGGCCACCAACCGGTGTTGAGCACGCCGCCGCCGATCGCCGAAAGCGGCCACGGTGCCATCCAGCCGCCGAGGAACAGCGTGGTGGCGAACGCCGAGACGATCACCATGTTCGTGTACTCGGCGAGGAAGAACATCGCGAACTTCATCGAGCTGTACTCGGTGTGGAACCCGCCGACCAGCTCCGACTCCGCCTCGGGAAGGTCGAACGGCGCCCGGTTGGTCTCGCCGACCATGGAGATCAGGTAGATCACGAAGCTGGGCAGCAGCAGGTAGAAGTACCAACCGTTCTGCTGTGCGGCCACGATGTCGCCGGTTGCAAGCGACTGCGCGTACAGCGCGACCCCGATGATGGAAAGGCCCATCGCGATCTCGTAGGAGATCACCTGCGCCGCCGAGCGCAGCCCGCCGAGCAGCGGGTACGGCGAACCGGAGGACCACCCGGCGAGCACGATGCCGTACACGCCCACCGAGGCACCGGCGAGGATCAGCAGCACACCCACCGGCAACTCGATGAGCTGCAACACCGTGCGCTCACCGAAGATCGACACTTCCGGGCCGAACGGGATGGCCGCCAACCCGATCAGCGCGGGGACCACCGCGATGACCGGCGCCATGAAGTAGACCTTGCGGTCGGCGGTGTCCGGGATGACCTGTTCCTTGAACGGCAGCTTGATCGCGTCAGCGAGGGACTGCAACGAGCCGCCCGGACCGACCCGGTTGGGCCCTGGCCGGTTCTGCATCCTGCCCACGATCTTGCGCTCACCCACGATCAGGCCGATCGTCATGATCGGTCCGATCAGCATGACGACGACGGCCTTCAGCAGGATGAGCCACAGTGGATCGTCCGCGAGCAGCTCCGCCCTTGTCAGCGCGTCCTGGGCCTGCGCGAGGTACGGGGTCACTGTTCACCTCCGGCCGCGATGGAGACCACGGCACCGTGTCCGACGCCGAGGGTGGCGCGGACCTTCGAACCCGTCGAGTTGGCGGGTAGCCACACCACGCCGTCCGGCAGGTCCGCGACCTCGACCGGCAGCGTGATCGAACCCCGCTCGGTGGAAACGGTCACCGTCCCGCTGGGCCCCCGCGCGCCCTTGGCCGTGGTCGCCGACATCCTGGCGACCACCGGGCGCGCCGTTCCCGCGAGGTGCGGTTCGTCGATCTGCAGGGAGCCGTCGTCGAGCAACTGGCGCCACGTCGCCAGCACCGCCTGACCCGGTCCCGGCTGCGGAAGGTGCCCGTTCGGCACGTCGGGCGCAGCGGAGCGCGGCGCCACCGCCTCACTGCCCGCCGTGGACAGCCGGTGCAGGTCACCGGCCGCCGCCGACGGGGTCTGGGTGAACAGGTCGGCGTCCATCTCGACGCCGAGGGTGTCCAGCACCCGGCAGTCCGGCAGCGCGCCGGTACCGTCCAGCGTGATCGAGAACTCGCGGCGACGGCCTTCCCAGTTGAGGAAGCTGCCGGACTTCTCGTCCACCGGCGCGATCGGCAACACCACGTCGGCGTGCTCGGTGACCGCGCTGTGCGCCAACTCGATGCTGACCACGAAACCGCTGCGCTCGAGGGCCTCGCGGGCAAGCGCGGGATCGGGCAGGTCATCGGGGTCGACTCCGCCGACCAGCAGCGCGTCGAGGTCGCCGTTGCGGGCCGCGGTCAGGATTCCGGTGGTGTCGCGGCCCGGTCGCGACGGCAGCGAACCGGGCTCCAGCCCCCAGACCCGCTCGACCTCCGCACGGGCGTCGGGGTCCACGACAGACCGTCCGCCCGGCAACAGCGTGGGCAGTGCACCGGCCTCCAGCGCGCCACGCTCGCCCGCCCTGCGGGGAACCCACGCCAGCGCTGCCCCCGTGCGCTCGCTGAGCCGGTGCAACGCGGAGAACAGGCCGGGAATCTGCGCCGCCCGCTCTCCGACCAGCACCACGGCGCCGTCCGCACGCAGTCCCTGGTCGAGGTCGGGCGCGTGCTGCCCGATGCCGTCCACGGCCCCGGCCTCCGCACCGGGTGCGCAGGCAAGCAACTCGCCGAAGGTCTTGCTCACCGCGGGTGACGTCCACTGACCGATGTGGACAACCTTGGTACCCCGGTTACGGGCGCCCTTGCGCAGCCGCAGGAAGACCGCGGGAGCTTCCTCCTCCGGCTCCAGCGCCACACACAGCACCAGCGGCGCGTGCTCGAGCTGGGTGAAACTCACCCCGTTCTCCGGTGTAGTGCCGACCACACGGGAGGCAAGGAAGTCCAACTCCTCGGCAGAGTGCGCCCTCGCCCTGAAGTCGATGTCGTTGGTGCGCAACGCGATACGCGCGAACTTGCTGTAGGCGTAGCCGTCCTCCAGCGTCAGCCGCCCGCCCGGCAGCACACCGACCCCTCGGCCTTCGCGCGCCTTCGTCAGCCCCTCCGCCGCCACGCGCAGCGCGTGAGTCCAGGAGGTTTCCTGCAACTCACCGGTTTCGGGGTCTCGGACCAGCGGCCTGCGAATGCGGTTCTCCGCAGTGGTGTAGCGGAACGCGAACCGGCCCTTGTCGCAGATCCACTCCTCGTTGACCTGCCGGTCCTCACCCGCGAGCCTGCGCATCACCTTGCCGCGCCGGAAGTCGGTGCGCACGGCGCAACCGGAGGAGCAGTGCTCGCAGACTCCCGGCGAGGAAACCAGGTCGAACGGCCGTGACCGGAACCGGTACTGGGCACTCGTCAGCGCACCGACCGGGCAGATCTGGATCGTGTTTCCGGAGAAGTACGACTGGAACGGTTTGCCGCTGGCCGTGTGCGAGGCCATGTCGTAGATCTCGGCCGTCTCCGCGGTGCCGATCTGCTGGTGCGCACCGCGTTCGAGCAGGTCGATGAACGGATCGCCGGCGATCTGGTCGGAGAAGCGGGTGCAGCGCTGGCACAGCACGCATCGCTCGCGGTCGAGCAGGATCTGCGTGGAGATCGGAAGCGGCTTGGGGAAGGTCCGCTTGGTGTCGCGGAACCGCGAGTCCGACCTGCCGTGCGCCATCGCCTGGTTCTGCAGCGGGCACTCGCCGCCCTTGTCGCAGATGGGGCAGTCGAGCGGGTGGTTGATCAGCAGCAGCTCCATCACGCCCTGCTGAGCCTTGTCCGCCACCGGCGAGGTCTTCTGCGTCTTGACGACCATGCCGTCGGCGACCGTCATCGTGCAGGACGCCTGCGGCTTCGGCATCGGCCGCCCGCCCATCTCGACCTCGACGAGGCACTGCCTGCAGGCACCCGCGGGGTCGAGCAGCGGGTGGTCGCAGAATCGAGGGATGACGGTGCCGAGCCGCTCCGCGGTGCGGATCAGCAACTCACCCTTGGGCGCGACGACCACTTCACCGTCGATGGTCAGCTTGACGTGGCCTTCGGGAACCTCGATCTCCCCGGTCGAGGCATTCTCGGGTGCGATGGTCATGATGCTCCCACCAGTTCGGGCGAGCTCGCCCTGTTCTTGTCGCAGAGCGCGAGGAACTCGTCCCGGAAGTACTTGATGCCGCTGGTGATGGGGCTCACCGCGCCGTCACCGAGCGCGCAGAAGGCACGGCCGAGGATGTTGTCGCACACGTCGAGGAGGGTGTCGATGTCCTCCTCGGTGCCACGGCCCTCGACCATTCGCTCCAGGATCTGGGCCAGCCAGTAGGTGCCCTCACGGCACGGCGTGCACTTGCCACACGATTCGTGCTCGTAGAACTTCGTCCACTTCATCACGGCCCAGGGAACCGAGACGGTTTCGTTGAACACCTGCACGGCAGTGGTGCCCAGCATCGAGCCCGCCTCGGCCGCGCCCTCGAAGTCGAGTGGCACGTCGAGGTGCTCGGCGGTGAACAGCGGCGTGGACGACCCGCCAGGTGTCCAGAACTTCAGCGGGATACCGTCCTTCATGCCGCCGCACAGCTCGAGCAGTTCGCGAAGCGTGGTGCCCAGCGGCGCCTCGTACTGGCCTGGCCGTTCCACGTGCCCGGAGATCGAGTAGATCTTCGGGCCCGGTGACTTCTCCGTGCCCATCTGGCGGAACCAGTCGGCACCGCCGTTGACGATGTAGGGCACGCTCGCGATGGTCTCGACGTTGTTCACCGTGGTCGGCGCGGCGTAGAGGCCCGCGGCGGCCGGGAATGGCGGCTTCAGCCTCGGCTGGCCGCGCCTGCCCTCCAGCGAGTCCAGCAGCGCGGTCTCCTCGCCGCAGATGTAGGCGCCTGCGCCCGCGTGCACCGTGATGTCGAGGTCGAAGCCCGAGCCGAGGATGTTCTTGCCCAGGTAGCCGGCGTCGTAGGCCTCCCGCACCGCGGCGTTCAGCCTGCGGATGCAGTGCAGCGCCTCGCCACGCACGTAGATGAAGCAGCGGTGCGCCCGCATCGCGTACGAGGCGATGATGCAGCCCTCGATCAGCGAATGCGGGTCGGCCATCATCAGCGGGATGTCCTTGCAGGTTCCCGGCTCACCCTCGTCGGCGTTGATGACGAGGTAGTGCGGCTTGCTCTCGTCCTTTGGCATGAACGACCACTTCACACCCGCGGGGAAGCCCGCACCGCCCCGGCCGCGCAGCCCGGCGTCCTTGACCAGCTGGACGAGTTGTTCCGGAGTTCCCGCGAGCGCCTTACGGAAGGCGGTGTAGCCCTCCAGCTTCTCGTAGGTTGCAAGGCGCCACGACTGGGGCGACAGCCACCTCTTGGTCAGCACCGGTGTGATCGGGTCCGCACTCATTTCGCCTCCTCGCCCCCCGGTAGCGGGACATCGTCCGCCATCGCTGGCGCCGTCCACGCACGGTCGGCTGCCAACTGCGCACCGCGCAACGTCTCCACCGCCTGCGAAGGACCGTCCACATCGGCGCGGAAGACGTCGTCCTCCTCCGGGAAGAACCCGGCGAGTTGACGTTCCACGGACTTGAAGTCCGAAAGCGGCGCGCCCCTTGTCGGCGCGGGTTTCTCGCCGCGCCGAAGCGCGTCGACGAGCTCCACCGCCTGCTCCGGCGTCTGGTTGTCGAAGTACTCGTAGTTCACCTGCAACACCGGCGCCAGGTCGCACGCCGCGAGGCACTCGGCGTGCTCGAGCGTGATCGAGCCCGGCTCGCCCGGCGTGCCTGCCGTCTGCTCGTGCCCCAGTGGCTTGCCGTCCTCGCCGAGGTGTTCGGCGAGCTTCGCGTAGATCGCGTCGCCGCCGAGCGCGGCGCACAGCGTGTTGGTGCACACGCTCACCAGGTGCTCGCCGCACGGCTTGCGCTTGTACATCGTGTAGAAGGTGACCACCGCGCTCACCTCGGCCTCGGAGAGGTCGAGCTGGCGGGCGCAGAACGCCACCCCTTCCTGGCTGACGTAGCCCTGCACCGACTGCACCAGGTGCAGCATCGGAAGCAGCGCCGAGCGCGCCTGCGGGTAACGCGCGGCCAGCTCCTTCGCCTGCTGCTCGATGTCGGGCCCGAACGGGTCGGCCAGTTCGGTTTCGGTGAGCATGCCTTCCTCGTGGACGGGCGAGATCTCGACGACGTCCACGTCCTCACCCGCCGCCGCGAAGGTCTGCTTGGCCTGCCGCGGCCCTGGACGTGGCGTCTCCGAAGACGTGGTCATCGGTCCACTCCCCCCATCACAGGGTCGATCGAGGCGACGGCCGCGATGACGTCGGCCACCAGACCGCCCTCCGACATCGCGGGCATCGACTGCAGATTCACGAAGCTGGGTTCCCTGACGTGCACCCGCAACGGCCTGGTGCCACCGTCGGAGACCAGGTGGTAACCCAGTTCCCCGCGCGGCGACTCCACCGGCACGTACACCTGGCCCGGCGGCACCGAGAACCCTTCTGTGACCAGCTTGAAGTGATGGATCAGCGATTCCATCGACTGACCCATGATCTTGCGGACGTGCTCCAGCGAGTTGCCCATGCCATCGCTGGAGACCGAGAGCTGCGCGGGCCAGGCGATCTTCTTGTCCTCGACCATCACCGGGCCCGGTTCGAGCTTGTCCAGCACCTGCCGGATGATTCGCAGCGACTGGTGCATCTCCTCGACCCGGATCAGGTACCTGGCCCAGCAGTCGGCCTCGGTCGAGGTCGGCACGTCGAACTCGAACTCGTCGTAGCAGGAGTAGGGCTCCACCTTGCGCAGGTCCCACGGCAGCCCGGCGGAGCGAAGTACCGGCCCGGTGACGCCCAGCGCGAGGCAGGCGTCGACAGGCAGGTAACCGACGCCCTTCAACCGGTTACGCCAGATCGGCTGCCCGGTGAACAGCTTGTCGTACAGCGGCAGCCGCTTGTCCATCACCTTGCAGAACTCGGTGACCTTCTCGTGGAAGTCGTCCGGCATGTCCTGCGCCAGCCCGCCGGGGCGGATGAACGCGTGGTTCATCCGCAGGCCGGTCAGGTGCTCCAGCAGGTGCAGCACCTCTTCGCGCTCGCGGAAGCCCAGCGTCATCGCGGTGGTGGCACCCAGTTCCATGCCGCCGGTGGCGATGTAGACCAGGTGTGAGCCGATCCGGTTGATCTCCAGCAGCAACACCCGGAGCAGTTGGGCCCTTCGCGGCGCCTCGATACCGAGCAACTTCTCCACCGCGAGGCAGTAGGCCATCTCGTTGGAAAGCGGCGCGAGGTAGTCCATCCGCGTCACGAAGGTGACGCCCTGGGTCCAGGTGCGGTACTCGCAGTTCTTCTCGATCCCGGTGTGCAGGTAGCCGATGACCGAGCGAAGCTGCGTTACCGTCTCACCCTCCATTTCGAGCACGAGCCTGAGCACGCCGTGCGTGGACGGGTGCTGCGGTCCCATGTTGATGACCATGCGCTCGTCGTGCGTGGCATCGGAGAGCACGTCGTCCCAGTCGCCACCGCTGACGGTGTAGACGGGACCCTCGGTGGTCTCGCGGTGCTCGGCGTAGCGGGCACTGTCGGAGCCTTCCGGCGTCGTGTCGGTGCCGGTGCTCTTGCCTGCGATCTGCTCGCTGCTGGTCATGAGTACGACCTCCGCGTGTCGGGCGGCGGGATCTCCGCGCCCTTGTACTCCACCGGGATGCCGCCGAGCGGGTAGTCCTTGCGTTGCGGGTGGCCGTCCCAGTCGTCGGGCATCAGGATGCGGGTGAGCGCGGGGTGTCCGTCGTAGACGATCCCGAACATGTCCCACGCCTCGCGCTCGTGCCAGTCCGCCGTCGGGTAGACCTCGACGATGGACGGCACGTGCGGGTCGTCGACATCGACGGCGACTTCCAACCGGATGCGGCGGCGGTAGGTCATGGACGTCAGGTGGTACACCGAGTGCAGCCGCTGCGGCACGTCGACGCCGTAGTCCACACCGGACACCGAACTGCACAGTTCGAAGCGAAGGCTCTTGTCGTCGCGCAGTGTCCGGCAGATGCCGACCAGATGCTGCCTGGCCACGTAGAAGGTGATCTCGTCACGGTCGACGGTGACCTGCAGGATGGCTTCCTCGACGAAGATTCCGTTGTCGGTCAGCGCCGCGAAGAACTCGTCGGCGAAGTCGTCGAACCAGCCGCCGTAGGGCCGCTCGGCGGGCGGTGGCGAATACGCGGGCAGGCGCAGCCCGCCGTAGCCGGACGTGTCGCCGGTGCCCGACACCCCGAACATGCCCTTGCGCTCGCGGCCTGCGACGACGGGCTTCGCCTGCCTCGCGGGCTCGGGGCCGCGCGGTTCCAGACCGGTTTCCTCGCGCTCGGCGCTGGACTGCTCGCCGCCGGTCTCTGGCTTGTTTTCAGGCATCTGCGAATCACTTCACTTCTTCGCGTACTTGATCGAGGAGGGCACGAGTTCGGTCGTCGCCCCGCTCGCCGCCCGCAGGGCCGCCCTGCGCGGGCCCATCGGCTCGTCCTGGATCTTGGCGTGCAGCTTGAGAATCGCGTCGAGCAGCATCTCCGGCCTCGGCGGGCAGCCCGGCAGGTACATGTCGACGGGAACGATGTGGTCGACGCCCTGCACGACGGCGTAGTTGTTGAACATGCCTCCCGACGAGGCGCACACGCCCATCGCGATGACCCAGCGCGGCTCCGCCATCTGGTCGTAGATCTGCCGCAGCACCGGCGCCATCTTCTGGGTCACGCGACCCGCGACGATCATGAGATCGGCCTGGCGCGGGGTGGCGCTGAACCGCTCCATCCCGAAGCGCGCGATGTCGTAGCGGGAACCGCCGGTGGTCATCATCTCGATGGCGCAGCAGGCGAGCCCGAACGTCGCGGGCCACAGCGAGTTCTTGCGCGCCCAGTTGACGACACCTTCCAGCGTCGCAAGCAGGATTCCGTTCGGAAGCTTCTCTTCGAGACCCATAGTTATCTCAGTTCCAATCCAGCCCGCCGCGCCGCCACACGTAGATGTCGGCGATGAAGAAGGTCGCGATGAACAGGGTCACGGCGACGACGCCCCACAGGCCGAGCGCGTCCGCGGCGACGGCGTAGGGGAAGAGGAACACCATCTCGATGTCGAAGAGGATGAACAGCATCGCGGTGACGTAGTAGGCCACCGGCATCCGGCCTCCGCCGACCAGCGGCTGCGGGGAGGGCTCGATTCCGCACTCGTATGCCGAAAGCTTCGCCTTGTTGTACCTGCTCGGCCCGAGCAGCGGCCCGAGCAGCACCGAGAACAGTCCGAATGCCAGCGCGAGGCCGAACAGCAAGACCAGTGGCAGGAAGACACCAAGGCCGGATTCCGCACCATCCTGCGCCAGCACCTCTACCGCGGAAACCGAGGAGTTCACTGCGGCACCATCCTTTCCGCGCCGCTGCGTAACGGACATGGTTGGAGCAACTACCTGGGCGTGACCCTAAGGGACTTCGGTCACACCGCCGGGTGTTAGGGCAGCCTTACACGCCGCGCTCACCACCCCGGTCGCAGCCGACGCACTCCACGCCGCTTGTGAAAAGGTTCACAAGCTTCCCTGTGAAGTTGTGAAGCCATTCACAAAGCATGGCAGCAGTGTAGGACGCCACTCACACCGTTGTCGCTAGCGCCCCCGAGATAAGGCACGCCTAATCCGGGGCGCGCGAAGCCGCGCGGACGTTCCGGGTACACCGCCCGAGACCAGCACAAAAGGGACCGCCGACCAGACTGCGGCAAGCTCGGAGTACGGCCGTACTGTGAGTTTTCCCACTGCCTGGCCGGGCGGTCAACGAGGGGTGGGAGCCAACCGGGACAGCACGGTGACGAGCCGGTCGACAGCGTCACCGCCGCGAGTGTCGTAGCAACCGGACATGCCCTTGAAGACCAGCGGGATCAGCGGGTTGATGCGCAGCCCGTACTTCGTGGCCAGCCGCATGACGCGCGGCTTGCCGATGGCCTTGGCGAACAAGTTGCCCAGCTGGTAGTAGCCGCCCATGAGCTCACCGACGGCGCGCGGGTAGCCGTGCAGCGCCCGTTCCCGCGAGGGTCCCTCCGGGCGGGCGAGTGCCTGCACGACGTGTTCGGCGGCCAGTCGCGCCGACTCCATCGCGGCCGCGATGCCCTCGCCGTTGAACGGGCTCACCATTCCGCCCGCGTCGCCGACCAGCAACAGCCCGTCCCGGTAGTGCGGTGTGCGGTTGAACCCCATCGGAAGGCCCGCGCCGCCGATGCGACCGATCGCGTTCTCCTCCTGGTAGCCCCACTCCGGCGGGGTGGAGTCCAGCCACGACCGCAGCAACGCGCGGTAGTCGGTGTTTCGGAAGGCCTTCGACGTGGACAGGATGCCGAGGCCGACGTTGACCGTGCCGTCGCCGAGCGGGAACGCCCAGCCGTAGCCGGGCAGCAGCTTCGGGTCGCGGGGATCGCTGCGATCCCACAGTTCGAGGTGGCCTTCGATGTAGGGCTCGTCATGCCGTGGGCTCTTGTAGTAGCGCCGTACCGCGACGCCCATGGGCCGTTTGTCGTGCTTGTCGATCCCGACGGAAAGAGCGAGCCTCGCGGACACCCCGTCGCAGGCCAGCACCAGCGGCGCGCGGTGGCGCACCGGGCGCTTGTCCTGCCCGGCCTTGCCCTCGACGCCGATCACCCGGCCGGTTCGCTCGTGGGTGAGCGCGCCGGTGACCGTGGTGCGCTGGCGCAACCTCGCCCCGGCCTGCACGGCGGTCCTGGCGAGCAGGTCGTCGAAGTCGTGCCGGGTTCTGGCCACGCCGTAGGGCGGGTAGCTGGTGAGTTCCGGCCAGTCGAGTTCCAGCGTCAGCTCGGCGGTGAGGATGCGCAGCCCCCTGCTGTGCACCCAACCGGCATCCTCGCTGGTGTCGATGCCGAGGTCGATCAACTGCTTCACACCTCGGGGCGTGAGCCCGTCACCGCACACCTTGTCGCGGGGGAACTCGCTCTTCTCCAGCAGCAGCACGTCCAGGCCCGCACGGGCGAGGTAGGTGGCGGCGGTGGAACCGGCTGGTCCCGCGCCCACGACGATGACATCGGCGGTCTCGTCGGCGATGTCGTCGGCGCCGTGAGGGCCTGCCGGGTCCTTGGTCATGCGGCCGAGTCTACGGAGGGGACCCGCGCACGGTGGATGGCAACGACCCCGAATGTGAGGTTCATCCACTCCACGTTGGTCCAGCCCGAAGCCGCGATCAGCTCGGCGAGACCACGCTGGTCGGGCCAGGCGAGCATCGACTCGGCGAGGTAGGAGTAGGCCTCCGGATTCGACGAGGCCCTGCGACCCAGCCACGTGAGGACCCGCAGCAGCAGCTTCTGGTGCAGCAGCCGGATGAGCGCGTTGGGCGGGGTGGAGACCTCGCAGATCACCAGCCGCCCACCAGGACGCACCACCCTGGCGATCTCGGCGAGTGCCGCCGAGATGTCGACGAAGTTGCGGAAGCCGAAGGTGATCGTCACCGCGTCGAAGCTGTCGTCGGCGAACGGCAGGTGCAGCGCGTCGGCCGCCACCATCGGGACTTCCCTGTGCTTGCCGCTGCGTAGCATGCCGAGTGAGAAGTCCGCCGCGACGCACCAGGCGCCACTCCTGGCGTACTCCTTGGTGGAGACGCCGGTTCCGGCGGCGAGGTCGAGCACCCGCTCGCCGGGGCGGGCATCGAGCGCCTTGCCCGTGCTGATTCGCCACCTGCGGTCGAAGCCGAACGTCATCACGGAGTTGGCGCGGTCGTAGCCGCTCGCGACGCCGTCGAACATCGCCGCGACTTCGCGAGGATTCTTGTCGAGACTCGCACGGGACATGACCGGAGTGTAGTCACCGGCGACGCAGCCCTACCCCAGCGCGGCGAGCATCCCTCGCACGGAGGTGCTCCAGGCGAACTGCTCTGCCCGTTCGCGCGCCGCCGCCCTGCGATCGTGCTCCGGCCGGTGCAGCAGTGCGGTGACCGCGGTCGCGAACGCGGGCGCCCTGTCGGCGACGGCGGCTCCGCAGCCCGGCCGCACGAGTTCCGCCAGCGCCGACGACGCCGACACCACCACCGGGGTGCCCGACGCCAGCGCTTCCAGCGCGGCGAGGCCGAACGTCTCGTGCCTGCCCGGCGCCAGCGACACGTCGGCGCTGGCGAGCAGCGTAGCCACGGTACGGCGGTCGGAGACAAAGCCGAGAAAGGTCACGGGCAGGCCGCGTGCCCTGCGCTCGAGGGCGCGCCTGCTGGGCCCGTCGCCCGCGACGACCAACCGCACGGCGGTTCCCGTGTCGATCAGTTCCGCCACCGTGTCGACGCTGCGGTCGGCGTGCTTCTCGGCGGAGAGCCGTCCGCAGTGGACGAGCAGGGCGTCGGCACCGCCTGCCAGCTCCCGCCGCCAGCCCGGATCGCGCATGGCGGGGGTGAACTCGCCCAGGTCGACACCGAGCGGTACCCGCTGCACGTTGCCCGCTTCGATGCGATCGAACTCGGCGCGGGCGAACGCCGTGGTGCACACCACCCGGTCGTAGCCGGCCGCGAGCCTGCGGTTGGCCACGTCGGCGACACGGCGCGCCAACGGCGAGGGCAACAGGAACTGTTCCAGCAACCGGTCGAGCCGCTCGTGCGAGATGACGACGGCGCGTATCCCCCTGCGGCGAGCCCATACCCCCATTCCCCGCAGCGTCAACCGGTCGGAGACCTCCAAGCGGTCGGGCCCGAGCCGCCGCAGCAGGCCGCGGACCCGGTAGGGGTCCACCGCTCGGTAACCGCCCGTTCCCGGTATGCGAGGCGCGGGCAGGCCGATCCTGCGCACCCCGTTGGTCAGCACCTCGTCGGTGTGCCGAGCGTCGGGCACGACCAACGTGACGCTGTGCCCGTCGGCGACGTAACCCTCGCCGAGGTGGTGCAGTGCCGTGCGCAGCCCGCCGGAGCGCGGTCCGTAGAAGTTCGCCAGCTGCACGATGTGCATGTCAAGCCGCTGTCGATACCGGAAGGCACACCGCGTGGTAGTGCGCGACGAGTTGGCCGCACACGGCCTGCCAGGAGCGCCCTTCGACGCTTTCGCGGGCCGCCCGCGCCAGCCTCGCGCGCAGCTGCGGCTCGCGTAATCGCTCCACGAGGCCGGGCAGCGCGCAGCCGAACTCCTCGCGTCGCGGCGGCAGCAGGTAGCCATTCACGCCGTGCTCGACCAGGTCGAGCGGGCCGCCCGCCGCGGGGGCGAGCACCGGCACGCCTGCTGCCAGTGCCTCCTGCACTGCCTGGCAGAACGTCTCGTGCGG
Source organism: Saccharomonospora marina XMU15 (assembly GCF_000244955.1). Lineage (GTDB taxonomy): Bacteria > Actinomycetota > Actinomycetes > Mycobacteriales > Pseudonocardiaceae > Saccharomonospora_A > Saccharomonospora_A marina. The sequence goes on along the minus strand of NZ_CM001439.1, from coordinate 578,479 downwards.
CCCGGTGTGCACGAACACGTCCAGGGCTGAGTAGGCCTCGGCGAGTTCGGTGCCGAATCGAGCACCGAGGAACAACGCACCCGGAAGCCGCTCGCGCAGCACCGCCGACTCCGGCCCGTCCCCGACGACCACGACCCGCACTCCGGGCAGCCCGCACAGCGTCGCGAGCCGGTCCACCTCCTTCTCCGGAGCGAGCCTGCCGACGAAACCCACCAGCAACTCGCCGTCCGGCGCCAGCCGTCGCCGCAGCCCGGCGCCGTCGCGGCGGGGATGGAACAGTTCCAGATCCACCCCCCTTCCCCACCGGTGCACCCGGGGAACGCCGTGGGAACGCAACTGCCGCACCGAGTCGGTCGAGGGCGCCAGCGTGCGGTCGGCCCCGCGGTGCACGTGGCGCACCCATCGCCAGGCCGCGCGGGCGGCGAGGCCGAGACCGTACGCGGAGGCGAACCCGGCGATGTCGGTCTGGTACACGGCCACAGCCGGCACCCCGAGCCTGCGCGCCGCGGCAAGGCCACGAGCGCCGACGACGAACGGCGAGGCCAGGTGCACCACGTCGGCGCGGAAGGCGGCGAGCGCGGTGAACACGGTCCGGGTGGGAACGCCGACCGGCAACGAGCTCACCACCGGCAGGCGCAGCGAGGGCACCCGCACCACCCGTGCTCCGCCGTACTCGGTTGGCCCGGTGCCGGGGGCGACCACCAGCACGTCGTGGCCGCGGCGGGTCAGCTGTTCCACGACCCGCAGCACGGAGTTGGTGACGCCGTTGACCTGCGGCAGGAAGCTCTCGGTGACTATGGCGACGCGCACGGCCAGAACTGTCGCAGTGCGGTGGGTGCGCGCGACCACGTGAACGTGACCAGCCGGTCAACGCCTCGGGAACTCTTCGTCACCCGGAAGAGACGTTCACAACTGTCGAGCGGTTGGTCACCTCGGCTTCGCGTTGCCGACACCCGCCGCGGCCACGCTGGACCGGCATGACGCGACTGTCCTCCCGCCCCGGGTGCCCGGTGGACCCGGGCCTGCTGTCCAGGGCACTCGAGGTGGCCGGGCGCCTCGCGGGTGACGCAACCGACGTGATCACGGCGACCGCGGGCAGGGGTGCGCGGTCGGAGGCCGAGGACTCACCGTTCGACTGGGTGACCGACACCGACCGCACGCTGGAACGCCACACGCGGCGGGTTCTGACGTCGGAGTTTCCAGGGATGCCCGTGGTGGGGCAGGAACTGGGCGCCGGCGTGGGCGCAGAGGAGGCGAAGTACCGCTGGGTCGTGGACCCGGTCGACGGAACCGCCAACTACGTGGCCGGTGTGCCGTGGTGCGCCTACAGCCTCGCGCTGCTGGACAGTTCTGGGCCGGTGGTGGGCGTGGTGGCCGACCCGTATCGGGGCCACATCTACACCGCCGCGCGCGGCCGGGGGGCGCGCGTCAACGGCAGGCCGGTGCGGTTGGTGGACACCGGGCGCCGCGCGGGCGCGCTGGTCTGCACCGAGCTGACCCGCACGGGCCCGTGGCCGGGCATGGGTGAGTTCATCGAGCGGGCGGCCGCCGCGAGCGTCGGTGTGCGGGTGCTCGGTTCGGCCGCGCTCTCGATCGCGCAGGTGGCACTCGGCCACGCGACGGCGGCCGTGCTGCACAGCTACCACGAGTGGGACGTCGCGGGGGCGGTCGCGGTCGCTGTCGAGGCGGGGGCCGCGGTGCTGGACCGGCGAGGTGAGGGCGCGGGCGGCTGTGCGCTGCCGACCGACGGGCTGCTGGTCACGGTGCCGAGCGTGGCCGAAGAGGTGCTTTCGTGGTGGTCGGCGGCTTCTCGGCGCTGACAGCTGGGCAGCCGCGAAGAGGCCGCCCCTATCGGGTGGTAATCGCTTGGCGGTCACTGCTGGGAGATCACTGCTGGGAGATCACCGTCGCGCGGTCGCGGTTGCGCAGCCACCACAGCAGCGGCCACGCCACGAGCCAGATGCCCACGAGCGTGCTGCCAACGGGAAGCAGCGTCAGCAGCCACGTACGGCCCGCGATCCTCGCCAGTTCCGGGTCGCTCCTGTCGTACTCGACGCGCACCAGTTGACCCGCGCTGAGCCCGTCCGGGTACAGCACGCCGTTCTCCGGGCTGTGCGCCACCCCATCCGGGGTCTCGAACCTGATCAGGGTCCGGTCGAACAGCACCTGCTCCACCTGCGCGGTGGCCGTGCCGAGATCACCGGAGATCGCTCGGTCGTTGCGAAGCGCGCCGAGGACCAGCGTCACGCACAGCAGCGTGCCGACCGAGGCCAGGCAGAGCACCACGATGACGCCCACCCGAAAAGCCCGCACGTTGCCAGCCACGGCCGTGAGCATATCCGGGCGCTACGGCAGAGCCCGCACGGCGGAGGCGACAGCCGAGCTCAGCCGCTGATGCAGGCCCCGATGCCGCGAGCGGTCAACCCGCACCTCCACCACCCGCAGCCCCGGTCGCGGTCGCAGTGCGGTGCGGAGTTCCTCCAGCGTGCCCGCGAGGGTGTAGGGCACGCGGTAGCCCGCGCAGAGCGCGGCGAGGTCGGCGCCGTGCGGCGTGCCGAACACGCGCTCGAAACTGCGGCTGTGTTCGGGCGCGCCCTGCTCCAGCAGCGAGAAGATGCCACCACCGTCGTCGTTGAGTACGACGAGTGTGAGATCGGGCCGGGTCTCGGCTGGGCCGGTCAGCAGCCCGTTGGCGTCGTGCAGGAAGGTCAGGTCGCCAAGCAGCGCGTACGAAGGTCCCCTGTGCACGGTGGCCGCCCCGATGGCGGTGGACACCGTGCCGTCGATGCCCGCGACTCCCCGGTTTCGGTGCACCAGTACGTCCGGCCGCAACCCGCCTGCGAGCGCGACGTCGCGGGTCGGGTTGGAGGAGCCGACGACAAGCAGCGAGTCCGGCGGCAGAGCGGCCACCAGTTCGGCCGCCACTCGCAGCCCGCTCGGCCACGGCTCCTCGGCGAGCGTGCCGCGAACGGCCTCGGTGGCGGCGGCGTCGGCGCGCCGCCAGCGCGCCAGCCACTCCGGGTCTGCCGGTTTGGTCGGCTCGTCGAACCACTGCCCGACCTGCCGGACGTTGTGCGCGGGCGCGGGCCAGTCGGAGTCGGGCCGCACCAGCAACACCTCGACGGAAGCGTCCGAAAGCAACTGCTGGACCTGGCGAAACACGGTGGGACGGCCGATGCACAGCACCTGTTCGGGTTTGTGCCGCGCGATGAACTCCTCCACCGCGAGTAGCCACGGCCCGCCGGGGATCGCGGTCGCGCCGCCGAGACCGAGACCGCCCGTCTCGGCGATCACCGGCCAGCCGTGCGACTCCGCCCATTCGCTGGCGGCTCGCACGCCCGCGTCGCAAGCGATCACCAGCCCCTGCCTTGCGGAGGGCACCACGAACGAGGGCAGCGCGCCGAAGTCGGGTAACTCCGTCCAGCGGGCACCCCGCGGCCTGCCGTCCAGCGGCTCGTACCACTCCTCGTCGCCGTCGGGCACCAGCGGCTCGCGGAACGGCACGTTCAGGTGCACCGGGCCGCAGCGCCATTCGCCGTAGGCGGCGTTCCACGCCCTGCAGATCTGGCTGCGCCAGTAGGCGTTCTGCCCGGCCCTGCGTTCGGCGACGGCGAGCTCGTCGAAGTAGCGCACCGCGCCGCCGTAGAGCGCGTGCTGGTCGATCACCTGGTTGGCGCCCGCGGCACGAAGTTCCGGGGGCCGGTCGGCCGTCAGCACGATCAGCGGCACCCCTGCCCGGTCCGCCTCCAACACGGCGGGGTGGAAGTTGGCGGCAGCGGTGCCCGAGGTGCACACGAGTGCGACCGGTCGGCCGGTGCGGGCGGCGATGCCGAGCGCGAGGAAGGCGGCTCCCCGCTCGTCGATGCGCACGTGCAGGCTGAGCTTGCCTGCCGCGGCGGCGTCGTAGAGTGCCAGCGAAAGTGGTGCGTTACGCGAGCCGGGGCTGAGCACCACGTGGGAGACGGTGTTGCGGACGAGTTCGTCCACGAGGACCCTCGCCTGGGCGGTGGAAGGGTTCACTGGCGAGCCCCCTCAGGCGTGGTCGACACACGACATATTCTCCCAAGCGTGCATGACGCCCAGGTATCGCAGCTGTTCGACCCCACCGCGTGGGAGGAGATCGAGGGCTTCGACTTCACCGACATCACCTACCACCGTTCGACTGGAACCCGATCCGGCAAGCGCGTCGTCCGGGTGGCGTTCAACCGGCCGGAGGTGCGTAACGCCTTCCGCCCGCACACCGTCGACGAGCTGTACCGCGCGCTCGACCACGCCCGGATGAGCTCCGACGTCGGCTGTGTCCTCCTCACCGGCAACGGACCTTCGCCCTCCGACGGCGGTTGGGCGTTCTGCTCTGGTGGTGACCAGCGTATTCGCGGTCGCTCCGGCTATCAGTACGCCAGCGGCGAGACCTCGGACACCATCGACCCGGCGCGGGCGGGCAGGCTCCACATCCTGGAAGTGCAGCGGCTGATCAGGTTCATGCCGAAAGTCGTCATCGCGGTGGTACCCGGCTGGGCGGCAGGCGGTGGTCACTCGCTGCACGTTGTGTGCGATCTCACGCTGGCCTCGGCGGAGCACGCGCGGTTCAAGCAGACCGACGCCGATGTCGGTTCCTTCGACGGCGGATTCGGGTCGGCCTACCTCGCCAGGCAGGTCGGCCAGAAGTTCGCCCGCGAGATCTTCTTCCTCGGCCGGACCTACACTGCGGAACAGGCGCACGCGATGGGCGCGGTCAACAAGGCCGTGCCGCACGAGCGGCTGGAGGCGGAGGCGCTGGAGTGGGCATGGCAGGTGGTGGGCAAGTCCCCCACCGCGCAGCGCATGCTCAAGTACGCGTTCAATCTCGTCGACGACGGGCTCGTCGGCCAGCAGGTGTTCGCGGGCGAGACCACCCGGTTGGCCTACATGCAGGACGAGGCCGTCGAGGGCCGCGACGCGTTCCTGCAGAAGCGCGAACCCGACTGGTCCGACTACCCCTACTACTACTGACGGGCCTGGACATGGCACCGCCGCGTGTTGTGTGGACCGACGGCACGCCTGCCTCGGTCGAGCGGCTTCGGCGCGCCGTGCTCGACGCACTGGGCGGCGGCCCCGCCGTGCTGCCGCTCGATCCACGCAACCCCGGCTCAGAGGAGTTGCTGGCCGCGATGGCGCCGGACGAGCCGGTCGAGGAAGGCACCGCGGTGCTCATGCCGACATCGGGTTCGACCGGCTCGCCCAAGGGCGTGTTGCTGTCCGCACGGGCGTTGCTGACCTCCGCGAACGCCACGCACGAGCGGCTCGGCGGGCCCGGCAGGTGGCTGCTCGCCACGCCCGCGCACTACATCGGTGGCCTGCAGGTGCTGGTGCGCTCGCACCTTGCGGGGGCACCGCCCCTCGTGCTGGACACGTCGGGGGGTTTCTCCCCCGAGGCGTTCGAGGTCGCGGCGGGGCAACTGCTGCAAACGCAGGGGCCGCACTACACGGCACTGGTCCCCACACAGCTCACCCGGCTGCTCGACGCGGGGGGAGCGGGCCTTGCCGGGTTCGGCTCGGTCGTCGTCGGCGGCGCGGCGCTGCCGGACGAGCTGCGGCGGCGTGCAACGGCCGCCGGGGTCAACGTGGTGTCGGCGTACGGCATGAGCGAGACCGCAAGCGGTTGCGTCTACGACGGCGTGGCGCTGCGCGGCGTGCGGGTGCAAATCGGCGAAGGCGAGCGCATCGAGATCTCCGGCGACGTGCTCGCCGACGGCTACCGGCTGCGTCCCGACGAGACGGCCGCGGCCTTCGTGGACGGCTGGTTCCACACCGGCGACGTAGGCCGCATCGACGGTGCAGGCAGGCTGGAGGTGCTCGGCAGGGCCGACGACCTGATCAACACCGGCGGCGTCAAGGTGGCCCCGCAGGTCGTCGAGCAGGCGCTGACCGCTCACCCCTCGGTGGCTTCGGCGTGCGTGGTGGCGCTTCCGGACGCGAAGTGGGGGCAGGTCGTGGCCGCCGCCGTCGTGCCGTCGGGCGCGCCGCCGCCCGCGGCACAGCTACGGGAGGCGGCCCGTGCCGAACTCGGCGGCCCCGGTGTCCCCAAGGTGTTGCGGTTCGTGTCCGAGTTGCCGTTGCTCGGTCCGGGCAAGGTGGACAGGGCCGCGGTGCGTGCGCTGCTGCGGGGTAGCTCCGGTCACTGATCGGCGACGCGAAAGAATGGCGGCATGGCAACAGTGGCGCAGTGGGTGGAGGGGGCACGGCCGCGTACGTTGCCCAACGCGGTGGCGCCGGTGCTCGCCGGGATGGGAGTCGCGGCGCAGTTGGGGGCCTTCTCGTGGTGGCGCTCGATACTCGCGCTGCTGGTGGCACTGGCACTCATCGTGGGCGTCAACTTCGCCAACGACTACTCCGACGGCATCAGGGGCACCGACGCGGATCGGGTTGGCCCGCTTCGGCTGGTCGGTTCGGCCGTGGCGAAGCCGAAGGCAGTGCTCGCCGCCGCGCTCGCGGCGCTCGGCATCGCCGGGGTGCTCGGGCTCGTGCTGATCGCCGTCACCGGAAGCTGGTGGCTGCTGACCATCGGCGCGGCCTGCATCGCCGCCGCCTGGTTCTACACCGGTGGCCGCAGGCCCTACGGCTACGCGGGCTTCGGCGAGGTCGCCGTGTTCGTGTTCTTCGGGCTCGCCGCCGTGCTCGGCACCGTGTACGTGCAGGCGGGCACGGTGAGCCGGCAGGCAGTGGTGTGCGCGGTGGCGGTGGGATCGCTGTCGACGGCGGTGCTGGTGGCCAACAACCTGCGCGACATCCCCACCGACACTCGTTCGGGCAAGCACACGCTCGCGGTGAAACTGGGCGACGCGGGAACGCGTCGGCTTTACCTTGCCCTGGTGTCCGTGCCGTTCGCTGCGACGGTGGCGCTCGGCGTGTTCCATCCGCTCGCGCTCGCCGGGGTGCTGGCCGCCGTGCTGCTCGTCACCCCGGTGCGTGTGGTCGTGACCGGACGCACCGGGATGGAGCTGATCCCGGTGCTGCGCGACACCGGGCTGGCCATGCTGGTCTGGGCCTCGGTCACGGCGGGTGCACTCGCGCTGAGCTGAACCCGCTCGTCAGCCGGGCGAGTAGCGCCCCGTGCGCAGGAAGTCGTCCATCGCGGCGAGTTGCGCCCGTAGCTCGAAGCCGTGCTCGGCGAGCCAGTCGTCGTCGTAGTAGGTGTGCGTGTAGCGCTCACCGCTGTCGCACAGCAAGGTCACCACGCTGCCCCGTTCACCCCGTTGCAGCATCCGCGAGATCAGCGCGAAGGCGCCGCACAGATTCGTTCCGGTGGAGCCGCCCGCCCAGTGCCCGGTGCGTTCGCGAAGGAACCGGATCGCCGCGAGCGATGCCGCGTCCGGCACCCGGATCATCTCGTCGATCACCTCGGGAACGAACGACGGCTCGACCCTTGGCCGCCCGATCCCCTCGATCCGCGACGGCATGCCCGTCTCGTAGTCGGTCACCCCGGTCTCCCACGCGCCGAAGTAGGCCGAGTTCTCCGGGTCCACGACGGCGATCCCGGTCGGGTGGCGCCGGTAGCGGACGTAGCGGCCGAAGGTGGCGCTGGTACCGCCGGTCCCGGCGCCCACGACGATCCACGCCGGGACCGGGTGTCGTTCGTCCCGCAACTGCGAGAACACCGATTCGGCGATGTTGTTGTTGCCCCTCCAGTCGGTGGCCCGCTCGGCGTAGGTGAACTGGTCGAGGTAGTGGCCGTCGCATTCGGCGGCCAACCGCTCGGCCTCGGAGTACATCGCGGGTGGCACGTCGACGAAGTGGCAGCGGCCGCCGTAGAACTCGATGAGGTCGATCTTTTGCTGGCTCGTCTTGCGCGGCACGACGGTGACGAACTCCAGCCCGAGCATCCTGGCGAAGTAGGCCTCCGAGACCGCTGTCGACCCGCTCGATGCCTCTACCAGCACCGTTGCGGGCCCGATCCTGCCGTTGACCAGTCCGTAGAGCAGCAACGAGCGGGCGAGGCGGTGTTTGAGCGAGCCCGTCGGGTGAACGGACTCGTCCTTGAGGTAAAGGTCGATACCCCACTCGGCAGGCAACGGGAAAACGTGCAGGTGCGTGTCGGCGCTGCGGTTGGCGTCGGCCTCGAGTAGCCGGACGGCCTCGCGCACCCACGCGCGGCTCACTCGTTGTCTCCGGAGTCCCTGGCATCCGCCGAGCCCTTGGCAGACCCTTCGTCGCCTGCCGGTTCCTCCCCTCGCAACTGCGCGCGCAGCCGCGCTCGTTGCTTCGCCCTGTGCTCGTTGCGGGCGGCCAGCCCCGCGGTGACGCGCGCGTTGAGGGAACGAAACACGAGCATGCCCACCGGAAGCCCCACGACAAGCCCGACCGTCAGCGCCACCAGCAGTGGAACGCCGAGGAGCACGAGCACGGCCGCGATCACCGCCACCAGGACGAACCTCGCGAACACGTACAGCGCCAGGTCGCGGGCGAGGGTGCTGGTTTCTCGTTCGCTCACGTTCTACGAGGCTACGCCGCCGCCGCCGGCCGTGTCCGGCCGCCTCGTCGGCGGATCGCTGTCCGAACCGGTCGTTTTGTCCCTTACTACCTCTTTACTGTCCGACAACCGTTCGAGTACCCGAAGGGTGAAGTGCCACGATTGCGATGTTCAGGTACCGGGCACGACGCACTTCCGGTCTAGCACTGAAGGCGTGAAGGAGGCGGAAAGTGACCGCGAGTACGGGAGGACGGCTACTGACACCGGGTGAGGTCGCCGCACTGTTCCGGGTCGACCCGAAGACGGTGACACGCTGGGCCACAGCGGGGCGGATCGGTTCGATCCGCACACCGGGCGGCCACCGGCGGTTCCGAGAATCCGAGGTCAACCAACTGCTGGCGGAACTGACCACGGACGCCACCGATACGCGGCACGCCTGAGCCGCTCACCGAATGCAGGGGTGCCCGAATCCGTACGGGCACCCCTCGCCCGAAAGAACGGTGAACGGGCTAACCTCGGTGACAGTAGTTGTCACACGCGCGGCACACCGGAAGGAGCGAGCATGCTGTACCTGCTCGCGGCGATCGGCGCCCTCACCATCGCTGTCCTGTTGTGGCGAGTCTTCGGTGCCGAACGCGTCGGCGTGTCCTCGCGACAGGCCCCCGTAGCGCCCGACGACGATCCCGACTTCCTGCGCAAGCTCGGCGAGCAGCAGAAGAAGCAGGACGACGAGGGCACCGGCTGACTAGCGGATCACGCGGTCGGCGGCGAATCCGTCGGCGACCGCGGCCGCGAGTTCCAGCAGCGCCAGCCTCGTCGCGGGTTGCAGCCGCTCCAACTCGATTTCGGCGCCCTCCTCGAGGTGAGGGTCGAACGGTATCCGGACCACCTCGCGCACCCTTGCGGCGAAGTGCGCGGCCAGCTTGTCCAGATCCACCGAGCCCGCCTTCGGACGCACCGAGTTGATGACGGCCACCGACCGGCTGACCAGGTCGCCGTAGCCGTGCGCGTCGAGCCAGTCCAGCGTCGCCGACGCGCTGCGCGCACCGTCGACCGACCCGGACGAGACCACAACGAGCGAATCGGCCGAGTCCAGCACACCCTTCATCGCCGAATGCATCAGTCCGGTACCGCAGTCGGTGAGCAGGATGTTGTAGAAGTGTTCCAGCAGTGCCACCACACGTCGGTAGTCGGCTTCGGAGAACGCCTCCGACACGGCGGGGTCCTGCTCACTGGCCAGGATCTCCAACCTGCTTGCGCCCTGCGAGGTGTACGCGCGCACGTCGCTGTACCTGGTGATGCGATCGGCGTCCCTGAGCAGGTGGCGCACGGTGGCGGTGGTCTCGATGGGAATCTTCTGCGAAAGCGTTCCCCGGTCGGGGTTGGCGTCCACCGCGACGACCCGGTCACCCCGCAGCGAAGCGAAGGTCGACCCCAACGTCGTCGTGGTGGTGGTCTTGCCCACGCCGCCCTTCAGGCTGAGCATCGCGATCTTGTAGCAACCCCGAAGCGGCTGGTTGACCCGCGAGATCAACTCCCGACGTTTGCGGTCGGCAGGACTCTCGCCCGGGTTGATCAGCTTGCCCGTCCCCAGGTAAAGCGCCTTACGCCAGCCGGACTGGGGGCTGCGCTTCATCCGGCGAACGAACTGCGAACTCGCGAGGTCCGCACCATTGACGAAAGGGTGCCTGCCTCGCTGCTGCGGGTGCGGCAGCGGGGGCGGCGGTTGCTGGCCAGGCACACCCTGCTGCGGCGGTTGCGGTTGCGCGGGCAGCGGTCCGGTGTGCGGGTCGGGCCCGGTCCCCTGCTGCGGCAACAGTGGCGGCAGGTTCTGATCGGCCGGTTGCGACGGGTAGGGCTGCCGTGCGGTCCGTTGTTGCGGCCCGGACACCGCCGGGTGCGGCGTGGAGTCCGTGCTGGCCTCGGATAAGAGCGGCTGATCCTGCCCGTGTTGTTCGTTGGGTCCGGTCACCGCGGCAATCCTCCGATGGTTGCGGGATTCTCCCCCCTGCTTTCAGGTGCGACGGTAGCCGCAGTTGACGGCGAGTGTCAGCCCACTCCGGCATACGAGTGAAGCCCCGCGGTGACGAGGTTGACGAAGAACAGGTTGAAGACGGTGACGGCGAACCCGATCACGTTGATCGTGGCCGCCCTGGTGCCCCGCCAGCCCGCGGTGGCGCGGGAGTGCAGGTACGCGGCGTAGACCACCCACGCGACGAACGCGACGATCTCCTTGGGGTCCCAGCCCCAGAACCGGCCCCACGCGGCCTCGGCCCAGACCGCCCCGCAGATCACCCCGAATGTGAAGACGGGGAAGGCGAACACGGTGGTCCGGTAGGCGATCCGGTCAAGCACGTCCAGCGAGGGCAGCTTCGACCCGAACCGCGCGAACTTCGCCGGGTTGTTCTCGTGCCTCGACCTGACCAGGTACAGCATGCTCGCCACACCGGGGATGAGGAACACACCCGAGGACGCCGCGGCGGCCGCGACGTGAATGACCAGCCAGTAGGACTGCAACGCGGGCTGCAACGGAGCGGCGACCGCGTACAGCATCGTGCCGCCGACGAACATCAGGATCACGACGGGCAGCAGCACGAAGGCCGACAGGTGCCGCACCGGCGACCTGCGCAGCACGGCCAGCCAGGCGACCACGGCGATCAGGCAGACCACCATGATGTACTCGTACATGTTGCCCCAGGGCACGCGGCTGGTCGCCAACCCGCGCAGCACGAGTGCGGCGATGTGGAACAGCACGGCGAGCACCGTCAGTGCCACGCCCATCCGGCCGAACCGCTCGGCACGGCTGCGGGGGCCACGCGGCGGCCCCGGCTCGTCGGGCAACACCTCGAAGGCAGGCTCGGAGGTGATCTTCGAGGATTCGCCTGGCGAGACGGCGGCGCCCACCAGTTGCGGCGCGCGGGTGCGTTCGGCCGCGCCGCGCCCCTTACGCCCGAAAGCCTGCTCGATGAGGAAGAACACCATCGCCAGCACGTACACCGCGACGGCCGTGGTGTACGACCAGTCGCTGTACTGCGACAACGCCTCGTTCACCGGCATCAGCGTGCCTTTCTGTCGCGAGGATCGCGGCGCAGGAGATCACGGGCGATCGTGGTGAACTCCTCGCCGTACCCGGCCTGGTCCGTACGGGCAAGCCCGCCAATTTCTACTACAGTATGTCGGAGACCATCTGGGCCCGCCACGGGGGTGGCCCGGACCCACAGCCTGCGCCGCTTGACGAACAACGACAACCCGAGGCCGAGGAACATCGCCACCGCGAAACCCAGCACCCAGCCCTGGGTCGGGTCGTGCGACACCTGCAACGACACCCATCTGCGCACGCCGTCGAAGCTCACCGTCGTGCCGTCGTCGAGGGTGATCCGCTCGCCGAGTTTCAGGTTCTGCCTCGCGACCCGCTCGAGCCTGCCGCTGTCCACCATGGACTGATCGATCTCGAAGATGGACTGGCCCCTGCCGGAGTCGACACCGAGGTCGCCTCGCATGACGTCCACGGCGACGGCGGGATCGGTCAGCTCCGGACTCGCCGACGTCAGCAGCGAGCCCTGCAGCGCGGCGGTCGGCGCGAACAGCCCGGTCACCGCCAACTGCTGCTCACGGCGCTTCCTCGGGTCCGTGACACCGGGCGGATCGAACTTCGTGGCCCCTTCCGACAACAGCGTCGTCTGGTCGACGGGCCGCCACTGGATCGTGTGGGTGCGCGACTCCCCGTCCGGATAGGTGACGGTGAACGTCGGCGCGAAGCCGTGCCCCAGCAGGTAGACCCGGTCGCCCTGGGTGCGCAGCGGCTCGTTGACCTGGAGGTGGTACGGCCGCCACGTCCCCGACTCCAGATCCGCGCCCGCCTGGTACTCGATGTCGGCGTCGTAGCTCACCGGCTGCCCCGCCTCGGTGAAGGTGGGCTCGAAGTCGTTCACGCGAACGCAGAACGGTGTCAACTCGGTGCCGTCCACCCGAAGGCCGGGATTGAACGAGTCGTAGGCGAAGATGCCCGAGTTGCAGAACTGCTGGCCGTCGGCCTGGACGATCACCTGGCCCTCGTAGGAGTACATCTTGCCGAGGGCGAAGGCGATGATCAGGCCGAGCATCCCGAAGTGGAACACCAGATTGCCCGCCTCGCGCAGGTAGCCGCGCTCCGCGCTGACGGTACGCACGCCACCGCTTTCCTCGCGCTCCACCAGCCGCCAGCCACGCAACCGCTTCCTGGCCGCCTCGACGGCGTCACCGACCTCGCCGGCCACCTCCGCCTTCGCGTGGTGCGGCAGCCTGGCGAGGTTGCGCGGTGTCAGCACCGGCTCGGTGCGCATGGCGCGGTAGTACTCCAGGGTGCGCGGCAGCAGGCAGCCGACGAGCGAGACCATCAGCAGCAGGTAGATGGCCGAGAACCACACGCTGGCGTAGACGTCGAAGAATCCGAGCCGGTCGAGCAGCGAGCCCCACCAGCCGTGTTCTGCGATGTAGGCGTCGGTCTTCGGCTCGTTGAGGTTGCGCTGCGGCAGCAGCGCACCCGGCATCGCGGCGAGCGCCAGGAGGAACAGCAGTACCAGCGCGGTACGCATGGAGGTGAGGCCGCGCCAGGTGTTGCGGACGAACGCCAGCGCCGCGCGGGTCCGGGTGTGGCGGTAGTGCTTGTGCTCGGGCGTCAGCGTGCCGGTCATATCGGCAGCCTCGTGTCCGTGATGAACGCGTCCCGCATCCAGCCGACCAGCTCCGCCCAAAGGCCCGTCACCAGCAGGATGCCCACCACCAGCAGCAACGCGCCGCCGAACAGCTGCACCTTGCGCCCGTTGCGGCGCAGCCAGTCGGTGGCCCCCACCGCCCAGCGGGCTCCCGCCGCGATCAGCAGGAACGGCAGGCCGAGCCCGACGCAGTACACCAGCACGAGCAGGAAGCCACGCGCGCCCGCGTCACCGCTGGCGCTGGCGATGGCCAGCACGCCGGACAGTGTCGGCCCGATACACGGCGTCCAGCCGAGTCCGAAGACCGCTCCAAGTACCGGCGCCCCCCACAGCCCCGCCCTGGGAACGTGGTGGATGCGCATGTCGCGCTGCAGGCCGGGGATGAGGCCGAGGAACACCAGCGCCATCGCGATCGTGAGCACACCACCGACGCGTTGCAGCGTTTCCTGGTTGACCAGCAACGCATCGGCCAGCCAGACGAGACTGCCGACACCGGCGGTGAACACCACGGTGAAGCCGAGTACGAACAGACCGGCCGCACCCACGACCGCGAACCGGCGCTGCTTGGGCGCCTCGTCGGTGGAGACGGCAGGGGCGTCCGCGCCGACGAGCGCCGCGAGGTAGGCCAGGTAGCCGGGAACGAGTGGGACGACACACGGCGACGCGAACGACACCGCGCCCGCGAGCATGGCGAGCCCGGCGGCGAGCAGCAGCGGGCCGGATGTCGCCAGCTGGGTCACCGTGTCCACGGACCTCAGCGTAAGGAATACGGTTTCTGTGAAGCCCACCGCCCGGCGTCGCGGCAGGTCACGAGCCGCCTTCCTGGGCGAGCCTTCGCACGAGCGGCAGGATGTCGGGCGCGAGCAGATCACGCAGGAACACCGCCGCGACGCGATGCTGCTTGTCCACGACGATCGTGGAGGGCACCACGTTTCGCGGGTAGCCGGTCAGCTTCAGCAGCGACCGACCGGGCGGGTCGTAGATCGAGGGGTAGGTCAGCCCACGGTCACGCATGAAGTCCTGCGGCGCCGAGCGATCGTAGTCACGGACGTCGATGCCGAGCACCTGGACGCCGAGGTGCTCGGTCTGCTCGTAGACCTTCTGCAACTCGGGAGCCTCGGTTCGGCACGGCCCGCACCACTGGCCCCAGATGTTGATGACGACGACCTTGCCCTTGAAGTCGGAGACCGCGATGCGCTTGTTCTCCTCGAACAGGTCCTCGCCCGCGACCTCGGGCAGCGGCTGCCGATCGGCACCCTCGTAGTAGATGTCGGTCTTGCCACCCGGAGAGACGAAGGTGAAGCTGCTGCCCCGCGAGACCGCGTCCTCGCCGGTCGAGCACGCGGTCACCAGTGTGAGCAGCAGGACGGCGGCCAGCGCGGCGATCCTTCTCATGCTCCGGTCACCGCCGGGTCCGTCGTTCCGGCTGGCTCGCTGTAGACGATGTCCACCAGTTGCTCGGCGTCGAACACCAGGCTGGTCAGCGATGCCAGCGAGCACTGCCTGCGTCTCGGGTCGTGCCACAGCCGCTTGCCTTCGAGAAACCTGCGCAGCGTCCAGATGGGCAACTGGTGGGACACGCACACCGCCTCGTGGCCCTCGGCGGCGGCGCGGGCCCGGTACACGGCGGCGAGCATGCGCCTGGCGATGTGCAGGTAGGGCTCGCCCCAGGACGGGCGCATCGGGTTGCGCAGCTTCGGCCAGTGCCTCGGCGTGCGAAGCGCGCCGTCGCCGACACTCACCCGCAGCCCTTCGAACAGGTTGTCGGCCTCGATCAGCCGCTCGTCGGTGTTGACGTCGAGCCGGTGCGCGGAGGCGATCGGTGCCGCCGTCTCGTTGGCCCGCTCCAGCGGCGAGGCGACCACGTGCACGACGGCGTGCCCGGCGAGCAGTTCCGCCACCGTCAACGCCTGCCTGCGCCCGAGCTTGGAGAGCCGAAACCCCGGCATCCGCCCGTAGAGCAGGCCGTCGGGGTTTTCCACCTCACCGTGCCGCAGCAGGTGCACGATCGTCGTCATGGCCGCTCCGCGGTCGCCGCCGCTCGCGCCGCGGCGGGCAGCGCCGCCTCGATCGTCTCGAAAGCCGCGTCGTCCATGGCCGCGTTGACGAACCACGCCTCGAACGCGCTCGGCGGTGCGTAGACGCCGCGTTCGAGCAGCGCGTGGAAGAACGGTTTGAAGCGCCAGGTCTGCGATGCACAGGCGTCGGCGTAGTCGCGCACCGGCCGGTCGGTGAAGAACACGCTCACCAGGTTGCCCGCGAAGGCCACCGTGTGCTCGACACCCTCGGCCGTCAGCGCCTGCCCGAGCAGGTCTGCCAGCCGCTGCGCGTTGGCGTTCAGCGCGCGGTACACCGCCTCGTCGGCCAGCCGCAACGTCGTCAGGCCTGCGGCGACGGCGACGGGGTTACCCGCCAGGGTGCCCGCCTGGTACACCGGTCCGCTGGGCGCGAGCCGGGCCATCACCTCGGCCCGCCCGCCGAAGGCGGCGGCAGGCAGCCCACCCGACATCACCTTGCCGAAGGTGTAGAGGTCACCCGCGACGCCGTCGATCCCGTACCAGCCACTTGCCGAGACGCGGAAGCCGGTCATCACCTCGTCCATGATCAGCAGCGCGCCGTGTGCGTGTGCCAGCTCACGTAGCCGGGCGTTGAAGTCCTCGCGCGGCGCGACGGCGCCCATGTTGCCCGCCGCGGCTTCGGTGATCACGGCGGCCACCGAGTCCGGGTTGTCCGAAAGAGACTTACGGACGGCCTCGATGTCGTTGTAGGGAAGCACGATCGTGTCGGCCGCCTGTGCGCCGGTGACGCCGGGCGAGGTGGGAAGGCCCAGCGTGGCCACCCCCGAACCCGCCTGCGCGAGCAGCGCGTCCACGTGTCCGTGATAGCAGCCCGCGAACTTGATGATCTTGCTTCGCCCGGTGAATCCGCGTGCGAGCCGGATGGCGCTCATGGTCGCCTCGGTACCGGAGTTGACCAGGCGCACCTGCTCGACCGGCGGCACCCGCCGGATGATCTCCTCGGCCAGCTCCACCTCGCCGATCGTCGGGGTGCCGAACGACAACCCGTTCGCCGCCGCCTCCTGGGTCGCACGCACCACCTCCGGGTGTGCGTGCCCCAGGATCATCGGACCCCACGACGACACCAGATCGACATACCGATTGCCGTCGGCGTCCCACAGGTGGGCCCCCTGCCCACGAACCATGAAGCGGGGTGTGCCGCCCACCGCCGCGAAAGCCCGCACCGGGGAGTTGACGCCGCCCGGTGTGGCCGCGGCGGCCCGTTCGAACCAGGACCTGGACTGCTCGACTGCTCCTGTCACATCTGCCAGTCTCGCAAAGCCGGTTCAGCAGTCTTCCCCGGGCAACGGTCGAGTGCCCTGCCGCCGCCTGGGGCGCAGCCCCAGCACCGACTGCCGCGCCGCGTCCACGACCAGCAACGCCGCCACCGTGGTGAGCGTCACGGCAAGGCCGACCAGGTTCCCCTCGTAGGTGCGCGACACCAGCACCGTCCCGTCGTCGAGCCGGACCGTGAGCGTGCCGATCGCCGCCGACCAGCAGGCCAGCGCGCCCCACACCGCCAGTCCGGCGCCGACCAGTTCGGCCACCGCGACGAGCAACCGCTTCGGCTCGTGCAGCCGCTCACCCGACGACTCCGCGGGCATGGGTGCGGCGAGTTCGCTCACGTGTCGCAGTGTCTCATGGCCGTGCGTAGCGCGGTACGCAACGCCTCGGCGTCGCGGGCCCACGCCACCACCACCGACCCGTCCGCGAGCCGCAGCGGCACTTCCTGATACTTGTGCGGTGCGCTCCAGCCGCCGCCCAGCACCCTGGCGCCCGTGGGCGTGACCACGTCGGTGTTGTCCGTGGCGCCGGGGATGTCGGTGATGGCGGCGATCGGCTGCCGCTGCTGGCCCTGCCACAACTCCTCACCGGTCACCCGCACGGTGAGGAACCGCCTGCGCGCGTACACCCACACCGACGTCAGCACCAGCAGCCCGAGCGCGACAACGGCCCACATGAACCAGTGCGGCCGATCACCCACCAGCAACTCGACGAGCGCGCCCACCACGGCGAACGCGGGCCCCCACAGCAACGGCCCGTAGCCCGCGCCTCGCTCCAGGTACAGCGGCTCGGTCACGATCGGGGCAGCGACTTGGGCACCTTGGGGAAGTAATCGGCGACCGTGGGCAGGTACATCAGCACCACGGCCACGATCGCCAGGAACGCGGCGGCGAGTGTGATCAGGTTGGAGAACAGCACCAGTTGGAAGATCAGCACGATGGCCGCGAGCACCGTCAGGATGGTCCGCGCCGAGCGGGTGCCCTCCCTGGCCTTGTAGGCGAACAGCGCGAACAGGATCGCGAACACCAGCGCACCGACGAACAACGTCCACAACAGCGTCGTCGCGCCCGAGCGGATCTGCTCCTCGCTGATGTTGGGGTCGTTGTTCACGGCGAGGATCGCTTCAATGATCTCTTCCTTGGCCGTGAGCGTGTAGCCGAACCCGGCGACGAGTACCGCACCGGAGAGCAGCCACAGCACGAAGGAGATCTTCACAGGGGTGGGCGGGTCGACCCGCTCGCGCTCCTCGCCGGGAGGGCGCGGCGCGGGCGGCAGCCCCCGCGAACGCCGCTGGTCATCCGATTCGTCTGAGTCAGTCACGGCAGGCGACTCTAGTCCAGCCAGGCCGTCGCTTCAGCGGCCCAGTACGTGAGGATCAGGTCGGCTCCGGCCCTGCTGATCGAGGTGAGCACCTCCAACACCGTGCGCTCGCGGTCCACCCAGCCGTTGGCGGCCGCCGCCTCCACCATCGCGTACTCCCCCGAAATGTTGTACGCGGCCACCGGAACGGGCGACGCCTGCGCCGCCGCGCTGACCACGTCCAGATAGGACAGCGCGGGCTTGACCATCACGATGTCGGCGCCCTCGGCGACGTCCAACTCGATCTCACGCAGCGCCTCGCGTGCGTTGCCGGGATCCTGCTGATACGTCTTGCGGTCGCCGTTGAGCTGGCTGTCCACGGCCTCCCGGAACGGGCCGTAGAAGGCGCTGGCGTACTTGGCCGAGTAGGCGAGAATGCCGGTCTCGGCGTAGCCCGCGCCGTCCAGCGCCTTGCGGATGACTCCGACCTGGCCGTCCATCATCCCGCTGGGGCCGAGCAGGTGGGCGCCCGCCTCCGCCTGCGCCACCGCCATCTCGGCGTAGCGCTGCAGCGTGGCGTCGTTGTCCACCCCGCCACGGGAGTCGAGCACGCCGCAGTGACCGTGGTCGGTGAACTCGTCCAGGCAGGTATCGGCCATCAGCACGGTGTCGTCGCCGAGTTCGGCACGCAGGTCGCGCAGCGCGACGTTCAGAACGCCGTCGGGGTCGGTGGCACCGGAGCCGACGGCGTCGTGCGTCCTCGGCACGCCGAACAACATCAACCCACCGACGCCCGCACGAACGGCTTCCACGGCGGCCTTGCGCAGCGAGTCGCGGCTGTGCTGCACGACTCCGGGCATGCTGGCGATCGGTTTCGGTGCGTCGGCGCCCTCGGCCACGAACATCGGCAGGATCAACTGGCGCGGGCGCAGCGTGGTCTCGCTGACCAGGCGGCGGATGGCGGCGGTGCCACGCAACCGGCGGGGACGATGCTCAGGGAACACCCCTACCACCGTACTCCCGCGTGCGGCAGGCAACAGGCCTTCCCCCGAAACCGCGGTCCCCGCGACCCGGCGATCACGCCTACGCTGCTGGTACGGCAATCCACACACCAAGGCGGCTGTCGAATGAGCGTCGACGTAGTGCGGCTGACAAGGGACCTGGTCTCGATCGACACGATCGGACACGACGAGAGCCAGGCGCTGGCCGTTGTGGCCCCGCTGCTGGAGCAGGCGGGCTTCACAGTGGACATCGAGGAGCACGAACCGGGCCGTGGCACCCTCGTGGCGGAGTGGCACACCGGTCTGGACCAGCCGCCGCTGTGCCTTTCCGGACACGTCGACACGGTGCCGTTGGGTACGGCGCGATGGCGGCACGACCCCTTCGACGCCGAGCCGGACGGCGACCGGTTGTACGGGCGCGGCACCGCCGACATGAAGGGCGGTGTGGCGGCGATCGTCGCCGCGGCCAGCAAACTCGGTGCCACCCGGCCGAAACGAGCAGGCCTTCGGCTGGTGCTCACCGCGGCGGAGGAGACCGGCTCGCAGGGCGCGCGGCACGCCGCGCAACGGCTGCGCGGCGAACCCAGCGGCCCGCTGGTGATCACCGAGCCGACCGGGAACGCGCTGCTGCACGGGCACAAGGGGGCGTTGTGGTTGTCCGCTCAGGCCGGCGGCGTCACCGCGCACGGCTCCATGCCGCACCTCGGCGACAACGCCGTCTACAAGCTCGCCGAGGCCGTCACCCGGCTACGGGATCACGCCTTCGACGTCCCTGCCCACCCCGTGCTGGGAACGCCGACCCTGAACGTGGGCACCTTCCACGGCGGCCTCAACACCAACTCCGTGCCCGATGCCGCTGAGGCGACCGTCGACGTGCGCACCGTGGCAGGCCAGGACCACGCCGAGGTGCTCGCGAGCCTCGGCGAGCGCCTCGGCCCGCAGGTCCAGCTACGGCCGATGGTCGACCTGCCCGCCGTGTGGACCGATCCCGACGACGAATGGGCCGCGTCGGCGGCCGAGGTGGTGCGGGAGGTCACGGGCAGCAAGGACACCGCGCCGCGTGCCGCCGCCTACTTCACCGACGCCTCCGTGCTGACCCCGGCGCTCGGCTCGGTGCCGACCGTGATCTGCGGTCCCGGCGAACCGGAACAGGCACACGTGACCGACGAGTGGGTATCGATCCGCAAGCTCGCCGAATCCGTGGCGATACTGGAGCGGCTCTGCCTCAACTGGTGCCGCCTATAGCGCGGGCGCCCTGGCGTCGCCTCCACTGAGCCACGCAGCGCGCCCGCGCCGTCGTCGGGAATCAGGAGCGGCGAGCGCGCTTGGCCTTGCGAGGCGGCGGCAGTGCGCCCTCGGCGCGAAGCTTCGCGGCGTGCTCGGCGAGCGCGTCCACCAGCATCACGACGTTGGGCTTCTCCGGCCGCACGTCCACCCGCAACCCGAACTCGGTCGCGGTCTCGGCCGTCTTCGGACCGATGCAGGCCACCAGCGTGCGCGCGTGCGGCTTGCCCGCGATACCCACCAGGTTGCGCACCGTCGAGGAGGAGGTGAAGCACACGGCGTCGAAGCCGCCCGTCTTGATCATCTCTCGGGTCTCCGCCGGTGGCGGTGCCGCGCGCACCGTGCGGTAGGCGGTGACGTCGTCGATCTCCCAGCCCCGGTCGCGCAGTCCGGCCGACAGCGTCTCGGTGGCGATGTCGGCCCTCGGCAGCAACACACGGTCCACCGGGTCCAGCACGTCGTCGTAGGGCGGGAACTCCGCGAGCAGGCCCTCGCTGGACTGCTCGCCGGAGGGCACCAGTTCCGGGATGATGCCGAAGGAGCGCACCTTCTCCGCCGTCGACTCCCCGACACAGGCGATCTTCACGCCGGAGAAGGCCCGGGCGTCGAGCCCGAACTCGGCGAACTTCTCCCACACCGCTCGCACCGCGTTGGTGGAGGTGAACACAATCCACTGGTAGCGGCCGTCGACCAGGCCCTTCACGGCGCGCTCCATCTGCGCCGGGCTGCGGGGCGGCTCCACCGAGATGGTCGGCACCTCGTGCGAGGTCGCACCATGGCTGCGCAGCCGCTCGGCCATGTCGCCTGCCTGCTCCTTGGTGCGCGGTACGAGCACCTTCCAGCCGTACAGCGCGCGAGACTCCCACCAGGAAAGCTTCTGCCTGTTGCCCGCGGCCGCGCCGATGCTCACCACGAGCGGGCCGACGAGTTCCCCCGCGTCGGCGGACAGCGAGACCAGTGTCGAGTCCACGGTGCGCTGGGTGTTGCTCGTCCCGTTGGAGGTGACCGCCACCGGTGTCTGCGGTGCCAGGCCGTGCTCCATCAGCGCCGACGCCGCCTCCGCGAGGTGGCTGGACGTCGCGTGCAGCACGATCGTGCCGGGCGTGGCCGCCAGCCCTGCCCAGTCGACCTCGGAGCGGACGTCCACCTCGGTGTGCGCCCCTCCCAGCGCGACACCGGCGTAGGCGGGCACCGCGGTGCCCGGCGAGACCCCGGGCACGACGTCGAATACGGCGCTGGTGCGCGAGACAGCCTGCACTTCCGCGACGACGGCAGGCTGTGTGAGCGGGTCACCGGAGACCAGCCGCAGCACGAGCCTGCCCGCCTTGGCCTCGGCGGCCAGGTCCTTGGCGACATCGCCGGGCTCCCCCACGGCGGGCCGGACTTCGGCGTCCGCGCCCGCGTAGGCGAGTGCCCCCGCGGGCACGTCCGGATCGGTCACCACCAGTTCCGCCTTCGCGAGCAGTTCCTGGGCGCGAACCGTCAGCAGTCCGGCGTCGCCGGGCCCCGAGCCCACGAAGGCGACACGCCCCGTGGTCTTGCGTGCGCGGGTGGTCATCTACGTCGTCTCTCCTCGTATTCGGCCGTTCTCAGGAGCCGGCCGAGCGGTTACGGTCTTTCGTTCGATGTTCGGTGGGGCGGTGTTCAGTGCAACGCTCAGTGAGAAGTCCGGTGAGACGTTCAATGAGACAGTGCCCCGGCACCGAGGTCGAGCAACTCGGCGGCCAGCGCACGGCCCAGTTGCTCCGCCTCGTGTTTCTCGGCGATGGCCGACGCGCGAAGGATTCGCACCGCGTCGCCCTCGACATCGACGGCGGCGATCCCACGCAGCGAGAGGCGTTCGATGACCGCGCCCTCACTGTCGAGGTCCTCCACCACCTCGGCCAGCGCACCCACGGGTGCGCTGCAACCTGCCTCGAGCGCGGCCAGCATGGCCCGCTCGGCGGCCGCCGAGGCCCTTGTCGGCGCATCGTCCACAAGGGAGTGAATCAGGTGTTCGGTGTCCACGTCGTCGACGCGGGTCTCCACCGCGAGCGCACCCTGAGCGGGTGCGGGCAGAACCTGGATGGGGTCCAGGGTCTCGGTGACCACATCCAGCTTGCCCACCCTGGCCAGGCCCGCGCGGGCGAGCACGACGGCGTCGAGTTCACCCGAGGTGACCTTGCCGATGCGGGTGTCGATGTTGCCCCTGATGGGAACCACCTCGAGGCCGAGACCGAGCGCGCGAAGCTGCGCCATCCGCCGCGGCGCCCCGGTGCCGACGACGGAGCCAGGTGGAAGCTCACCGAGCGTCAGCCCGTCCCGCGCGACGAGCGCGTCTCTTGGGTCCTCCCTCGGCGGCACCGCGGCGAGTGAGAGGCCGGGTTCCGCCGCCGTCGGCAGGTCCTTGTAGGAGTGCACCGCCACGTCGACCTGCTTGTTCAGCAGCGCGTCCCGCAGCGCGGAGGTGAACACCCCGACACCGATCTCGGCGATCGGCGCGCTGGAGCGGTCGCCGGGCGTTGAGACCGTGACGATCTCGACTTCGTGCCCGGCTTCCTCGAGCCGCTTGGCGATCGTGCCGGTCTGCGCGAGAGCGAGTTTGCTGCCCCTCGTGCCGATCCGGATGGTCCTGTCAGCCACGTGCGTCACCGTCGATCTGGTCGTGCTTGGCGGTCACCGACGGGCTGGACACCACGTTCGGCAGCTGCGGGTCGAGCCCGAACAGCTCGCGCAACGCACTCGCGTAGTCGGTGTCAGCCGTCTCGGCGGCCAGTTGCTTCACGCGCACGGTGGGGGTGTGCAGGAGCTTGTCGACGACCCTGCGGACCGTGCGGGAAAGCTCCTCCCTGACCTCGGCGTCGAGTTCGGGCAGCCGCCGGTCCAGCCGCAGCAGCTCGGCGTCCACCACCTCCGCCGCCCGCTTGCGCAGCGCGGTCACGGTGGGTGTGACAGCGGAGCTGCGCTGGCTGGCAAGGTAGGCACGGACCTCGTCCAGCACGATGCCGGAGGCGAGCGCGAGTTGCCTGTCCGTCGTCGCCGAGCCGGTCCTGCGCATCCGCGCGCGCACTGTCTCCAGGTCCACCACCTGCACCCCGGGGAGCTCGGCGACCTCCGGCTCGACGTCCCTCGGCAGCCCGAGGTCGCAGATGACCAGCGGCGAGTCCTCTCGCGGGCCGACGTGCTCCGCGGCGAGCACGGCACCCTTGGCGCCGGTGCACGACACGACGACGTCGGCCCATTCGACGGCGGTGTCCAGCTCTGCCATCGACACCGCACGCGCGCTGATGCCCTGTTCAGCCACCGAATCGGCCAGTCGGGAGGCGTTGGAGAGCGTGCGGTTGGCGACGGCGAGTTCACCGATGCCTGCCTTGCGCAGCCGTGAGGCCGCGAGTGCGCCCATCGAACCCGCGCCGACGATCAGTGCCCGCTTGCCCACCAGCTCACCGGCCGCGGCCAGCGCCTCCGACACCACGGAAGCGCCGAGCGTGTCGAGGCCGGTCTCGGCGTGCACCCGCTTGCCGACTCGAAGCGTCGTCTGGATCAGCTCGTGCATACCGCGGCCGACCGTGCCCGCCTCGCGCGCGGTGGCGTAGGCGGCACGGACCTGCCCGAGGATCTGGGTTTCGCCTACCACCATCGAATCGAGGCCCGCCGCCACCGAGAACACGTGCTCCACGGCGGCTCCCGCGTAGTGCACGTAGAAGTGGTCGTACAGCTGTGCCGCCTCGACGCCGGCCTGCCGGGCCAGCACCTCGGACACGTCGGCGAGACCGCCGTGGAAGGTCTCCACCACGGCGTAGACCTCAATGCGGTTGCACGTCGAAAGCAGCATGACCTCGCAGACGTGTTCGGCCTGCTGCAACTCGTGCAGCACCTTGGCCACCTCGGAGGCGGGCACGGCCGCGCGCTCCAGCGTGGCCAGGTCAGCCGTGCGGTGCGACAGTCCGATCGCCAACACGCTCATGACGGCACCACCACGTCACCGATGACCTGGCTGCCGGCCTCGCCGTCCGCCTTGCGCGCCACATGGAAAGACAGGATCTGCAGTTCCACAGCCAGGTCGACCTTCCGCACCTCGACATGTTCGGGGACTTGGAGCACCACGGGGGCGAAGTTCAAGATGCTGCCGACCCCACCCGCGACGAGGCGATCACACACCGTCTGCGCGGCCGCGGGCGGTGTGGCGATCACGCCGATGGAGATCTGGCGCTCCGCGCACACCCGGGGGATTTCCTCCAGGTGCGAGACGGGGATGCCACCGACAGGCACTCCGACGAGGTCGGGGTCGATGTCGAACAGCGCCTCGACAGGGAAACCCCGTCCCGGGAATCCACCATAGTTCGCGAGGGCGTGGCCGAGGTTGCCGATGCCGACCACCGCGACCTTGTGCTTGCGGGTTAGGCCAAGGATGCGCTCGATCTGCCCGATGAGCACCTCGACCTCGTATCCGACGCCCCTGGTGCCGTAGGAGCCGATGTAGGACAGGTCCTTGCGCAGTTTCGCCGAGTTCACCCCGGCCGCGGCGGAGAGTTCCTCGCTCGACACCGTGGTGGCGCCCTGCTCGGCCATGGCGCACAGCACCCGCAGGTATACGGCCAGCCTCGCCACGGCGGCCTCGGGGATGGACTTGGCCCTGACCTCCGGGTCGGCGCCGTTGACGGTGCCACTGACATTGCTGCTGTCGCTGCCGTTGTCACTCACGGCAGGCAGTTCCGCGGTAGGCGCGTTGTCGGCGTCCGGCGTTGCCGGCCTCCGCTTGGGCGCGGGCTTGGGCGCGGGCACCGCCCCGTTGCGCCGGCCCCGCTGTGCCACCACGCTGGCTCTCCTGTCGCTGAGTGAGAATCAACCCTTGACCAAACGGGCGGGAGGGTGTTCGATGCCCGCCTGTACTGGGCAATACGGTAGCCACTTGTGAACGCAGGCACAAAGTGGCTGGTGACAGCATTGACGCAGGCCACACCGGGCACTTTGGTGACGCGTTGTCAGCTCCCCTGCCGGTTGTGGCCGCGCGCTACCGGGCCGTGAATCTCACCGTGTGCCAGCCGGTCGCGCCATCGGGGACGACGGGTGCCCGCTCACCGGTCTGCGGGTAGCCGGATTTGTCGGTCGCGCGACAAGCCACCGAGTACTCGCCGGGGCGAGGCAGCTCCAGCTCGATGCGCCACATCCGCCAGGCGTCGTCGCTGACGTCGGCGGAAAGCTCCGCCGTTCGCCACGGCCCCCCATCCAGCCGTACCTCGACCTTCGCGATGCCCCGCGACTGCGCCCACGCGGTGCCCGCGACCGTGATGGTGCCGGTGGGCACGGTCGCCGAGGCCTTGGGGGAATCGATTCGCGACTGGGTCTTCACCGGGGCGCGCCGCGCCCAGCCTCGCTCCAGCCAGTACGCCCGCCGCGCCTGCCAGGTGGTGAGCTCAAGGTCGGTGACCCACTTGGTGGCCGAAACGTAGCCGTAAAGGCCCGGCACGACCAGGCGGGCGGGGAAGCCGTGTTCCAGCGGCAACGGCTCGCCGTTCATGCCGATAGCCAGCATGGCGCCGCGCGAGCCGTCCGTCACCGCCTCGACGGGGGTGCCGCAGGTCCAGCCGTCGGCACTGGTGGAGAACAGTTGCTCGGCACCTGGCGCGATCCCGGCCTCGGCGAGCAGGTCCGCGAGGTCGATGCCGATGAAGTTGGCCGTGGACACGTACGGGCCGCCGACCTCGTTGGAAACGCAGCACAGCGTGATCGTGCGCTCCACGAGTGGCCGGGAGCGGATGTCGGCGTAGTCGAGGGTCAGCTCCCGCTCCACCATGCCGTGCACCCGCAGCGTCCAGTCCTGCGCGCGAACCTGCGGGACCACCAGCGCGGTGTCGATGCGGTAGAACGCCTCGTTGCCGGTGAGGAACGACGGCGTGCCGGAGGCCGCGAAGTCGGCTCCGGGCGGAACCGGCGGCGCGGGCCGGGCCACCGCCAGCTCGCCAACGCCCGCCCGTGAACCGGCCGCGTCCTTCCCGCCCGCGATGAGCACCCCGCCGAGCCCGGCCAGCCCGGCTCCCGCCGCGACCCCGCCCGCGGCGGTGAGGAAGCGGCGCCGGTCGGTGCAGGCAGGCGTGGTGGGCGTGGTGGGCGTGGTGGGCGTGGTGGGCGTGGTGGGCGTGGTGGGCGTGGTGGGCGCAGCCTGCTCGGTGGGCCGCTCGTGCGGGTCGGTGCCGCCGCGCAGGGCCAACGCGTGCAGCCAGTGGAAGGTGCCCAGCCCGGCCGCGACGGCGGCAACCGGGGCCAGTAACGCGAGCCGCCCGACATCAGGCCTTGTCAACACCGCGACGCCGGCGAGCACACCGAGCCCGACGATGACGATCGTGGCGGCGAGCGGGCGGCGCCGGGAGAGCAATCCCGCGGTGACGGCCAGCGACACGAGCACGACCGCCATGCCGGAGAGCAGCACGAGCTTGTCGTAGCTGCCGAAGCTGCGTACCGCCCAGTCCTTCAGCCAGGTGGGGGCGAGGTCGATGGCGGCCGAGCCGACCGCGAGGTAGGGCGACGCGCCGATACCCACGAAGGCCGCCGTCAGGTGTCCGGCGGCCAGCGCCACGGCGAGGGCCAACACCCCGACAAGGCCGGAGACGGGCGCCGAGATGCGGGGCGGGCGCCGCCCGCCGGTGACATCGCTCATGCCACCCATGTTCACCCGCTTTCGCGGGCCGGGAGAGCTGCGGCGTGGTTACGGCAGGCTTACGACGACAGGCTTACGACGACAGCGCCGCCCGCAGCCGGTCCTCCTCGACCGTCCAGTACCCGTGTTCCTTGCCGTCGACGAGGATGACGGGAACGCGGTCGCCGTACTCGGCACGCCACTCGGTGTCGGAGTCGACGTCGGCCGTCGACCACTCCACGCCCAACTCGGTGCAGATGCGCTCCACCTGCTGCTCGGCTCGCTCGCAGGCGTGGCAACCCGCTCGGGTCATGACGGTGACTGTGTGCATGAGGCCATCATGACCGCAGATCGGCGCGGCGCAGCTTGCCGGTCGGCGAATGGGGCAGCTCGGAGACGAACCGCACCGTGGCAGGCACCTTGTAGCCGGCCAGCCGCTCCGAACACCGTTGCCGCACCTGCTGTTCCGACAGCGCGGCTCCCGGCTTCGGGACCACCACCGCACGCACCGCCTCCCCGCTGCGCTCGTCGAGCACTCCGACCACCGCCACCTCGGCCACCTGCGGCAACTCGGCGATGACCTGCTCCACCTCGCGGGGGTAGACGTTGAAGCCGTTGACGATGATCAGGTCGTTGGCGCGGTCGACCAGGTGCAGGTCGCCGTCGGTGTCGAGGTAACCCACGTCGCCGGTGCGCAGCCAACCGTCGGTGTCCGGGCCGTGCGTACCGTCGGGCCAGTAGCCGGAGAACAGGTTCTCGCCGCGGACGGCGACCAGCCCGGTGCCTGCCTCGTCCTCGCCGAAGGCGTCGTCGGGGTCGGCGGGATCGAGCGGGACACCTTCCCCGCTTCCGTCGCTGTCGACCAGTCTCACCTCGACGCCCGGCAGCGGCCGCCCCACCGATCCGGGCTTGGCGTAGCCGGTGACGAGCGTGGAGGTGACCACGGGCGCCGCCTCGGTGAGCCCGTAGCCCTCGTAGACCGGCAGGCCAGTGGCCGCCCGCATGGCGGCGAGCACCTTGGGCCGCAGCGGTGCGGCTCCCGAGACCAGCAGCCGGACCGTGGAAAGCCGCTCGCCGACCTCGTCGGGGGGCAGCGCCGCGAAATCGGCGTACATGCCCGGCACTCCGAGCAGCACGGTGACCCGGTGGGTCGAGCAGTGGGCCAGCGCCTGCTTCGCGTCGAACCGGGGAGCCAGCACGGCGGTGGCCCCGGCCGCGGCGGTGGTGAGCAGGCCGGGCCCGAGCCCGTAGATGTGGTGCAGCGGGATGGCGATGAACACCCGATCGCCCGGTGCGGCCACAGGAGGGGGCAGCGAACGCAGTTGCTCGACGTTGGCCAGCAACGCGCGGTGCGACAGCATCACGCCGCGCGCGGGACCCGAGGTGCCCGAGGTGTACAGCAGGGCCGCGAGGTCCTCCCCGCCGCCGACGGGGTCGACCGGATCACCGCTTTCGCACTGGTCCGGTTCGAGCACCGTAACGTCGTCACCCAGCTCGGCGTCGGCGGTTCCCAGCAGCACGCGGGCACCGCTGTGTTCGAGCACCGGCAGCAGTTCCGCGGCGGGCGCCTGCGGCGAAAGCGGTACGGCGATGCCCCCTGCCCTTGTCACGGCGAAGAAGCCGATGGCGAAGGCCGGGGAGGTCGGCGACCGCAGTGCCACCCGATCGCCCGGACGCAGCCCCGCCTCGCCGAGCGAACGCGCCAGCGCGTCGACGGCGGCATCCAGCGCTTTCCAGGTCAGTGTGTTGCCCGACACTGTATCGATCAACGCGACAGCAGTCGGATGTGCCGCCGCAGCCGTGCTCACCAGGTCGGCGACATTGCCCCGTACACCGGTCACAACCAGCCCCTTTCCTGTATCGGCCAGTGTGCCAGCCGAGTCCGTCACCGTGGTGTCGCGTGAGGGCCGTGCTCCGTTCGCAATCAGGACACCACTACCTACTTTGGGGTAACAACGCGTATGCTCCCTCAGGCGACGTAGTGGCGATGATCACGCGGAGGCCGGGAACGGGCCCGGAGGAGGTGCGACACGTGAGCATGCCGATCGCTGTTGCGGCTGGTCCCGCACCCGCGAGGCTCCGGGCCGTCGATGCGCCCGTACCGGTCGAACGCGACCACATCGAGCCCAGGGACGCCGCCGTAGCCGAGAACTGGGAGCTGGTGCGAGCCGCCCAGCGCGGCGACACGGCCGCCTTCGGCAAGCTCTACGACCGCTACGTGGACTGGGTCTACCGGTACGTCCTGCTGCGTGTGGGCGACCGGCATCTGGCCGAGGACGTGACGAGCGAGACGTTCCTGCGCGCGCTGCGCCGCATCACCTCGATCTCCTACCAGGGCCGCGATGTGGGCGCGTGGTTCACCACGATCGCCCGCAACCTGGTGTTCGACCACGTCAAGTCGAGCCGGTACCGGCTCGAGATCGTCACCGACGAGGTGGCGGAGCCGGGCTCGCGAGGAAGCGAGGCCCCAGGACCGGAGCAACAGGTGATCAGTAGAACGACCAGCGACGAACTGTTGCGCAGCATCGCCGACCTCGGTGACGACCAGCGCGAGTGCATCATCCTGCGGTTCATCCAGGGCTACTCGGTGGCCGAGACCGCCGCGATCATGCAGCGCAACGAGGGTGCGGTGAAGGCGCTGCAGCACAGGGCAGTTCGCAGGCTGGCCAAACTGCTGCCTTCCGGAGTTCGCTGAGCCGTCTCGCCGCGTGCACTCGCCGTGCCCGGGGCCGTAACCGCGCGTGCCAATCGATCGTTACTCAGGCGAAGGATCCGGTGACGACTGCGTGGAGGCGGGCCAGGTGAAGGTGCCCCCCTGGTCGCGATCGAGGCGACGCGAGGACGAGCGTTTCGCTCGCGCTGTCGACACCGGCGACGACTCCGAGTTCGGCACCGAACTCGCCGTCGTGGCCGCCCTGCGGCGGCTGGGCCAGGGCGAGACCGCCTCGCTCGGCGGCGACGCTCGTGCCCGCATCGCCGACCGGATAACCCCCGACGTCAGCGGGGTGAAGCGCAGACCACGGCTGACCGCGGTGACAACCGCGGCGACCGCCGTGATCATCGCCGTTTCCGGGCTCGCGCTCGTCCTCTCCGGGAACTCGCTGCCCGGCCAGGCACTGTACGACCTCAAGCGGGCCAGGGAGGCCGCCGTCATCCAGTTCACGCTCGACGACGAGAGCAGGGCGCTCAAGCACCTCGAGTACGCCGAACTGCGGCTGGCCGAACTCGCGCTGCTGGTGGAAAGCGGGGAGCGGGCGCGGCACAGCTACGCGATCGCGTTCGACGACTTCACCGATGAGGCGGCAGCCGGCACCTCCGGCCTCACCGCCGTGGCCACCAGCACCGGAGGCCGGCAGCTCAGCCCGCTTCGGCAGTGGGCGAGCGAGCAGGAAGCCAAGCTCGCGCTGCTGAGCCCCGCGCTCCCCGAGGAACCGGCGGCCCCGCGCGCCCTGCTCTCGCGGATCGAGCGGCGGGCCGCGGCACTGGCCGCGAGGATGGACTGCGGGCAGATCACTTCCGGCGACTTCGACGACATCGGCGCGATTCCCGCCACCGGGGCCTGCGGCACACCGCCAACCGACCCTCCCGGCAGCCGACCCGATCCCGGTTCCACTCCGACGCCACCACCGCGACCCATCCCGGATACCGAGCACACCGAGAGCACGCTGGCCGTGGTGCGGGAACCGGAACCGACCACCTCGCCGCTGCCCGCGGCCTCGCCGGTCAGCTCGAGCACCACCGTGTACGGGCCGCCGATCCCCACACCGACCATGCCGCGGCTGCCGGACGGCTCACCACCACCGCCACCGCCGCTGACGATCCCGCCGCTGCTGCCCGGCTTGCCGGAAGTGGGGATCGGATAGCTCTCGGGTGTCGGCGACGTTCTCGATACTCTGTGAGCGGGTGCTGAGCACAGTGTGAAGATCTGGAGGCGGTGCGCGTGTCGTGGTTGGCAGGCCGCGGGAAGGACCGCGAGCGCCTCGCGGCGCTGGCGGGTGAGGCTTCCGCCGACGCCGCGGTCGCGATGGAATCAGCCGCGTCGGTTGCCACCATCGAGCCCGACAGCGGCGACGACGAGGGACGGCAGCCGCCACCACCACCTGCCCCGCCGGACCTGACCGCGGCGGCCTTCTTCGACGTGGACAACACGATGATGATCGGCGCCTCGATCTTCCACTTCGCGAGGGGACTCGCGGCGCGCAAGTACTTCACCACCTCCGACCTCGCGGGCTTCGCGTGGCAGCAGGTCAAGTTCCGGGTCGGCGGCAGGGAGAGCAAGCAGGGTGTGCAGTCCAGCCGTGAGCAGGCATTGTCGTTCGTGGCCGGCCGCACGGTCGAGGAAATGGTGGCCATCGGCGAGGAGATCTACGACGAGCTGATGGCCGACAAGATCTGGGCAGGCACCAGGGCGCTCGCGCAGCTGCACCTCGACGCCGGCCAGCGGGTCTGGCTGGTCACGGCGACGCCGGTCGAGCTGGCCGCGATCATCGCGAGACGGCTCGGCCTCACAGGCGCGCTCGGCACCGTCGCCGAGAACGTGGACGGCGTCTACACCGGCAGGCTCGTCGGCGACCTGCTGCACGGCAGGGCCAAGGCGCACGCGGTGCGGGCGCTGGCGGCGCGGGAGGGGCTGAACCTGAAGCGCTGCACCGCCTACTCCGACTCCCAAAACGACGTTCCCATGCTCTCGGTGGTCGGCACGGCCGTCGCGGTGAACCCCGACGCGGGGCTACGCGAGACCGCGAGAGAGCGCGGCTGGGAGATCCGCGACTTCCGCACCGGACGCAAGGCCGCCAAGATCGGCGTGCCTTCCGTGCTCGGCGCCGGAGCCCTGGCGGGGGCGGTCGCCGCCGGACTCGCCTACCGCAGGCGCGCAGCGTAGCGGCCTTCAGAAAGGCTCCGCTCAGCCACGGAAGATGCCGCGCCGCTGCGCCAGCCTGCGGTAGAGCATGTGCTGGATCGCCTCGCGGATCTGGTCGGTGAGGTTCAGCACCAGCAGCTGGTCGTCGTGGGCGCCCGCGTCGAAGGTGTCGGTGCGGATGGGTTCACCGAACTCGATATGCCACTTGGTGGGCAGCGGGACCGTGCCGAGCGCGCCGAGCAGCGGGAAGAACGGTGTCACGGGGAAGTACGGCAGGCCGAGCAGCCGCGCCAGTGGCCGGATGTCGCCGATCTTGGGGTAGATCTCCTCTGCGCCGACGACGGCACACGGGACGATCGGCACGCCGGTGCGAAGCGCAGCCGCCACGAAGCCGCCGCGCCCGAACCGCTGCAGCTTGTAGCGCGAGGAGAAGGGCTTGCCGACGCCCTTGAACCCCTCCGGCCAGACCCCCACGAGCTCGCCCGCGCGCAGCAGTCGCTCCGCGTCCGGGTGGCACGCCAGTGTCTGCCCGGACTTGCGGGCCAGCATGCTCAGCAGTGGGGTCTTGAACACCAGATCGGCGCCGAGCATCCGCAGGTAGCGATGCTCGGGATGCTCGTCGTGGACGGCCAGCCCCACCATGATCGCGTCGATCGGCAGCACACCCGAGTGGTTGCTCACCAGCAGCGCGCCTCCACGCCGCGGGAGGTTCTCCGCGCCGTGTGTGCTTACCCGGAACCACTTGTCGTACAGCACCCGCAGCGGCGGCAACAGCAGGGTCTCGGTGAGTTCGACGTCGAACCCGAACTCGTCCACCGGATAGTCGCCGGTGAGGCGGTGCCGCAGGAAGGTCAACACCCTGGCGACCGGGTCGGTGGGCAACGGGCCGCTGTCCTGCGACGTCGGCAGCGTCACCACGGGCGCGTCACGGTCGGGCCGCGTGGTGCCGCGCGGCGCGCTCCTGCCCCGGTGCAGCGGTATCACCCGCGCCGAGCTGCCGGAAGTCACAGCTTCGCCCTCCAAGCGTCGACCTTCGTCACCAGTCTCGCGAGTCGCTGCCCGTCAACGACCGACCGCAGGCCCCTACCCTGCACGTAGTCGTCGAAGGCCTCCCGCGTCGTCCATCTCGGGGTGTAGCCGAATTCCTGCTTCAGCTTGGTGTTGTCCACGACGCGGCCGTAGTTGAGCAGCCGCACCTGGTCGGAGGAGAAGTCGACGACCCGGGCGCCCCGCAGCATCCTGCCCAGCGCGGGCATCGCGTCGGGCAGCACGGGCAGTTCCAGCCGACCCGCTCGACGGATCGCCTGTCCGACCGTGATTACCCCGTCGGATGCGGCGTTGAACACGCCCGGCCGGTCGTGCAGCGTCGCGTGTTCGAGGATGCCGAGCGCGTCGCAGGCGTGCAGCAGTTGCAGCCGCGCGTCGAAACCGAGCACGGTCGGCACCACCGGCATCGCGAAGTACCGTGAGAACACCGTGTCGATGTCCGGCCCCACCACGTTGACGAACCGCAGCACGGTCATGTCGATGTCGGGGCGGCGGCGGGACAGGCCCCGCACGTAGCCCTCCATCTCGACGGCGTCCTTGGCGTAGCCGCTCGAGGCGGAGCCGCTCAGTTCCGAGTCCTCGGTGAACACCGCCTGCGAGCGCGGCCCCGCCCCGTAGACCGCGGCCGTGGACTTGACGACCAGCTTGCGCACGCGCGGCGACCGTTGACACGCGGCCAGCAGCCGCATGGTGCCGATGACGTTGACTTCCTTGATCGCCCTGCGCCGACCCGGTTCCACCGGATGCGACGTGGTGGCCGCGTGCACCACGGTGTCGACCTCCGAGGAGGTGATGATCTTCGTGATGAGCGGGTTCCTGATGTCGGCGCGAACGAACTCGGCCCGGCCCATCCGCCGCAGCACGTCCTCGCGCGGGGGAGCCGTGTCGACACCGATGACACGTTCGAGGTCTGCGCTGTTGCCCAACCGCGCGAGGAGCCGCCCGCCCAGCTCACCGGCCACCCCGGTGATGAGGACGGCTTTCGACGGCATCACACCCCCGCGAAGAGGCAGGTCTGGCGGCGGATCGGACGAGACAGTTCGAATGGTACCGGCGAACCGCACGTGAACGAACCGGCTGTGACCTGTTTTCGACGGCGGTTACGCCCTGCGGACCCGCGCCCGCGCAGGCCGGGCGTCAGCGGGTCACTTGCCCTGCTTGCGGCGCTGCACCCGCGTGCGGCGAAGCAGTTTGCGGTGCTTCTTCTTGGACATACGCTTACGGCGCTTCTTGATCACCGAGCCCACAGGCGCTCCTCAACGGTCGGTCACGAACGACCTACCAGGTTACCCGTCACCGCTGGAAGCCTTTCCCAGGCCTACCCAACGTCGAAGTAAGCGTTGTCCAGGTAGTCGTGCACAGCTTTTT
Source organism: Saccharomonospora marina XMU15 (assembly GCF_000244955.1). Taxonomy (GTDB): domain Bacteria; phylum Actinomycetota; class Actinomycetes; order Mycobacteriales; family Pseudonocardiaceae; genus Saccharomonospora_A; species Saccharomonospora_A marina. The sequence continues at coordinate 544,519 of NZ_CM001439.1, read as the reverse complement.
CCGGCACCCGGAACGACTTGCCGACCCGGACGGCAGGCAGTTCCCCCGAGTGCACGAGCCGATAGACGGTCATCTTCGACACCCGCATCAGCGCGGCCACCTCGGCGACGGTCAGGAACTGGACCTGCCGGGGCCCCGGCATGTCTTCTTTCCTGCTCGGCGACATAACAATTCACCGTGCCCCTTCGGCACGTGTCGTGCCGCTCGGCTTCCCCACCGAGCGGTACCGACACGCACGTGCTGACGCCGAGGGTAGCGGGACAGGTGGGGCCAGTGCGACGCCTGTCGAGGGGATTGACTCCAGCGACGGTGCCGGTCACGCCTCGTGGGCCTTACCCAGTTCCACCGATCGGTCCCTTGCCGCCTCGATGGCGGCCAGCAGAGCGGCACGTACCCCGTGTCGCTCCAACTCCCTGATGGCGTTGATGGTGGTGCCCGCGGGCGAGGTCACGGCCTCCCGCAGCAACACGGGATGCTCACTGCCCTGCGCGAGCATCTTGGCGGCCCCCACCGCCGACTGCACGATCAGCTGCTCGGCGACGGCCCTGGGCAGCCCCAGCAGAATGCCCGCGTCGATCATCGCCTCGACCAGGTAGAAGAAGTAGGCGGGGCCGGAGCCCGACAGCGCGGTCACCGCGTCCTGCTGCGCCTCGGGAACCTCGACGACCTTGCCGACCGAACGCAGCATGTCCTCCACTGCCCGCACGTGTTCGGCGGTGGCGTACCTGCCGGGCGAAACCGCGCTCATCGCCTCACCGACCAGCATCGGGGTGTTGGGCATCACCCGCACCACCGGCACCGCATCGGGAAGCTTGCGCTCGTACAGCGTGGTCGGCAGCCCGGCACACAGCGAGACCACCAGCGAGCCGGAATCGACCAGCGGCGCGAGTTCGGCCAGCAACGGCTCGATGTCCTGCGGCTTGACGGCCACGACCAGCACCTCGGCCCGCTTGGCGGCCTCCGCCACGCCCACCGACGCGATGCCGTAGCGCTCGGTCAACTCGGCCGCCCGCTCGGGATGCCGCTCGGTGAACAGCAGCTCTTCGGCGGGCTTTCCCCCGCTGATCAGCCCGGACAGCAGCGCCTCGCCGATCTTTCCCGCACCCAGTACCGCGATGGTTCCCATGGCCGCAAAGCCTAGGCAGCGTGCTACCCGCCCGGGCAGCCGGCTACCCGCTCGGCGCCGGGGACAGCGCCAACTGCCTTGCTTGGCAGACGATGCGACCGTGGGCGTCCACCACGACCGCGTCGGAGTCGAACCAGCCTTCCTGCACCGAACGCGCCTCCACGTGCACCCGCAGCCAACCGGCGCAGGGCCGGGTCCGTACCAGCGCGGTCAGTTGCGCTGTCGGCGCCCAGCCGAACCTGCCGAGGTTGAACACCACGGGCGGGTTGATGTCGCAGGCCAGCAACGCGAACAGCGGGTCGGGCTCACCCTCCTTCGGCCGTGCCCACAGGCGCAGCCGGGGCGGGTCACCCGTCCTGCCGGACAGGTAGCCCGCAGTGGCCGGGTCGATACGCACGTCGCAACCGCTGGCCAGGTTGAACACACCGTCCGACGTCTCCCCGGTGAGCGGGATGGTGCCTGGGGGCGGTTCGGCGGGCAGCGCGGGTGCGTCGGTCCACACCGGCGGCCGCACCGGCAACCTGCCCACCGTGACCCTGCCCTCCACGCAGCTTCGACCCCGCTGCTCCAGGCCGACCGCCACCACCGTGGCCCTGCGCCCGATCTTGCGGATGTCGGTACGCAACAGTGCGGGCCCCACAGCGGGTGCGCGCAGGAATTCCGCGCTGACCACCATGGGGTCGGCGGGCGGCTCGCCTCGCTCTGCCAGCGCCCTGCCCGCCGCGTTGGCGAGCAGCGCCAACAAAAAACCCCCGTGCGGGTGACCTCCGATGGACCATTCGAACCGCAGATCCGCGGTGAACGTGCCGTCCCCCAGGGAACGGACGGCACAGGCCTCCCCGAACGGGGCGACCTCCTGCTCCGCGGCGCTCACGAACGGCTGGCCAGCGCTCGGAGGAAGAACGCGGTGTTGGCAGGCCGCTCCGCCAACCTCCGCATCAAGTAGCCGTACCACTGCTCCCCGAACGGCACGTACACGCGCACGGTCTCCCCTTCCGCCGCCAGCCGACGCTGCTCGTCCGGCCGGACCCCGTAAAGCATCTGGTACTCGTAGCTGCCCCGCTCCCGTCCGTACCAGCGCACCCGCTGCCCGAGCACCTCGACCAGCCGAGGGTCGTGCGTCGCGAACATCGCGTACGCACCACCCTCGAGCAGCACATTAGCGCTACGGACATAGCTCAGATCGACCTCGTGTGCCCGGGCGAACGCCACCTCGGCGGGTTCGGCGTACGCGCCCTTGCACAGCCGCACCCGAGAACCCTTACCCGACAACGCGACGGCGTCGCTCTCGGTGCGCCGCAGGTACGACTGCAACACCGCTCCCACCGAGGGCCACGTCCTTCGCAGTTCGGTGACCACCCGCAACGTGGCGTCAGTGGTGGTGTGGTCCTCCATGTCGACGGTCACGGTGGTGCCGCACTGCTCCGCTGCGGCGCAGATACGGCCTGCGTTGCGCAACGCCAACCCCTCATCGCCCGCCACGGTGACCGCGGAGAGCTTCACGCTCACCTCGGCGTGAGCGGTGAGCCCGCTGGCGTACAACTCGTCGAGCAAGCGCAGGTAGGTGCGCACGATCCGCTCGGTCTGCTCCTCGTCACTGGTGTACTCACCGAGGTAGTCCAAAGTCGCGCACCTGCCGTCGGCGGCGAGCCCGCGCACCGCCCGCAGTGCCTCCTCGATGGTCTCCCCCGCGACGAACCTGCCCACCACACCACGAGCGCCGGGCGCCGTGGCTACCAGACGACGGATGCTTTCACTGCCCGCGGCAGCGAGAATCAGCGAACGCAGCGGCTCCACGAGCATGACTGTACGTGTGAGTAGGCACGAAACGCTCTCCCCCCGGGCACAGCGATGCCGGTGGCGCGGGTTCGCCTACTGGCCCAGATGCAGGCGGGTGAACAGCAGTGCCTCGGCGAGATCCTTGGCGCGCCTTGCCATGTACCTCGCGCCACGGGTGTTGACCTCCAGCACGACGTGACCGCGGTAGCCGTGCTCCAGCAGGTACTCCAGCAGCCGTGCGCACGGCTGGTTGCCTCGCCCCGGCACCAGGTGCTCGTCCTTGGGGACGCCGGTGCCGTCGGCGAGGTGCACGTGCGACAACCGCTCCCCCATCCGCTTGGCCAGCAGCATCGCGTCCATCCCGGCGGCGGCGGTGTGCGAGAGGTCCAGCGTGTAGTGGCGGTAGCCCACGTCGGTGGGGTCGATGGAGGGGCGAAACGCCGAAACCCGGCTGGTCCTGGCGCCACCGGGAGGACGCACCTTGAACATGTTCTCCACGGCGATCTCGACCCCGCTTTCCTCCTCCAACTCGATGAGCAGGTCGGCGAACGCGTCTCCGTAGCGGCGCTGCCACCGAAACGGCGGGTGGACCACAACGGTCCGAGCCTCCAGCTCCACGGCCGCCTCGACGGATCTGCGCAGCCGCACCACTGGGTCCGGGGACCACACCCGCTGGGTGATCAACAGTGACGGCGAGTGGATGGACAGCACCGGCATGCCGGTGCTGCGGCTGCGCTTGCGAAGCGCGGACACGCTCTGACTCTCCGGGTCGGCCCACACCATGACCTCGACGCCGTCGTACCCGAGCGCGGCGGCGAGTTCGAAACCCTCGCCCGCGCGAAGCGGCCACACCGAGGCCGTCGAAAGGCCGACCCGGATCGCTGCGGCCACGCGCTACCTGGAGAGGAGTAACAGCGCGGCGGGGGACACGGTCACCACCAGGCCGACGAGCAGTGCCAGCACGGTCGTCTGCAGGTCCTCCGCGCGCCTGACCTTTCGCACGATCCAGACGAGCCCGACGGTAACCACCAGCGCCGCGACGAGAGCGGCCGCGGGCAGCGCCACCCAAAGCCAGTTGAACCCCAGCCACACACCAGCGCCACCGACCACGCCGAGTGCGAGTTGGCCCGCGAGCGCCAGCCACTGCCGTGCGGGCGATGCCGTCTCCTGCGCGGCCTCGCCCGCCTCCTCGGATTCGTCGTAGGTGAACTCACCGGAGTCGTCGTCGTAGTCGCGGTAGTCGTCCGCCTCGCCGAGCGGGTCGTCGTCGAGCACACCGCTGCGGTAGGGCTGCGAGGCGTCGTCGTCATCGTCGAACTCCGGCACGTAGTAGCCGGTCGGCGGCCCCTCCTCGGCCTCGTCGTCGCCCTCCTGCGGGAGCGTGGGCAGCACGGCGATCTCGGTGTCGTCGAAGCCACCCTGGCGCTGTCCGTGCCAGCCGGAGAGCCCGGCGGGCGGCTCCGCGGCCGCGCCGGGCAGTGCCTGCGCGATGGCCGTCTCGTCCACCGCGGGGAACTGCTCGGTGCTGGGCTCCGGCGGTGGCGCCGGGGGAAGCCGTGGCGGCCTGCGCCGATGCGGCGGCGCGGGGTAGGCGCCGGTGCCGTGCGGTGCGGGCGGCGGTGGACCCTTCGGCTCGGCGACATCGGCCTCCGCTTCGCCGAGCCCGTCGAGCCTGGCGGCCAGCGAACCGTCCTGCGCCGACGACGGTGGCTGACCGGCGGGCGGCGGTGCGGGCTGCACGCGCCTCGTCGAGTTCATCCGGCCCTGCGCGTCACCCGGTGGCTTGACGCCGTTGGGAACGCCGTTGGGGCCGGTGTGACCGTGCGGTGCCCCGTTGAGCGGCGGTTTGACCGCGCCGTTGGTCTGGACCCCACCCTGCGGCGGCCTTCCGTTGGGCGCCCTCGGCGGCAGCGGCGGCCTGCCTACCTCCTCGGCGCCGGGGACGGGATAACCGCCCGTCGGGTGCTGCGGGCGCGGAAGTGGCCCCGACTGCTGCTGTCGTGGTTTCGGCGGCTGCGGCTGTTGGCCCTGGCGCGGAGCCTGTGGCGGCGGGGCCTGAGGCGGCCCCGGACGCGGCCCGCCACGACCCGGCGGCGGTTCCTCGTTGGCCTCGGGCGCGGCGTGGCCGTTGTGCCGGGTACGAGGTGGCTGCGGCCCTTCGGAACGAACCCTGTCGATGATCGCCTGAGGTGCCGTGTCCCCCATTCTGGGCGTGCGACCGCCTGGCGCGTCGTCGTCCTCGGCAGCGCGACGCCGCCGACGGCGCGGATTGCCGCCGACCTGGCCGCCGTGCTCGGCGAGTAGCTCGGCCACGGTCTTCTGTGGCCGCCCGCCGTCGCTGTCTCGAGTCATCCTTTCCACCGTGCCCGTCGCGCGTTGTCTGCGTCTAGTGTGAACCCAGGCGTCATCCGCACCGTCCCTGGCCGGTCAAAAGCGGGGTTTGGTCCGTGCCATTCGTGTCACTGACATGGTCCAGCCGCCGCAGGATCACGCCCTCCCGCAGGGCCCACGGGCAGATCTCCAGCAGCTCCAGTGACAGCGCTCGCATGGTGGCCTGCGCCACGAGTGCTCCGGCGACCAGTTGATGCGCCCTGCTCGCGCTGACCCCTTCCAGTTCGGCGATGTCGGAGGAGGGCATCCGCGACACGAACGCGATCAGCTGGCGTAACGCTGTGTCGGTGAGCACCCTGCGCACCCTCGGGCCTGCTGAGGATGGCGCGGCACCGGTGAGCCGGGCAAGAGAGCGGAACGTCTTCGAGGTCGCTACCACTCGATCGGGCTCGCCGAGCCGGGTGACCTCCTTGGCGAGGTCGCCGAGTTGGTCCTCCAGCCACGCCGTGGTCGCCACGAGTTCGGAGCGGGTCGGCGGATCGTGCCGCAACCGCGTCCGGGTGATCCGGCCCGCACCGAGCGGCAACGATGCCGCGAGCGCGGGTTCCTCGTCGATCCCCATCGCGACCTCCAGCGAACCCCCACCGATGTCGAGGACCAGCAGCTTTCCCGCCGACCAGCCGAACCAGCGGCGCACCGCGAGAAACGTCAGCCGCGCCTCGTCGGTGCCGCTGAGCACCTGCAGTTCCACGCCGGTCTCTTCGGCGACCTTTCGCAGCACCTTGCCCGCGTTGCCCGCCTCTCGCACGGCCGATGTGGCGAACGCCATCAGATCCTCGCAGCCGAGCCGCTCCGCCGACTTCTTGGCCGCGGCCACCGTCCTGGACAGTTCGGCGGCTCCGGCATCGCTGAGCTTGTCGTCCCCCGTGATGCGTTCGCCGAGCCGCAGCACGGTCTTCTCCGAGTGCATCGGCGTCGGGTGGGCACCACGATGCGCGTCCACCACAAGCAGGTGAACGGTGTTCGACCCCACGTCGAGTACCCCTAGGCGCACGAAGCCCTACGGTACCTGGCTTCGGCCCCTCACTGTGCCGATATGCAGCAGTGCCACCACCGGTGAGGTCATCGTCGCGCTCGGTCGCCGACATCGGGGGTGGAAGCGGTCAGGTTTCGAACTTGTAGCCGAGCCCGCGAACGGTCACCAGGTGCCTCGGCGAGCCGGGGTCCGGTTCGATCTTGGACCGCAGCCGTTTCACGTGCACGTCGAGGGTCTTGGTGTCGCCGACGTAGTCGGCACCCCAGACCCGGTCGATCAACTGGCCGCGGGTGAGCACGCGACCCACGTTACGCAGCAGGTATTCGAGCAGATCGAATTCCTTCAGCGGCAGCGGGACCTCTTCCCCGTCCACGGTCACGACGTGCCGCTCGACGTCCATGCGTACCGGTCCCGCCGCGAGCACCTGGGGTGTCACCTCGTTGTCACCCGCGGGCTCGGCGCCGCGGCGGAGCACGGCGCGGACCCTGGCGATCAGCTCGCGCGCCGAGTACGGCTTGGTGACGTAGTCGTCGGCCCCGAGTTCGAGCCCGACCACCTTGTCGATCTCACTGTCCCGCGCGGTGACCATGATCACAGGCACGGCGGAGCGCTGGCGCAACTGCTTGCACACGTCCGTGCCGCTCATCCCGGGCAGCATCAGGTCGAGCAGCACGATGTCGGCACCGTTGCGGTCGAACTCCTCGAGTGCCTCCTGCCCGGTGGTGGCCACGGCAGCGGTGAAGCCCTCCTTGCGCAACAGGAAGGCCAGCGGGTCGGCGAACGATTCCTCGTCCTCGACGATCAGCACCCTCGTCACGGTGTTCCTCCCTGTTCGGTGCTTTCCTGTCCGGTCGCGACCAGGGACCGCGGCGCGGGCTGCTGGTCGTCGGTTGCCGCCACGTGCGCGGGTATGCGCAGGGTGAAGGTCGAGCCCACCCCGAGGCTGCTCCACAGCCGGACCTCACCACCGTGGTTGGCGGCGACGTGCTTGACGATGGCCAGACCGAGACCGGTGCCCCCGGTGGCACGGGAGCGGGCCTTGTCGGCGCGGTAGAAGCGCTCGAACACCCGCTGCTGCTCGTCCTCGGCGATGCCGATGCCGCGGTCGGTCACGGCGATCTCCACGAACCCGTCGACGAGCCGCCTGCTGATCGAGACCGGACTTCCCGCTGACGAGTACGCGATCGCGTTCTCCAGCAGGTTGGTGAGCGCCGTGACCAGCAGCGTGCGGTCGCCCTCCACCAGCAGGTCGCTGGCCTCGTCGGTGGTCACGGTGATCTCGGACGTCTCCGCGGCGAGCCGCACGCGGCCGAGCGCCTCCTCCACGACCGCGTCGACCTCCACCACCGTCAACTCGGGCAGTCGCTCGGCACCCTGCAACCTGGAAAGCGCGATGAGTTCGGTGACCAGCTTGCCGAGCCGGGTGGACTCCCGAAGGATCTTCTCGCTGAAGCGGCGCACCTCCTCACTGTCGTCGGCCGCGTCCAGCACGGCCTCGGCGAGCAGTGCGATGGCTCCCACCGGCGTCTTGAGCTCGTGGCTGACGTTGGCGACGAAGTCGCGGCGGGTGGCCTCCAGTCGCACGGCATCGGAGTGGTCGACCGCCTCCACCACCGTGAAGCCGTCACCGAGCGGGCGGACCTCGCCGAGCACGGCTTCGGGTCCCCTGCCGCGCACGGCAAGCGGTGACAGGTCGATCTCCAGCGGCAGCGACGTCTTGATCACTTGCTCGGCGGCCTTGCGGGCACGGGCGTCGGCCTGGTTGAACCGCACGAGACCGAGCGCCTCGGCGCGCCTGTTGTGCAGCACCATGTCACCGAACCGGTTGAGCACGACGACGCCGTTGTTGGAGGAGCGGACGAGGCGTTCGAGTAGTTCGGCGGCGGTGGGACCCGCCGGTCGGCGGTCCGTGCCCGCGAAGCGGTTCCTGGCGAGAATGAAACCGACGGCCGAGCCCACCACCAGGGCGGCGATGGCCAGCACAGCGGAAGCGGACGCCGTCACGATTCGCATGGTAAGCGCCCGGGTGGCCTGTTGGCCTAGTCCTGGAAGTGCTCTCGTGACAGCCGCGACACCTGCTGGGCACATGTTCGCCGCTGGGTCAGCGGCCGTTCACACTCTGGTCACCCTTCGTAGAACTTCTCGAAAGTACGTTCATTCGATGCGGTGGAGTATCACGGCGCTGTACCCGGAGAGTCGCGGCTGCCCGGCTGCTGTCGTCCCGGGGCCGAGCGCCGAACGCGCCACGGCCCCGGACGGTGGGTCAGCGACCCTGGCTGGCTACCGCCGCCGCGGCCTCCTCGGCGGCCGCCGGGTCGAGGTAGGTGCCGCCGGGGTTGGTCGGTTTGAGGTCGGCATCGAGGTCGTAGCGCAGCGGGATGCCGGTGGGGATGTTCAGGCCTGCGATCTCGGTGTCGGAGATGCCGTCGAGGTGCTTCACCAGCGCCCGCAGCGAGTTGCCGTGCGCGGCGAGCAGCACCGTCCTGCCCGCCCGCAGGTCCGGCACGACCGAGGATTCCCAGTACGGCAGCATGCGCGCCACCACGTCCTTCAGGCACTCGGTCATCGGCAGTTCGGCGCCGAGTTCGGCGTAGCGCACGTCGGCGTCCTGGCTGAACTCGCTGCCGGGTTCGATCGGGGGCGGCGGGGTGTCGTAGGAGCGCCGCCACAGCATGAACTGCTCCTCGCCGAACTGCTCCAGCGTCTGCTTCTTGTTCTTGCCCTGCAACGCGCCGTAGTGCCTCTCGTTGAGCCGCCAGTCGCGGCGCACCTCGATCCAGTGCCGATCGGCAACGTCCAGTGCGATGTTCGCCGTGGAGATCGCCCTTCGCAGCAGTGAGGTGTGCACCACGTCGGGCAACAACCCGGCCTCGGCGAGTAGCTCGCCGCCACGGCGCGCCTCCTGCTCGCCCAGCTTGGACAGCGGGACGTCAACCCAGCCTGTGAAGAGGTTTTCGGCGTTCCACGTGCTCTGCCCGTGTCGCAGCAGCACCAGAGTCCCAAGTTCGGCCATGCGTTCAGCGTGCCAGAAGGCTTGCGTTGTGCTAGCCGAGGCCAGCTGCATGGGTGAGTTCTACCGACCGTGGGCCGGACGTACCGTGCCGTGTTAACCCGATCGCTAGACGTAGCGCCAATAACATTTCAATATGGTTAACGATGTCGCGATGCGTTAACGACGTTGGAGAAATTCACCCAATCGGGGTAGTAAGTAGTCTTGTGATTACAGACCCGAGTCTGACAAGTTGGCTACCAACCCGCTCGGTCGGAAACCACGCACTCCCCGGCCGAACGCGGTTGTAGGCGCAGCTCGTCTCCCCCCTGCCGAGCTGCGACCCGCCGGCCCCGTTGGCATCCCCCTCGTCACCGGGTCCACGCGGCGGGAACGTCAGCGGGGCGGCTCGAGTTCGCGACTCCCCCCTCCCTCGAGCCGCCCCGCGACCCGCCCCTCAGTCGTCCGTCAGCGAGCCGGGCCGGTGTTCGCCCTCGGGCTCCACCAGGTGCGCGAACGCCCGCAGGTTGGCAAGCGACTCACCGCGCGAGACCCGCCAGTCCCACTCCCGCCGGATCGACGAAGCGAAACCGATCTCGAGCAGCGTGTTGAAGTCACCGTCCGCCGCTTCGAGCACCTGCCCGAGCAACCGGTCCAACTCCGCCTCGCTCACCGCGTCGAGGCCGAGCCGTCCTACGAGGTAGATGTCGCCAACCGCGTCGATCGTGTAGTGCACGCCGTACAGCTTGGCGTTGCGACGCAGCAGGAACCGGTACACGTCCTCGTGCCGCTCGTCGGGTCGCCTGCACACGAAGGCCTCGATGGCCAGCGAATGCTCCCGCGCCACCAGCCAGCAGTTGGTCTGCAGTTTCTTGGTGCCTGGCAGCGTGACGAAGTACACGCCCTCGCCCTTGCGGTCGTAGTCCAGCTCGGCCGAATCCAGCGTGTGCCGGATGACCTCGTCGACGCTCATACCGCCACCCCCAGCGCCGCGCCCTGGAACGCGCTCGTCGCCTCCGTGTAGGCGTCCAGCAGCGCGTCGGTGGTGCGCTTCCAGGAGAACCGCTCGGCATGGCGCAACGCGCCGGTGGCGAGTTGGGCGCGCCGGTGCGGGCTCAGCGCGACCAGGTCGAGCGCACCGGCCCAGTCGTCCGCGCTGTGCGAGGGCACCAGGATGCCGGAAACCCCGTGGTCGACGGCCACCGGAAGGCCGCCGACCTCCGCGGCGACCACCGGGGTTCCGCACGCCTGCGCCTCCAGCGCCACCAGCCCGAACGACTCGTTGTAGCTGGGCACCGCCACCACGTCGGCGGCACGGTACACCTGCACCAGCCGCTGGCCCGACTGCGGCGGCAGGAACCGCGTCAGCTCCGCGATCCCGAGCGAGGAGGCCAGTTCCCGCAGCGCTGTAGGCTGCCCCATCGCCGTGCCGGAAGGGCCGCCCGCGATCAGCACCACCAGTCGCCGTCGCAACCACGGGTGCCGTCGCAGCAGTCGCGCGGCCGCGTTCAGCAGCACGTCGGGTGCCTTGAGCGGCTGGATTCGGCCGACGAAGGCCAGCACGACGGCATCGGCAGGCAGATCCAGCGCCTGCCGGGCGGCGGCTTTGGAGCCGGGGCGGAAGGTGTGCAGGTCCACGCCCGGCGACACCGTGCGCACACTGCCGGGATCAGCGTCGTACAGCCGGATCAGCTGGTCGGCCTCCACATCGGTGTTGACGACGAGGCGGTCGGCCTCGGCCACCACCTGTTGCTCACCGATCACGCGGGTGCGCGGCTCGGGCTTGTCGCCCTCCGCGAGCGCGGCGTTCTTCACCTTGGCCAGGGTGTGGGCGGTGTGCACCAGCGGCACCCCCCACCGGTCCCTCGCCAGCCAACCGACCTGGCCGGAGATCCAGTAGTGCGAGTGGATGAGGTCGTAGTAGCCGGGCTCGTGGAACGCCTCGGTTCGCAGCACGCCCGAGGTGAAGGCACACAGCTGAGCGGGTAGTTCGTGCCGCTCCAGCGGCTCGAAAGGGCCCGCGGGGATGTGGCGCACGATGACCCCGGGTGCCAGTTCCGCCACCGGCGGCTGCTCCGAGGAGGTGGCCCTGGTGAACACCTCGACGCTGACCCCGCTTCGGGCCATCTCGATCGCGGTCTGGGTGATGTAGACGTTCATTCCGCCCGCGTCGCCGGTACCAGGCTGCTCCAACGGGGAGGTGTGTACGGACAGCACCGCGACCCGGCGCGGCCTCGGTGCCGTCCGGTACAAGGAGATCGTCACCGAATCACCTTTCTGCTGGGGCGCCCTGCGCCCGCTCCTCGACGAACCGCGCCAGGGTCTCGTTGAACTCCGGCGCGGCTTCGACGAACGGTATGTGGCCTACACCAACCCACCAACGCGTCGCCGCCCCGGGTATCTTCCCGGCCGCGTACTCGCCCGCCCTCGGATCGACGGTGGCGTCCTCGGTACCGTGCGTGACCAGGGTGGGGACGTCGATCGAAGCGAGCACCTCCGCGCTGTCGACGTCGCGGCTGAACAGCGCCGCTCGCACCGGCGGCGGGACGCTGAGACTGGCCCCGAGCATGGCCTGCGCGACCGCACCCGGCAGCGGGTTCACCGACATCTCCCCGATGAGCCGGGTCAGCGCGGGCAGCGCGACGTCGATGTCGTCCGCCAGCGCGTCGGGTAGCGCCGAGCGCATCGCGGAACCGACCCAGCCGCCGGGGTGACCCTTGCCGATCTCGGTGATCCCGCCGACCAGCACGATGCCCGCGAGCCCTGCGGTGCCGTGCACGCGAACGTAGTCGGTGATCACGAGCGCGCCGTAGGACCACCCGACGACGACCGCGGGCTCACCCGCGAGGCCAAGTACGGCGGCCAGGTCGTCGGCCCACACCGCCGGGTCGTCGTAGCCGCCCGATGGCACGTCGGAACCACCGTGACCGCGCAGGTCCAACGCGAGCAGCCGGAACCGCTCCCGCAGCCGTGGATCGGCGAACTGGGCATCCCAGGCGCGAGCCGACTGTGCCCAGCCGTGCACGAAGACGATCGGCGGCCCGCTGTCGGCGCCCGCCACGCGAACGCCGATCCTGGCGCCACCGGCACCGACGACCTCTGTTCTCATCTGCATGACCTTCCCCGAAGGTGTCCGTCGAGGCAGTCCTCCCCGGCGAGGGGTCGGGTCACAGGGCCGACTTCGACGTCCACGTCTGCCAATCGAGCAGCCAGTCCATCACGTCGGACGTGAGCGGAAAGTCCGCCTTCGACCCGGTGATCTCCACCGGATCGCCGATCAGCGCGGAGTCGAAGTATGCCTTGGCGTCGACCTCGAACAGATTGACGCACCCGTGAGAGGTGTTGTTCTTGCCGATGTTGGCGCGGTTCTCCTCGTTCTCGTGGATGTACTCGCCGTGGTTGGAGATGCGGCAGCACCACTTCTTCTTCACGTCGGTGTAGCCGTAGCGCTCGTTGTCGAAGATCGAGGTCGGCTCCCTGGTCATCACGATCACGGTGCCGTTGGGGGTGTTGAGATTGGGGTCGGCGTCCTTGCCGTTGCTGCACGGGTAGCTGGCGGATTCGCGGCCGTCGCGATAGACGCGCATCACATGGTCCGGGGTGTGGATCTTGACGACCTGGTTTCGGCCGATCCGGAACTGGGTGGTGACGTCGGCCTTGCCGTACGCGCCGCCGCCGTAGTGCACGCCGTAGAGCTTGGCGGTGACCTTGACGTCGGTGTTGGCGGGCCAGTACTCCTTCGGCCGCCAGTCGACCTGCCTATCGGACAGCCACGCCCATGCGCCCTCCACCTCGGTGGAGGTCTCCACCACCAGTGCGCGCTGCGCTGCTGCGCGGTCGGCGACCGGCTCGTTGAACTTGACGCTGATCGGCATGGCGACGCCCACCTCGGCGTTGTCGACCGGATTCAGCGTCGCCCGCACCAGCGTGGCCGGGTTGATCGTGTCGAAGCTGCCGGTGAACTCGGCCACCTTGCCGTCGTCGCCGTCCGCCTCCGCCGTGTAGGTGTAGGTCGAGCCGTAGCCGAGTGGCTCCGAACTCGTCCACGTGCGCTTGTCACCGTCGAGGTGGCCCGCGACGGGTTCGCCCTCGGGATTGGTGACCGAGACCTCGGTGAACTTGCCTTCCTCGACCTTCAGCGTGACAGGGGCGAGCACGGACACGTCCTTGGCACCGACCGCGGGCTCGGCCGTGATCTTCGCTTTGGGTGGCACCTGCGCGGGATCCACCTCGGCCGTGCCCGCCGTGCGCCCGGAACAGGCCGCGAGCGCGCCGACCGATCCTGCCGCGATGGCGGCCCTGAACACCGTCCGCCGTTCGATCACCCTGTCCTCCTCGATCACAATGCGAACCACCCGTGAGCGGACTCGCTTCATTTGGCAGCATGCGGGCATGAGCATGCGAACCGCAGTCGTAACGGGAGCCAGCGCAGGCATCGGCGAAGCGACCGCCAGGGCACTGGCCTCAGCCGGGTTCCACGTCGTGCTCGGCGCACGCCGCCTCAACCGGCTGCGTCAGCTCGCGGAGGAACTGTCCGGCACCGCACACGAACTGGACGTGACGGACGTCGAGTCCGTTGCCTCGTTCGTCGACCAGGTCCCAGAATGCCACCTCCTCGTCAACAACGCCGGTGGCGCGAGGGGTCTGGAACGCGTCGAGGAGGCCGACGAGGAGAACTGGCACTGGATGTGGCAGACGAACGTGCTCGGCACGCTGCGCGTTACCAAGGCTTTGCTGCCGAAGCTGATCGCCTCCGGTGAGGGGCACGTGATCACTGTGACGTCCATCGCCGGGCACGAGGTGTACGACGGCGGAGCGGGCTACACCTCGGCCAAGCACGCGCAGGCTGCGCTGCACCAGACCCTGCGCTCGGAGCATCTTGGAGATCCGCTGCGGCTGACCGAGATCGTGCCGGGGATGGTCGAGACGGACTTCTCGCTGAACCGCTTCGACGGCGACGCCGAGCGAGCGGAGAGGGTGTACCAGGGCCTGCAACCCCTCACCGCGAGCGACGTGGCAGAGGTCATCGCCTTCGCCGCCACCAGGCCCGCGCACGTCAACCTCGACCGGATCGTGCTGCAGCCGACGGCACAGTACAACGGCAGCCGCATTCTGCGGCGCTGACGGCGCTGAGAGCACAGTCAGCACAGACGGCGCTGAGATCCCATCGCGCTACAGCCGGCAGTTGATGAGCAGCGGCTCCGGCCGCAGCGTGACTCCGAAGGTGTCGCGCACGCCGTCACGCACCTCGCGGGCGAGGGCCAGCAGGTCGGCCGTGGTGGCCGCGCCGCGGTTGGTCAGCGCGAGCGTGTGCTTCGTCGAAAGTCGAACGCGCCCGCCCGGCCCCGGGTAGCCCTTGCTGAACCCGGCGCGCTCGATCAGCCAGGCCGCGGACAGCTTCACCCCGCCGTCGGCGGGATACCGGGGCACGGGCACGTCGGACCCGACCACCTCGGCGATCCTGGCGAGCGCGTCGGCGACCTGGTCGTGCGCGACGACGGGATTGGTGAAGAACGAGCCCGCGCTCCAGGTGTCGTGATCGGCCTCGTCGAGCACCATGCCCTTGCGCGCCCGTAGCGCGAGCACTGCCTCGCGGGCCTCGGCGGCAGGCACCCTGGCGCCGATCTCGGTGCCGAGGGCGGCCGCGAGTTCGGCGTAGCGGATCGGGGCGGACAGCCCGTCGGTGTGCAGCGAGAAACGCACCCGGAGCACGATCCCGGAGTCGGTTCCCTTGAGCACGCTCGTGCGGTAGGCGAAGCCGAGGTCGGCGGCGGCGATGGTGCGGATCTCGCCGGATCGGCGATCGTAGAGGTCGATGGAGTGCAGCACCTGGCTGATCTCGCAGCCGTAGGCGCCCACGTTCTGGATGGGCGTCGCGCCCGCCGACCCCGGGATGCCGGAGAGGCATTCCAGGCCGCCGAGACCGGCGCAGACTGCGGCCGCGACATAGTCGTCCCAGTTCTGCCCCGCCGCGACGCCGTCGTCGTCCCAACCGGTGGTGCCGATGCGCACCACCGTGCCCGCGAACCCGGCGTCGGCCACCACGAGGTTGGAGCCACCGCCGAGCAGCAGTACCGGCTCGCCCGCCGCGTCGAGTTCGCGTACGAGTGAAACCAGTTCCTCGGTCGTCGACGCGGTGACGAAGCGGCGGGCCGGGCCGCCCAGCCGCAGCGTGGTGTGCTCGCGCAGGGCCTCCTGGACGGGCGTTCCGACAGTGCTCACAAGCGGTAACGGTACTGTCCTGCGCATGGCGACCCGTATCGAGCACCGTGCGACGTTCGCGCACAGTGCCGCCGACGTGTATGCCGCCCAGACACAACAGCAGGCGCTGCGGGCCCGGCTGGACGAGATCGGCGGCAAGGATTCGACGCTGCGCGACCACACCGCCACGGCCGACGGTGTCCGGTACACGCTGGTGCAGGGCATCCCGGCCGAGCAGCTACCGCACCTGGTGCGAAAGATGCACTCCGGTGACCTCGAGGTGCAGCGCGAGCACACCTGGTGGCAGCAGGAAGGCCGCTACGTCGGCACGGTGAACGTGCATGTCAGCGTTATGCCGGGGCACATCACCGCCCGCACCGAACTCTACGACGAGGCGGCGGGTAGCGTGCTACAGACCAGAGGTGAGGTCAAGGTCCGCATCCCGCTCGTGGGAGGCAAGCTCGAAAGCTTCGTCGCCGACCAGGTGACGGAACTGCTCGAGCACGAGGCGAAGTTCACGTCGCGGTGGCTCGCGGGCCGAGGCTGATCGGCACCCCCACCCGAGGAACCACCAACCCGAACCGGCTACGCAGGGTCGACCGCTGGCTGCTCGCCGATGCAGCGGTGGGCAGGGCGCTGTCCCGCGCGGCCGAACCACTGGTGGTCGATCTCGGGTACGGGGCGTCACCGGTGACCACCGTCGAGTTGGCGAGGCGGCTGGCACAGCAGCAGCCCCGGGTTCGGGTGCTCGGGCTCGAACTGGACGCCGACCGCGTCGCGGCCGCCGCCGCGGTGGCCGACCCGCCTCGGCTGGACTTTCGCAGGGGTGGCTTCGAGTTGGCGGGCACCCGCCCGGTGCTGGTGCGAGCGTTCAACGTGCTGCGACAGTACGCCGAGCGCGATGTCGTGCCCTCGTGGGAGGCGATGCTCGGCCGCATCGCGCCGGGAGGTCTGCTGGTGGAGGGCACCAGCGACGAGATCGGCAGGCTGTGCTCGTGGGTCACGCTGAACCACGCCGGCCCGATCAGCCTCACCCTTTCCTGCCGCCTCGGCAGCATCGACCGTCCGTCCACCGTGGCGCAACGATTGCCGAAGGCACTGATCCACCGCAACGTGCAGGGCGAGGCCGTTCACGACTTCCTCGCCGAGCTCGACGAGTGCTGGGCCGCCGCGGTGCCGTTCGCGCCGTTCGGCCGCAGGGTGCGGTGGGTCGAGGCGGTACGGCTACTCGCCCGGCGTGGTTGGCCGCTGCTGGGCCGCGACACCCGTTGGCGGCTCGGCGAGCTGACCGTGGCATGGGATGCCGTCGCCCCGTCCCGGTGGGGCAGGTAGCCGCAGTAACGGGGTCGGGCCCGCCGGTAAGGGGTGCCCTGACTTGTCCCTGAGATCGCTGTCAGCCCGTGGTCGACACCGCTCGTGCCTGCGAGTCTGCGGTGAGCGGGGTCATCGGGCCGCCACCCGACGACCCCGCCGAAGACACCGGCTCCTCACTGCGAAACGGAAAGAGAGTCGCCATGCCCTCACCGGCCACGGTACCCACGCGCGAGTACACGGTTTCGATCGCGCACACCCCTGCCCAGATCGAGGCGGCGCAGCGGTTGCGCCGTGCCGTCTTCGTCGACGAGTTCAACGCCGCGCTACCCGGCGAACTCGACCGCGACGAGTTCGACGACCGCTGCGACCACCTGATCGTCGAGCACGCGGACACGGTGGTGGGCACCTACCGGCTGCTACCGCCCGGTCGCGGCGACCGGCTCTACTCAAGCGGCGAGTTCGACCTCACGGCGTTGCGCCCGCTGCGCGGATCGCTGATCGAGGCGGGCCGCTCCTGCGTGCACCCCGACCACCGCGGCGGGCAGGTCATCAACCTGATGTGGGGTGCGCTGACCCGCTACGCGTTGCTCTCCGGCGCGCGCCACCTCGCGGGCTGCGCCTCGGTGCCGCTCGCCGACGGCGGGCGGGCCTGTGCGGACACCTGGCAGCTCGTACGGCGACGCCACCTGTCACCGGCGCACCTGCGGGTCCAGCCGCACCTGCCGTGCGACCCCTCGCCCACGACCGGTGAGCGGCCGAGCTACGCGCGGGTACCGCCCCTGCTGCGGGGATACCTGCGGCTCGGCGCATGGGTCTGCGGGCCACCCGCTCACGACCCGGACTTCGGAGTCGCCGACTTCTTCGTGCTGCTGCCGCTCGACCGCATGGACGACCGTTACCTGCGGCGCTTCCTCGGGCAGGCCCGGTGAACTCCTACCGCGCGAGTTCACCTTGCACTCCTGCCTGCGTCACCCACCGGAGACCTCCGGTCAGCACCATGGAAGCCATGAAACGGTGCGTCGCGCTGGGGTCCTGCCTCACCGCACGCGGCACACTCGACGTCCGGGCCCATCGCGTGCTCCGTGCCCTCGAGGTGACCCTCGAAAGCGACACCGATCGGCTCAGCGCCGCCGACGGGCGCGGCACGCTGGTGGTCGCCAACCACGTCTCCTGGCTCGACATCGTGGGCCTGCTCGCGGTGGAACCGGTGAGCATGCTCGCCAAGCGGGAGGTGTCGAACTGGCCGTGGCTGGGCAGGCTGGCGCGCGACAGCGGCACGCTGTTCGTCGACAGGTGGGCGCTGCGCACGCTGCCAGGGCTGGTGGCCACGATCGCGGCGCGGCTGCGGCAGGGCCACACCGTCGCCGTGTTTCCCGAGGCCACCACCTGGTGTTCGGCGCCGGGCGGGCGGTTTCGGCACGCGGTGTTCCAGGCCGCGCTGGACGCGGGCGCGCCGGTACGTCCTGTCACGCTGGAGTACCTGCAAGACGGCGAGCCGAGCACGGTGGCGGCCTTCGTCGGCGAGGACTCGCTCGCCCGCTCACTGCGCCGCGTCTGCGGGGCGCGGGCGCTACGGCTGCGGGTACGCGCCCACGGGTTGCTCGAACCCGAGGGCGACCGTGCGGGGCTCGCCGCACGAGCCCGCGACGCCGTACTCGCGGCGGAGCCCGCATGCTCGAGCTACTGAACGACTTCGCGGCGCTGTTGCGCGGCGCGCTCGACTCGCCGTGGCTGTGGTTGCTCATTTTCGCCGTGGCGGGACTGGACGCGTTGCTGCCGTTCATGCCGAGCGAGAGTTCGGTGATGGCGGTGGCGGTGCTGCTCGGTCCGGACTTGCCCGCATTGGCCGCGCTGACCGCCGTGGCGGCCTGCGGCGCCCTCGCGGGCGACCTGCTGGGCCACTGTGTCGGCAGGCTGGCGGGCCCGCGCACGCTGCGCAGGTTGCACCGCAACGAGAAGGGCAGGCGCACCTACGAGTGGGCACGCCGAAAGGTGCATCGGCACGCGACGCTGCTCGTCGTGGCGGGCCGCTACGTGCCGGGTGGCAGGGTGGCTTCCGCACTGGCCACCGGCAGCCTGCGCTTCCCGCTGGCCCGCTTCGCCGCGCTCGACGCGGTGGGCGTGACGATCTGGGCCGTGTACGCCGTCGCGGTGGGCTACGCGGGCGCGGCAGGCTTCTCCGACGATCCCGCCAAGGGCCTGCTCGTCGCGTTCGGACTCGGCCTGCTGGTGCTCGGCTGCGTGGAGGTGGGCCGAAGGATAGTCTCTCGCCGTGGACTACGGGACCTTCCGACGGGCCGTCGAGAACCACTGCGACGCGCTGCGGGACGCGGCGATCGCGGCCGGTCCGCGGGCTCAGGTACCCACGTGTCCGAACTGGACTGTGCACAAGCTCGTTCGGCACGTCGCGAGGGTCCAGTCGTGGGTTGTCGCGGCCACCGAACACCCTGAGGACTCCTCCCGCGTGCGCGCGGGCGAGGCACCTCGGGAGTGGGAGCGGTTGCTCGAATGGTGGGAACAGCAGCGGGCCGCGCTGCGCGCGGTGTTCGACCGAGGCCCTGGCGCGCCGACGAGGCTGCCGTTCTCGTCGTACCCTCCGGTGGTCGCGTCCTGGGCCCGGCGGCAGGCCCACGAGGCCGCCATTCACCGCGTCGACGCCGAACTGGCGCTTGGCGTCGAAACCGTGACGTTCGACCCGGCGTTCGCCGCCGACGGCATCGACGAGTTGCTCATGTTGCTGGTACACCGGCGCAGCGGCTGGAGCGAGTTCAGCGCCGACGGCACGGTGCTGGTGCACGCGGAGGACGCGGGCAGGCTGTGGTCGGTGCGGCTCGCGCCGGGTTCGGCACCGCAGCTGGCCGAGGAACCGTTCGAGCCGGACGTGACCATCGAGGGCAGCGCCGATGCGGTTTACCGGGCGGTGTGGCGCAGGCCGAGCGAGGCGAAGATCACCGGGGAGGTGGCGCTGCTGGAGCCGCTGGCAGCGCCGTGACACCGGGTACGACAATCGGGTTGTGCACGAGCGCGAGTACGTCATCACCTTCGGCTGCCCCGACCGCACCGGCATCATCGCCCGCATCGCGTCGTTCCTCGCTGAGGCGGGCGGCTGGATCGTCGAGGCCGCCTACCACACCGACCCTGACACCGGATGGTTCTTCACCCGCCAGGTGGTGCGAGCCGACTCGCTGCCGTTCGACGTCGACGAACTGCGCGCCCGGTTCGCGGGGGTGGCGCGCTCGCTCGGCGCGGAGTCCGACTGGCGGATCGACGACACCGGGGAGCGTCACCGGGTCGTGCTGCTGGTGTCCAAGGAGGGGCACTGCCTTTACGACCTGCTCGGCAGGGTGGCCTCCGGTGAGCTGGATGCCGACATCAGGGCGGTGATCGGCAACCACGACGTGCTCGCCGACATCACCAGGGCCCACGGAATCCCGTTTCATCACGTGCCGTTCCCCGCTGACGCGAATGACTCGGCGGGCGAGGCGGCCGCGTTCGACCGCATCGCCGAGCTGGTGGACGAGCACGATCCGCACGCGGTGGTGCTGGCCAGGTTCATGCGAATCCTGCCGCCCGCGTTGTGCCAGGCGTGGGCAGGCAGGGCGATCAACATCCATCACAGCTTCCTGCCGTCGTTCGTCGGCGCCCGGCCGTATCACCAGGCCCACACGCGTGGGGTGAAGCTGGTGGGCGCGACCTGCCACTACGTGACCGCCGACCTGGACGCGGGACCGATCATCGAGCAGGACGTGATCCGCGTCGATCACACCGACTCGGTGACCGACATGGTGCGCAAGGGCCGCGACATCGAGAAGGTGACACTGGCCCGCGGATTGCGCTGGCACCTGGAGGGGCGGGTGCTGGTGCACGGGGACCGCACCGTCGTGTTCTGAGGGCCGAGCGAAACGATCAACGCGGCCACGCGGCGAGCAGGTCGTCCGCTGTGAGAGTGCGCACGCCTTCGGCGGTGGCACCGCTACGGCTCACGGCCAGCAGCGCGGTGCGCTCGTCGGCGCCGGGTAGCAGCGAGCGATGGAGCACGAGCCGCGAGAAATCGTGTTCGTCGAAGGGACGCCGCTCCAGCCACTTGATCGAGCCCACGAAAGTAATCCGCTTGGCGACGGGTTCTCGGTCCGCGCCGACGATATCGATCTCCGGATCGTTCGTCCGTGTCCAGTAAGAGCCGACGACCGCGGTGCCTTCCGGAAGCATTTCGGGTGGAAGGCGGCGAAGCGCTTCGCGCACGACCGGCTCCACGGCGCCGCCGCGCCATGTCGTCCACGATCGCCGGACCCGGTCGAGTACGAGGTCACCCCTGCCACGCTCGATCTCGGGCAGATGCGGTCCGACGAAGGCCAACCAGAACCGCAGATATGGGTCCGCTACGCAGTATCGCGTTTCCTTCGACGAGCGTGCCGAGAGCGGCAACTTGGCTTCGACGATTCGCTTGGCCGTGAGCAGCCGCAGGGAACGGTTCAGGGAGGCGTGCGGTATCCCACCGGCAGCCTGTCCGATGAGCGAGAACGTCCGCTCCCCGGAACCGATGGCCATCAGCACGTGCCGAGCTTGCGCCTCCGTCGGAAACTCGGCCGCGAGCGCCCGCTCCGCGCTCACCAGCAATGCCGATGTCGGGTCGGAAAGCGCTTCGGCCAGGTACCGCATCACCGGCGCGCCCGCAGGCCATTCGTCGAGGATCAGCGGCAACCCACCGGAAACGAGGTACGCGTCGAAGGCGTCCGCGGACGTCTCCAGGCCCAACATGTCGGCGACGTCGGCAGGGCTGAGCGATGGCACGACGAGTTCCGAGGCTCGCTGGTGAAACGGCCTGCCGTAATCGTTGAGCGCTTCCATCATCGCCAGGTCCGAACCGATACCGAGCAGGAGCACGGGTCGCCGCGACAACTCACGATCGAACGCCTTTTGCAGCGTGCCCTCGAATCCGGGGTCGTTGCGCAGCAGGTAAGGCAGTTCGTCGAACACGATGATGCTGGGTTCGTCGTGCGGCACAGCGCTCGCCAACAGCCGCAGGGCCGCGTCCCACGACTTCGGGGTTTGGTCACGGAACAGGTCGGCGTCCGGCAGGCCCGAAGCCACCGCCGCCTCGGCGAAGAGTTCCAGGTCCGCCGCTGCGCTCGGTTGCGCCGATGCGGTGTAGAACAGATGCGGAACACCCGCGTGCTCGACGAACTCCTCGACGAGCCGGGACTTGCCGACCCGCCGACGACCGCGGATGAGGACGGCCCTGCCGGGGCGACCGGCTCTGCCGCCTGCGCGTACCCGGTCCAACATCCGGCCCAGCAGTGCGAGCTCCCGCCCGCGTCCGATGAAGCGTGACATACTAACTCCAATGATACTTTCATGAATGATAGTATCATCGATGTTAGTAACTCTGTGTCGCTACCTGGCACGGTCAGCGACCGTTGCCTCATTCCTGCAGGCGGACCAGCATCTTTCCGGTGTTGGCTCCTTCGAGCAGGTCCAGAAACGCCCTCGGCGCGTTGCGGATACCGGCCACGACGGTCTCGGAGTAGCGCAACCTTCCGTCGGCGACCATGGGCGCGACCTCGGCCAGAAACCGCGACCGCAGATGATAGTGATCGCCGACGAGGAACCCGCGCATGGTGAACCGCTTGGCGATGATCTGCGCCAGGTTGCGCGGAGCGGCAGGCGGTTGCGTCGCGTTGTATGCCGAGATCATGCCGCACACCGCGATACGCCCGTGCAGGTTCAGCGAGTCGATAGCCGCTTCGAGATGGTCACCGCCGACGTTGTCGAAGTACACGTCGACACCGTCGGGCGCGGCGGCCGCGAGCTGTTCGGTCACCGGCGCGTCCCGGTAGTTGAAGGCGGCGTCGAACCCCAGCTCCTCGGTCAGCCAGCGAACCTTCTCCGCCGAACCCGCGCTGCCGATGACGCGGGCGGCGCCGTTGCGCTTCGCGAGCTGGCCCGCGACGGAGCCCACCGCCCCCGCCGCCGCGGAGACGAAAACCGTGTCGCCCTCCTTCAACCCGGCGACGTCGAACAGTCCGGCGTAGGCGGTGAGGCCGGTGAGTCCCAGCACGCCGAGATAGGCGGTAACGGGCGCGGCGTCGGGATCGACCTTGGCCGCGTGCTTGCCCGCGACGACGGCGTGCGTGCGCCAGCCAAGGCCGTGCAGCACGACATCGCCGGGGGCGAGCCCGTCGAAGTGCGACTCCACCACCTCGCCGATCGCGCCGCCGTGCATGACCTTGCCGACCTCGTAGGGCTCGGCATAGGACTTCGCCGAGCTCATCCGGCCCCGCATGTACGGATCGACCGACAACCACGTGTTGCGGACCAGCACCTCGCCGGGGCCGGGGCTTGGCACTTCGGTGTCCACGACGTCGAAGTTGGTTTCGGTCGGCATACCGTGTGGCCGCGAAGCGAGCCTGACCTCGGTCGCCCCCATCACGACTGCCGCGACCGCTGCTCGAGGTTGGCCAGCACGCCGTCGTAGATGCGGCGCAGCCCCGATGGGGCGAAGGTCTTCTCGAAGAAGCCGCCGATACCGCCCGCGCCCTGCCAGGACGTCTCGATGCGCACCACACTGCGACCGTCGCTTTCCCGCACGGTCCAGGTGGTGACCATGCTGGAGTTGGCGTCGGTTTCCACGACGGTGCCCGGCTGCGGCTCGCTGATCGTGGCCGCGACATCCCGAACCCGCTTGGACGTCGCCTGCAGCTTCCAGTGCGCGACCGTGCCCGCTCCCGAACCGCCCTCGACGAGCCGGTAGTCGCGGTAGTGCTCGGTGAGGATCTTCGGCCTCGTCTCGCTGTAGTCGCGGACCAACTCGCGCACCCGGTCGGCGGGCGCGTCGATCGTCCGCTCGGCGGTGGCAGTCACCGTACCCATGGGTTGTTGGGCTCCTCTCGCCTGCTTCGCCGGTTACCTTGCCAGTCCCTCGATCACCTCTGCACCCGGAAGCGCTGCCAGTGCAGCGCCGGTGACGAGGAGCTTGCTCTTACGCAAACCGCTGCCGATCACCAACTCCGGCGAGTCGGCGACCGCCTTGTCGACCAGGATCGGCCACTCTTCGGGCAGCCCGATCGGGGTGATCCCGCCGTACTCCATGCCGGTGAGTTCCACCGCCTCCGCCATCGGCGCGAACGACGCCTTTCGGACGTCGAGCCTGCGCCTGATGACGTTGTTCACGTCGGCGCGGGTGGTGGCCAGCACGAGTGCCGCGGCGTAGCGGGTTTGCCCCGCGCGCTTGCCCGCGACCACGACGCAGTTGGCCGACGCCGACAGCGGGGAGGAGTAGGTGGCGCAGAACTGCGCGGTGTCGGCGAGTTCCGGGTCGATCTCCACGAGACCGACCGGCTCACCGAGTGTGGCCAGCACCTTGGCGACGGGCTCGGCCACCAGTTCGGTGTGCTCGGTCGCCGGGATCGGCGTGAGGGTTCCTGCGATGCTCCACGTACTCACAGCGCTACCGTACTCACGGCGGGATCACCAGCTCTGGCCACCGCGCTGCACCTCGATGAGCTTCGGGCGAACATCGACGATGTAGACCAAGGCGGCGACGATACCCGCCAGCCAGAAGATCATCCCGATGCCGAAGAAACTGAACAGCAGCATGGCGGCCGTCGCCCCGCCGGTGATGGCCAGCCACACCGGCTTGGTCATTCGGTCGGCGGCGGTATAGGCGTCCGATCTCTGCATGACGGCGTGCGCGAACGCGACCAGGCCGACGAGCGTACCGGCCCAGTCGATGACCCAGACAATCCATTGCGCGAGGAACGGCACCCGTCCACCCTACGTCAGCCGACCACGGCAGCGGTGGCCCCGGCACCGGGTCACGGCGCCGGGGCTGTCGAGCCGTCTTGAGCTCACTCGCCGCTCTTGCGCGAGCCGCCCTGTTGCTTCCTCGTGGTGGAGGTGGTGCGGGCAGCGGGTTTCGTGGTCTTGGCCTGGGTCTTCGCGGGCTTGCGCTGCTGCGTCGACTTCTGCGGCGGCTTCGCAGGCTCGGCGGGCGCCTCGGCTGCCGGTGCCTGTTCGACTATCCGGTCGGCGACCTTGTCGGTGACGTCCTCGGCCACCGTGCCCGCTCGCTCACCTGCCTGCCTGGTGCGCCCCGCCACCATGGAGACCACCTCGTCCATGCGCTCGCGGGCATCGGAGGCGACCTCGTCGACCCGCTCCTGCGCCGCCTGCAGCGCCTCTTCCAACTGCTCGATGCTGCGCTTGACCTGCGGCTGCGATACGAACCGGTCCCAGGTCTGCTCACCGGACTCGGCGAGCTTGTGGTAGAGCTTCAGCGCGGCGTCGGTGTACTCGTCGAGCAGTTTGCGCAGCTCGGTCGGATCGAGGCGCTCGCGAAGGCCCTCGACGTCAGAGGGCAGCTCCTCGATGTTCTTGCGCGCGGCCTCGCTGCTCTCGTTCACGCGCGCCCTGGCCTTCGCCACGGCGTCGGCGACGGCCTGACCGGCCAGGTTGCCTGCGCCGAGCGCGGCGAGCATCGATGTCTTGATCTGTTCGAATGCGGTGTTGACGGCCTTTCGGACGTCCTCGGGCTTCGTGGTCGCCATCGGGATCACTCCTCGGGTTGGGTGTCGGTGTCGGATGTGCGCGCTGCCCGGTTCTCGCGACGGAAGGATTCGTAGACGTCGAGCAGCACCTGCTTCTGGCGCTCGGAAAGCTCGGTGTCGGCGCGGATCGCGTCGGCCACCGGTCCACCCGATGGCAGGTCGAGCAGCCCTGCCTGCACGTAGAGCGCCTCCGCGGAGATGCGCAATCCCTTGGCGATCTGTTGCAGGATCTCCGCGCTGGGTTTGCGCACCCCTCGCTCGATCTGGCTGAGATAGGGGTTCGACACGCCGGCCAGCTTCGACAGCTGCCGCAGGGAGATCTTGGCGTTGTTGCGCTGCAGGCGGATGTACTCCCCGATGTCGCGGCCGATGTCGGCCACCTTGTCCATCGCAGTGGTGGAGGCGCCGTTGCCCTCCGGGGCCGGTGTTTGCGTCAACTCCTCACACCTCCTCCCGTGCTTTTCACGGTACGCCGCAGTGCTAACTACTGCAAGCACTCAGCTTGCACCTTTGGGTGGCGCCGGCACTAGGGTTGGCTGATGGGCTCCGCGGCTCGGCAACGCAGGCGCATGGTGGAGGCGCTGCGCCGTGCCGGTGTGCTGACCGACCCTCACTGGATCGAGGCGTTCCGCCAGGTACCACGGCACGTGTTCGTGCCGCGCTTCTTCCTGCCCCGAGGCGAAGGCTGGGCCGCCCTCGCCTCGGGGGACCCAGGCTGGCTGGCCACCGTCTACTCCGACAGCGTGCTCGTCACCCAACTCGACGGCGACGAGGGCAAGTGGTCGCTGGCGAGAAGGGAAGGGCCGGTGCGTGGCACGCCGACCTGCTCGTCGAGCATGCCGACGATCATGGCGGTGATGCTGGAGGAACTGCGGGTCGGCGAAGGGCAGCGCGTGCTGGAGATCGGCACGGGCACCGGCTACAACGCGGGATTGCTCTGCCACCGGCTCGGCGCGGAACTGGTGTCCACTGTGGATGTCGACTCCGGGTTGTCGCTCTCGGCGCGCGCGGCACTCGCCGCCATCGGCTACCAGCCCGACTGCGTACTCGGCGACGGGGAGCGAGGCCACCCCGAGGGCGCGCCGTACGACCGGGTACTGGCCACCTGCTCGGTCTCGCACATCCCCACCGCCTGGCTGGAACAGACCGTCGCGGGCGGGCTGGTGCTGACGACGTTGAACCGGCCGATCGGCGCGGGTCTCGTACTGCTCACCGCTGACGAAGGCCCTCACGGTCATGGCACGGTGCTCGCGCAGGACGGCAGGTTCATGCCGATGCGCTCGCACCGGGGAGCGGAAGCGGCCGCGCTACTGGCTCGCGCCGGTGAAGCCTCCACGCGCCGGACCACTCAGCTGTCGCTGCGCGCCGTACTCGACCCGGCGAGCCCGTTCGAGTTCTTCGTCAGCCTGGAGATTCCCGGACTGCTGGTGACGACCGGCAAGGACGGCGAAACCACCGGCAGCACGGAATCCACCGACACCACCTATCTGGTGCACCCAGACGGCTCCTGGGCGGGCTACCGGACGGCCGGGGACGAGCGTGTCGTCGAACAGGGTGGGCAGCGGCGCCTCTGGGACCTCGTCGAGCGCGCCTACCAGCGGTGGCTGGCACTCGGCGAGCCCGCACGGCACGACTTCGCCGTCACGGTGACGCCGCAGCGGCAGTTCTTCTCCCTCGGCGAGCACCGCTGGCCGCTGGGCGAGTGAGCACGCTCAGTCCTTCGCGAGCACCCGCTCCACCCAGGCCTCCACCCGCTCCACCGTCACCTCCAGCGCGGCGTGAGTGGTGTCGAGCAGTTCCACCGGCGGGCAGAGCACGGCGGCCTGCTCGCGCAGCCAGTCGTTGAACCGCAGCATCTCGGCGATGCGCTCCTCGTCCCAGCCGCGCCAGCGGGGTCGCGCCCGCAGCCGCCGCGCGAGCACGCCCGGTTCCGCCGCCAGCGCCAGGTAGTGGATACCGGAGAACAGCACCCGCTCCGGCAGCGGCTCGAACTCCGGCGGCACCACCGTCCCGCACAGCACCACCGGCCTGCCGCTCTGGTGGATCATCGCCGCCATCCGCAGCCAGGTGGCGCGGAAAGTGGGATGGCCGTCCACGTCGTCGCGCAGGCCGCCGGTCCACAGCACGTCCTGTTCCAGCACGACGACCCGGTCGCTCAGCCGCTGCGCCAGCCAGGGGCCGACGGTCGACTTGCCTGCCCCGCTGGGCCCGGTGAGCGCGAGCAGCGGCAACCGCTTGAACGGCCAGCTGTGCCCGCACTCGGCGCACACCAGTAGTTCCTGCCGCACCGTCGGTTCCTCGGCCCGGTCACCGCAGGAGGGGCAGATCGTCGGATCGAGCAACGCGGTCAGTCGAACAGGTTCTCGAGGAAGCTGCGCTTGCGGCGGTGCCCGTAGCCGTGTCCGTAGGGCTTCGGCGAGTCGCCGTAGCCGCCGCGATACGGCTTGGGCGAGTCCTTGTAGTAGCCGCCACCCCGGTACGGCGCAGGTGAGTCGCGATACCCGCCGTGATGCATGGGCGGCGGCGGGGGGACGGGCGGCTGCGGCCCGCCCGCGGGGCGGTACGGCGGCGCCGGCGCGGCGGGGGCACCGTAGTAGGCGTTCTCCGCGTTGACGACCTGCTCGAGCTCACCGTGGTCGAGGAAGATGCCACGGCAGCCCTCGCACTGCTCGATGTGGATACCGGCCTTGTTGACGGTCTTCATCACGTTCTGGCACTTGGGACAGATCACGACGGACAGCCTACGCAGTTTCCGGTAGTTCGTCGGCCACCCGGTGCAACGCCGCGAGCATGGCGGCGATCGCCGGGTTGCGGCCGCTGCCCGCCCTGATGGCCGCGCCGACCGTGCGGCTGAGCGCGGGTTGGGCCACCTCCCACAGCCGCACGTCGGCCGACATCGACTCGAAGGCGAGGCGAGGCACCAGCGACACTCCGAGCCCGGCCTCTACCAAGGCGAAGATCACGGTGTAGTCGGAGCTGGTGAAGTCCAATCTCGGGACGAAACCCGCCAGTCCGCACGCTCTGCGCAGCATCTCGTGCAGGTCGTCGTCACGGTCGGCGGCGATCCACGGTTGGTCGGCCAACTCGGCAAGCGCCAGTGCCCCCTCCCCCGACCGCAGCCCGGCGGGCAGTGCGGCCAGCAGCGGTTCGTCGAGCAGCCGGTGGATCTCCACGCCAGCTTCCCTGACGCGGGGCAGCAGGCTGTAGCCGTATACCAGCGCCAGGTCCACGTGGCCGCCCTGCAGCGCGGTGATCGCTTCCGGCAACTGCGCCTCGGTGAGCCGGATGCGCAGGTCGGGATAGCGAGACCGGCACTGCGCGATGGCACCGGGAACGAGCACTCGCGCGGCCGTGGGAAACGCCGCCACGCGCAACACCCCACTCACGGTGGAGGTCAGTGCCGCTACCTCGGCCTGCGCGCGTTCCAGATCGGCGAGGATCTCCTCGGTGTGCTCGACGAGCACTCTTGCCGCTTCCGTGAGCGTCAGCGTGCGGCCCTCACGCAGCAGCAACGCGGTTCCGGCCTCCCGCTCGAGCAGCGAGAGTTGCTGGGAGACCGCGGACGGCGTCAGCGAGCAGACCCGCGCGGTCGCCGCGATGGTCCCGTGCCGCGCGAGTTCCCTGAGCAGCCGCAACCTGCGGACCTCGAACATTCGAGAATACTAACGCTGACCCTCAGATATCATCACTTGTTCTTACGGCTGGGCGGCCACATCCTGGCGCTGTGACCGCCGAACTGCTGCCCGCGTGCCCGCCCGCGGCGAACCAGGAACACTCCCGAAGGCTGGCCTGGCTGCGGGAGCGGATGCGGCTGCTGCGACTCGATGCCGTCGCCGTGGCCAGCCCGGAGGCCGTCTATTACCTGACCGGCCTCGATCACCACGGCTACTTCGCCTTCACGCTCCTCGTCGTGCCGCTTCGAGGCGATCTGGCGCTCGTGACAAGGGAGATGGAGCGCTCCACGGTGCGAGCACAGGTCCCGCACTGCAAGCACGTGCCGTTCGGGGACGGAACCGACCCGGCAACCGCCGCCGCGCTCGCCATCGCGGCCGCGGCGGCGCCGCACGGCCGGGTCGGCACCGAGGACGCGGCGATGTTCTTTCCTCCCGCGATCCACAGCCGTATCCGGCAAGCGCTGCCCGACCGCGAGTGGCTGGACGCGACACCGCTGCTCAGCCAGGCCATGGCGGTCAAGTCGACCATCGAGGTCGAGCACATGCGCACCGCCGCCGCCCTCTCCGACGCCGCGATGGCCGCGGGCATCGCCACGGCGGGCACCGGCGTCGGCGAGCACGACGTGGCCGCGGCGGTCCAGCACACCATGGTCTCCGGTGGCGGGCAGCAGCCCGGGTTCGTGCCCATGATCCGCCCGCTGCGGCTGCTCGACCAGGAACACGTGTCGTGGGCGCAGCGGCCGCTGGAGCCCGGCACCGGGCTGTTCGTCGAGCTTTCCGGGTGCCACCTTCGCTACCACGCGCCGTTGAGCAGGACCGTCTACATCGGTCGGCTTCCCGACAGCGCGGCGAGAGCGCACGCCGTGGCGCTGGCGGGGTGGCACGCGGCGCTCGCCGCGCTGCGGCCGGGCGTGCTCACCGGTGAGGTCTACGCCGCCTGGCAGCGGGCAACGGGTGTGCCGACACCCAGGCACCACTGCGGCTACCTCGTAGGGATCGGTTTCCCGCCCAGCTGGGTGGGCGGCGGCGAGGTGCTCGGCATCCGTCCGGGTGGGCAGGTGGCGGTGACGGCAGGCATGACGTTCCACCTGATGTCGTGGGTGCCGGGGCACGTCGTGTCGGACACCGTGCTGGTCACCGAGCGGGGTGCCGAGCCACTCACCAACACACCGCGTGAGCTGAAGGTGGTGAGCTGAGGTGCGGATCGAACGACTCAGGGCGACGCCGGTGGCCGTGCCGTACGTGCACGACGAGATATGGGCCTTCGGAAGGCGACGCGGCCAGGTGAGCGTGCTGCTTGAGGTGGAGACCGACGAGGGGGTCACCGGGCTCGGCGAGGCGGCCGCCTACCCGTCCGCCGACATCGTGCTCGCGGTGCTGCGTTCCGTCGAGCCGCTGGTACTGGGCGAGGACCCGTTCGCCATCGAGCGGCTGATGCGCAGGATCGAACTCATCGGCACCTGGCACCACGTGAAGGCCACAAGCCCTGCGATCGCCGCCGTGGAGATGGCGTGCTGGGACATCGTGGGCAAGGTCTGCGGTCAGCCGCTGGTCAACCTGCTCGGCGGCAGGTTCAGGGAACGGGTGGAGTGCTTCTTCTACGTCGCGCGTTCCGATCCGGCCGAGGTCGCGCGGGAGGCGAGGCGGGCAAGTGAGTCCGGCTTCTCGACGTGCTACCTCAAGGTCGGCTCCGACGAGCCCAACACCGACATCGAGCGGGTCGAGGCACTGCGCGACGGGGCGGGGCCATCGGCCAGGTTGCGCATCGACGCCAACGAGGCGTGGGCACCGGGGACCGCTGTACGGATGATTCGGGAGCTGGCCCGGTTCGACCTCGAACTGGTGGAGCAGCCGGTTTCGGGTCGCAACCTCGACGAGCTCGGCTACGTCCGCAGCCGGGTGGAGGTGCCGCTGCTGGCCAACGAGGCGAGCTGGACCCGCCATGAGCAGCTGGCGGTGCTCAAGGCCGGGGCGGCCGACGTGCTGTCGGTGGACAACCAGATGGACGGCGGGCTGCTCAACCTGAAGCGTTCGGCGGGCATGTGCGAGGCCGCCGGTCTGCCCGTGGTGAAGCACAGTCTCGGCGAGCTGGGCGTGGCCCTGGCCGCCGCGGTGCACGCCATCGCGGCCACGCCCAACTTCACCTACGCCAACCAGGCCTACGGTGCGCTGCTTTCCGACGACATCACCGAAGGCTTCGGCGGCGGGGTGGCCGGCTACACCGATGGCCACGTCGACGTGCCGGCCGAACCGGGACTCGGGGTAACGCTGGACCCCGACCGCGTCGCCCGCTACGCGGAGCTCTACCGCACCGAGGGGGCCGCGTTCTCCTTCGGCGACCCCGACCCCGTGCTGCGCTCACCCGCGCTGCCGAAGTTCTGACGGCCGGTGCCGCCCGGTCGCGGAGCCCGGGCGGCACCGGATCAGCAGGCGCAGAGGCAGAACGGGTGCCCCGCGGGGTCGGCGTACACGCGAAACGACGTCGGCTTGTCGTCCAGCAGCCTTGCCCCCAGCGCGAGCACCCGCTCGTGTTCGGCTTCGATGTCGGGCACCTCGAAGTCGAGGTGCAGCATCTGGGCGCGCTCCGGCGACGGCCAGGTCGGCGGCAGGAACTCCGGGTCTCGCTGGAACGCGATGTCGGCGCCCGAGCCGGGGTTGACCAGGGTCACCCAGTCGTCGTCCGGTTTGTCGTCCTCGTGCGGCTGCCAGCCGAGCAGCTCGCCGTAGAACCTGGCCAGTTCCCACGGTCGCGGGCAGTCGATCGCCACACAACCCCACTTGATCGATGTCTTCGCTGCGGTCACAGCCACCTCCCGTAACTATCCAAGCGAGTATGGCGGTTACACAGGCAGGTGACAACGGTAATTCCGACTAGACTGGTCACGTGGACGCGGACACCTCGCTCGTGCTCGCCTTCCTCAACACCGTGGATGTCGAGGCCGACACCGACGTGCTGCGTTCACAGCGGAACTGGCAGGAGTGGGCGGGGCAACGCCAACTCGCCGCCGACCCGCTCGACGAGGCGACCAGGGCCCGCGACTCGTTGCGCGCCGCCGTGGGCGACCCTGACGCGCAATCGCATCCGACGCGGGTTCACATCGAGGTCGCGCTGACCACTGCCGGCCCCGCCCTCGTGCCGGGCAGTGCCGTCGCGGCCGTGCTGGCAGCAGCGACGAGGCTGGCCGTGCTCGGCGAGTGGGACCGGATCAAGATCTGCCCTGCCGACGACTGCCGGTGGGCCTTCTGCGACCGCTCCCGCAACCGATCCAGGACCTGGTGCTCGATGAAGGTCTGCGGCAACCGGGAGAAGGCGAGGGCTTTCCGGCAGCGCACGGCCACAAGACCCACCTGAACCTGTGGACAACTCGGTGGATAACCGCGCCGACTGTGGATAACCTCACCCAGCTGGGTGGTCCCAGTCACGACCGCAGGGAGCGCCTCCTGGCGAGTTCGGGAATCGCCGCGATCTTCTCCTCGGGCAGGTGGTCCCACAGGATGCCGTTGCTTCGCCTCGGCCGCGCCGTCTCGATCACCTCGCCCGGCGTGACCACCAGGTCCACCCGGAAGTCGTGCTCGGTCTCCGGCAACTCCTCGTCGAGCACCTGCACGTCGTGCACGGTGGTCGCGAGCACCGTGTTCTCGTCGACGAGCCCAGCCTCCACCAGCAGCCCGTACTCGATGTCGGCGAAGCCGCCGCCCTTGCCGATGCGCACGCCCTGCCGGTTCACCGCCACCGTGCCGCACACCACGAGATCCACCCGCCGCATGTCGGCCACCCCCACCGGTTCGCCGAGGCGCAGCGCGCGGTCCTTGGCCGCCGCCTTGCGTGGCGAGACGTCCAGCGAAGCGGGGTCGAGCAGCACGAAGGGCTGCTCCTCCGCCAGCTTCGGCACCGCGAGGTAGAGCAGCTTGCCGCCCGCCAGCACCCGCGAGCGCACCGGCAGTTGCGGGCTGTCCGGATTCGCCTTCACCACCTGAGCCGACCGCCACTGCGCGAGCGCGGCCAGCCTCGCCGCCGCTTCCTCCGCGCCGACGAAGTTGGGAATGCGTCCCCTGGCTCCCGGGAAGCGGGCCAGTCGCTGCCGCTCCAGCCGATCCCACACCCGTTGCCTCACCGCCTGCTTGGCGCGTTCGGTGTCCGCCGTGTCGAGCACTTCGGTCATCACCCGCGGCAACGAACTAGAACAGCAACTGGGCAACCGTGTAGATCACCAGCCCTGCCAGCGAGCCGACGACGGTGCCGTTGATCCGAATGAACTGCAGGTCGCGCCCCACCTGCAACTCGACCTTGCGAGACGTCTCCTCGGCGTCCCAGCGCTCGACGGTGTCGGTGATGATGGTGGTGATCTCCCGCGAGTAGTTGTTCACCACGTGCGCCGCGGCGCCCTCGACCCAACCGTCGACCTTATTCGCCAGAGCGGCGTCGGAGAGCAACTTCTCGCCCAGTGACTCCAACCCGTCGCGCACGCGCCTGCGCAACTCGCTCGAGGGGTCCTCGGCCGCGGTCAGCAACATCTCCTTGGCCGTGGACCACGCCGAGTCGATCAGCCTGCGTACCTCCGGGTGCTCGACGAGTTGCTGCTTGACCTGCTCGGCCCTGGCCATGGTGTCGGGATCCTTCTGCAGGTCCTGCGCGAACTCCCCGAGGAACCGGTCCAGCGCCAGCCGCATCGGGTGGTTGACGTCGGTCTTCACCGCCCACGCGAACGCGAGTACCTCGCCGTAGACCTTGTCGGCCAGCATCGCGTCGACGAACCTGGGCGACCAGGACGGCGCACGGTCGGACACCACCCTCAGCACGGTGTCGTGGTTGTCCCGCACCCACTCGTAGACCCGGTCCACGACGAGATCCACCAGCCGGTAGTGCGCACCGTCGGCGAACACCTGTTCCAGCAGCTTGCCAAGCGGCGGACCCCACTGCCGTTCCACCACCCTGCGCACGACGGCCTGCTCCATGACCTCCTGCACGTCCTCGTCACGCAGCACGGTCACCGCACCACGAACCACCGAAGCCAGTTCGGCCGTCACACGGTCGGCGTTCTCCCGCCGCGAAAGCCACTCACCCACCCGGCGCGAGGTCTGCACCCTGCGCAGCTTGTCCCGGACCACCGGCTCGGAGAGGAAGTTGGACCCGACGAAGTCGCCCAGACTGTCGCCGAGAACGTTCTTCTTGTTGGGGATGATCGCCGTGTGCGGGATCTTGATGCCGAGCGGGTGGCGAAACAGCGCGGTGACGGCGAACCAGTCGGCGAGCGCGCCAACCATGCCCGCCTCGGCCGCCGCTCGTACGTAGCCCACCCACGCGGGCCAGCCCGCCGACTGCGCCCAACTCGCGAGTAGGAAGATCACGGTCGCGCCCAGCAGGAAGCCCAGCGCGACCAGCTTCATCCTGCGAAGGCCCCGTCGCTTGCTCTGCTCGCCCGCGAGCACACCCGGCGGCGAGACGGGAACGGCGGCGGACGTCGGTTGCTCCACACCGACATTGTCCGTGAGGATGGTCGATCGTGCGTGAACCTGTACTCGTTCCCCGGCTGCGGCCGTTCACCTCGACCATCTTCGCGGAGATGACCGCGCTGGCCGTGCGCACCGACGCGATCAATCTCGGCCAGGGCTTTCCCGACACCGACGGTCCCGCAGGGATGCTTCACGCTGCGCGCGAAGCGCTGTTCGGCGGCGCCAACCAGTACCCTCCCGGCCCTGGCCGTCCGGAACTGCGCGCCGCCGTCGCCGCGCACAGAGCCCGTTACGGCACGCACTACGACCCCGAAAGCGAGGTCCTGGTCACCGCGGGCGCCACCGAGGCCATCGCGGCCAGCCTGCTGGCGCTGACGCAGCCCGGCGACGAGGTGCTCGTGATCGAGCCGTACTACGACTCCTACGCGGCCTCGGTCGCCATGGCGGGCGCGGAGCGCAGGGTCGTGCCGCTTATCTCCGAGGGCGGCCGGTTCGCGCTGGACACCGAGGCGTTGCGGGCGGCCGTGACGGCCAGGACGAGGGCGATCCTGGTGAACTCGCCCCACAACCCCACCGGCACCGTGTTCACCCGCGACGAGTTGGCCGCCATCGCGCGGGTGTGTGTCGACAACGACCTCATCGCCATCACCGACGAGGTGTACGAGCACCTGGTGTTCGACGGCGGCGAACACATCCCGCTCGCGACCCTGCCCGGGATGGCCTCGCGCACCGTGTCGATCTCGAGTGCGGGCAAGTCGTTCAACTGCACCGGATGGAAGATCGGCTGGGTTTGCGCGACGCCGGAACTGGTCGCGGCGGTGAAGGCGGCCAAGCAGTTCTTGACGTTCGTTTCCGGTGGCCCGCTGCAACCCGCGGTCGCCTATGCACTGGAACACGAACTGGACTGGGTAGAGCGACTGCGGCTTTCGCTGCAGCACAAGCGTGATCGGCTGTCCGAGGGATTGCGGGCTGCCGGGTTCGAGGTGTGGCCGAGCGCGGGAACCTACTTCGTTTGCGCCGACGTTCGGCCGCTGGGATTCAGCGACGCCGCCGAACTCGCGTGGCGACTGCCGGAGACCATCGGCGTCGCCGCGGTCCCCGTGAGTGTCTTCACCGACAACCCCGACCAGTGGAGACACGTGCTGCGCTTCGCGTTCTGCAAACGCGACGACGTGCTGGACGAGGCGATCAACCGGCTGCACAAACTGATCTCGATTGCGACTTCCGGGGTGGATCGACCATCGACTGGGTGAAACACTTCGCGGCAATGCTAGAAATAGCAGTCTCCGGGGTAGTCGTGGCCCGGTCTGCCTGCCGCGAGGTCGGCAGGCCACTGTAATTCCGACAAGCGCACAAGGAACGCTCGAACGGTGGTGGTGACGGTGAGGAGTGCGGACCCCGCACGCCCTTGCCTGCTGCCTGCTGCCGTCGTGCGCGTGCTGGTCGTCGCGGGACTGGCGCTGGTGGGCTGGCTGCTGGTCGCCGTGCTGGGTGCTGCCGCGCACGCGGAGCCACTTTCCGACCCGGCCGACGGCCAGGCCAAGGCCGCCGTCGAGCGCGACACCACCGAGCCGGACGCTTCCGATACCGCCACCCAGGACTGCGGCAACCGGGCAGCGGGCGAACCTGCCGAACCGGCACAGGCGGCCCAACCGGGCGAACCCTCCGAACCTGCCGAACCGGCCGAACCGGCGGAGCCCGCCGAGTCCGACGGCGAGGCGATGGTGTGCGAGGACGAAGCCACTACGGCGGAGCAGACCGAGCAGGAGCGCGCCGACGCGGAGGCCACCGACACCGAAGCCGAAGGCGAGCAGCAAGCCACCACAGCGGAGCCCGCGCCGTTACCAACAGCCGAACGACCACCCGGCCGCGACGGCGTTCTGCTCGGCACGTTGCGCGGTGCGGTGGGAACCGTGAGCCGCACCGTGGACGGCGTGGGCGGCACGCTCGGGGGCGTGATCAACCCGATCCTGGACCTTCCCTCGATGCTGCCGGAGCCCGACCTCAGCTCGGTGCTTCCAGGACTACTGCCCCCGCCGCAACCAGGCATCGACACCGGGACGGAGGTAGCCCTTCCACCCGCGGAGGCGCCCGGTCCTGCCGCGCCACCGCAGGCACCGCCACCCGATGACGCCCCTGCTCCTGGCGACACCCCGTTCCCGCACCCGCTCACCGACACGGTGCAGGCCGCGGTGGTCCCGGCCCCGCCTCCCGCCGCGCCGGTCACCGAGACCAGGGCCGACAACCGTCCCCATGGTGGCGGCGCAACTCCACCCGTGGCGCCGGTCTCGATCAGCACCGTGCCCAGTCAGCACGCCTCCTCTTCCGACGGGGGCAACGGTCAGCGCGCCGAGCACGGCACGCTGAGCTGGGCGCCCACCCTCACGCAGCTGCGCCTGCTCGGCGTCAGCCGTGACGGCGGCGACGGCAGCGCGGGCAGCGAAGCCGCACTGCCCACCACCTCTCCCGACTGACCGCGACGGCGTAAGCCGGGAGAGCTGCGTCCAGATCAAGATCAACTCGGCCGGACCCTGCCAACGTCCGGTTCGCGGCGAACCCGACGCCCGCGACGGCACCGAACCGTCGAACGCGACAAGTGTTTCCACGAGTCACCAAGAGGTAGTCCCCGTGTATTCGTTACTTCCCGCTCGGCCGACCGCGCCCGGCCGTGACGGGGCCTGGCCCCGGTGCCGCACTGCCCCAGCGGTACCGGGGCCCCACCCGGGCGCGCGCATGGCACTTCCGCTCACCGCGCCGAGCAGGCAGGCCATTCCGATGCGCGCCTGAGCCGGTGGGCGTTCCCGGCATGGCGAGGGGCGATGCCGGGAACGGCCCACGGCGCCCGTGCCCACCCCCGGGCACGGCCAGGAGCCGGTGTGCCGAATGCCGACCGTCGTTTTCCCTGGAGTGACGGCAGGAGTCCCCGCATTCGGCACACCGGCTCTTCACGGGTCAGGTCACGGCCAGCTCGGCGACGCCTTCACCACCACGGCCACCACGCACCGCCGCCACGGCGAGACTGAGTCTGCGCACTGCCTCGACCAGCGACCGAGGCTGCTGTGCGAACGGAAGCCGAAGCCAACGCTCGAGGCCGCCGTGCACGGCGAACCGGGAGGCGGGCGCGAGCCGCACGCCGTGGTTGACGGCGGCCACGCTCAGCCTCGTGCTCATCGGCTCCGGCAACCTGCACCACAGCGAAAGCCCGCCCTCCGGCAAGCGCACGGTCCAGTCGGGGCAGTGGCTGCCGAGTGCGTCGAGCAGCGTGTCGCGGGCGGCACGGGTCTGCTCCCGGCGACGCCGTAACAGAGCGCCTTCGTCACCGAGCAGTTCGGCGAGCACGAGCTGATCGAGCACCGGCGAACCGAGATCGGAGGTGAACCTGGCGGCCGCGAACCGGTCGATCATGTCCTCGGCGGCCCGCAACCAGCCCAGGCGCAGGCCGCCCCAGTAGGCCTTGGAGGCGGAGCCGACGGTGATGGCCGCCTCGCCCGCGAACGCGGCGAGCGGGGGTGGGCCGTCGAGCGGGTCGGCTTCCAGGTCCAGCTCCACCAGTGTCTCGTCCACCACGACCGGGGTCCGCCAGCGGGCGAGCACCGTGCCGAGGTGTTGCCGGGTGGACAGGTCCATCCGCAGGCCGGTGGGGTTCTGGAAGTCGGCGACAAGGTAGGCCAGCCGTGGCGCCGCCTGCCTGATCGCCGCCTCGATGCCCGCCACGTCCCAGCCTCGGTGGGGGTCGAGCGCCACCGGGACCGGACGCGCGTGCACCGACCGCACGGCTTCGATCGAGTTCGGGTACGTGGGCTGTTCCACGAGCACCCGATCGCCGGGGCCGGTGAGCAGGCGCAGCGCCAGCACGAAAGCGTGGTGCGCACCATTGGTGATCATGACCTGCGCGGGGTTGGTCGGCAGACCTCTCGCCGTGTAGCGCTGCGCGATGCGTTCGCGCAACACCGTGAGCCCGCACATGTTGTAGCCGTCGTCGAGCAACTCGTCGGTGAGCCTGCCGCGGGCGGCGTCCACGGCGGCCATGATCCCTGCCCCCGCGGCCGGGGAGGCACGGGCGAGGTCGATGAGGTCCAGCCGCTGTGGCGGAGCAGCGGCCGCTTCCCTGCCCGACGGCGCCGTTATCCACGACCCCGCACCCCTTCGGCTGGCGACGAAACCACCTTCGCGTAGCCGTTGCAGCGCGGCACCCACGAGAGTGCGGCTGACGCCCAGTGCCGAGGCCAGTTGCCGCTCCGCGGGCAGCCTCGTGCCCAGCGGCAGTTGGCCGTCCAGTACCTGCAACTCGACGGCGGCCGCCAGGTCGGCTGCTCCACTGCGGGAACCACCCTGGCGCCAATCGCCCAGCAGCGTCGCCAATCGGACGGCCGATATCCCACCGGCCGGAGGAAGGTGACCAACACCGCTACACATAGAGGCCAATTCTTCACGATTGGCTATGGTTCGGCGAGCCAAAGCTGGCGATAGTTTGCTGGTGGCTCACGTCGATCTGCATCCGGTCCCGGTCGCCAACGACCCCACCCGCCGCCTCGGCCAACTACTCGCCGGTCTGCTGCTCTACGGCACGAGCATGGCGATGATGACCAGGTCCGGCCTCGGCCTGAACCCGTGGGACGTGCTGCACGAGGGAGTCGCGGGCCGCACCGGACTCACCTTCGGCACGGTGACGGCGGTGACAGCCGTGGCCGTGCTGTTGCTGTGGGTGCCACTTCGCCAGCGGCCCGGGATCGGCACGATCGCCAACGTGGTGGTCATCTCGGTGACCGTCGACCTGGTCCGGCTGGTGTTGCCGGACCAAGACGTGTTCGCGTGGCAGGCGGCGCTGCTCCTCGGCGGGATCGTGCTGAACGGGCTCGCCACCGCCGCCTACGTCGGTGCCAGGCTCGGCCCCGGTCCCCGCGACGGATTGATGACCGGGCTGGCCGCCCGCACGGGCTGGTCCGTACGAATTGTTCGCACCTTGATCGAAGTGACCGTGCTCGCGATCGGCTGGCTGCTCGGCGGCACGGTCGGAGTCGGTACAGTGCTCTACGCGCTCGCCATCGGACCGCTAACACAGGCGTTCCTGCCGCTCGTCACCTACCGGAAGCGGTGAGGGACACCGGTGCGGCCCGTGCTTGGCCGCTGGCTACTGTCGGGATGTGCCACGAATCGAGATCGCTGAGCGAGCGGGCGTCGGTCTCGCCGGAGACGAGCGGCCCAGCGAGGACTACGTGGTGCGCACCGGCAACGCCGTCGCGCTGCTCGACGGCGCCACCGAGTTCCGCGCGAACCTGCCAAGTGGTGGCTGGTACGCCTGCCGCCTCGCCCGCAGGGTCGAGGCCAACCTCGGCAGCGCACCGCAGCGGGAGCTGGCGGAGATCCTCGCCGACTCCATCCGCGAGGTGGCGGCCGAGCACGACCTGCGGCCCCGCGACTGCCCCTCCAGCACGGTGGCCATGCTCCGCTGGAGCACGCGAACCGTGGACGCGCTCGTGCTGGCCGACAGCCCGGTCGTCGTGTTCACCCCCTCCGGGCCCGACGTGCTCAGCGACACCCGGCTGACGCGGCTTCGCGACAGCGGAGTCCTTCGAACGCGCGCCGACGTCAACCGGCTCCGCAATGCCTCGGGCGGATTCTGGGTCGCCGAGGCGGACCCGACGGCGGCCGAGCAGGCACTGCGCCGAAGCTGGCCGCGCGAGCAGGTGGAGGCCGTACTGCTGGCGACCGACGGTGTCTCGGTCGGTGTCGACACCTACGGCGTGCTCGACTGGCCTGGGATGCTCGCACTGGCCCGCGAACAAGGAACCGCGGGTGTGCTCGACACGGTGCGGGCGGCCGAACTGTCCGACCCGCACGGGAAGCGGTGGCCGCGCGTGAAGCGCCACGACGACCAGGCGCTGGCCCTGATCGACTTCGCCTGACAAGTCCGGGAACGATCAGGGTCGTCCCTGATCACAACCGGGTCGTACGCGGCAACGCTGGAGATATGCCGCAACGGGGGGTCGAAACCGCCGCGCTACGCTCGGCGGCTCGCACACGCACCTGGACGCTCACCGCATCGCTGAGTCTGGGCTGGGCGCTGTTCACACTCACCGTGCTGCACGCCGTCAGCGGGTTTCATCCGCTGCTGGACCCGGTCAGCCGGTACGCGTTCACCGAACGAGGCGGCGGGATGCTGGAGGCCAGCCTGCTGTCCTTCGCCATCGGCGTGCTAGCCGTCAGCGCGGCACTGCGGTGCAGCGGGATCGCGTTCGGCCGCACGGCGAGCGTCCTCGCCGGGGCCACGGCGCTCGGCCTGGTAGCGGCCGCGCTGTTCCCCGCCACCTTCACCTCCGACATCGACCCCGTGAGCGGACGGATCCACCAGTACGCCAGCCTCGTGGCCTTCCTGTGCCTACCCGCACTCGCCTGGACCCTCGCCGAACGGGCCCGCGAGGTGCCCGCGTTGGCGACGACCGGGGCCGCGCTCGCGCGGCTGTGCCAGGCCGGTATCGGCAGCCTCGCGGTGTTCGGGCTCAGCTATGTCGGCGACACCCTGCCACCGGACTCCGTCGTCTCCGCGCTGGCGGTCGCGCTGCCCGTCGGCATGACGCAACGCCTCGTCTTCCTCGTCGACTTCGCTCTGCTCGCGGCCCTGCTGGTACTGGCCAACCGGGCGGCGAGGCTGCCGCAGCCGCTGCGTGGCTGCTACGTTCGTTCGAACGAACGAGAGGATTGGCGGCCATGCACGACGTCGCTTTCACCGGACTGCGCAGGCAGGCGGAACTCCTAGCGCAGGGCAGGCTCAGTTCGGTGGAACTGACCGCGGCGGCGCTGGATGCCGTCGAGGCGACTCGGGACAGCCTCAACGCGTTCCGGTTCCTCCGGCCCGAAGCGGCGATGCGCGAGGCCGCCGAGGCCGACTCACGCAGGGCACGGGGCGAGCACGCACCGCTGCTCGGGGTACCGGTCGCCATCAAGGACGACACCGACATCGCTGGACTGCCCACGGCGTTCGGCTGCCCTGGCGAGTTCGAGGTGCGTGGCGCCGACGCCGAGGTCGTCACCAGACTCAAGAACGCCGGTGCCGTGATCGTCGGCAAGACGAACACACCGGAGATCGGGCAGTGGCCGTTCACCGAAGGTCCGGCGTTCGGAATCACCCGCAACCCGTGGAACCCGGAGTACTCACCGGGCGGTTCGTCGGGTGGCTCGGCCGCCGCGGTCGCGGCGGGCATCGTCGCAGGCGCGCTCGGGTCCGACGGTGCGGGTTCGGTACGCATCCCCTCGGCGTGGACCAATCTGGTCGGCATCAAGACTCCACGCGGACTGGTGCCGACCGCGCCGGAGCGGGAACTCTTCCACGGCCTCACCGTGTTCGGCCCGCTGGCACGAACCGTGGGCGACGCGGCGCTGCTCCTCGACGTCGTCGCGGGCACGGGCAGCCGCTTCCGCGACGCCGCGGGTCAACGCCCCGCCAACCTGCGCATCGGGGTTTCGTTGC
Source organism: Saccharomonospora marina XMU15 (assembly GCF_000244955.1). Taxonomy (GTDB): domain Bacteria; phylum Actinomycetota; class Actinomycetes; order Mycobacteriales; family Pseudonocardiaceae; genus Saccharomonospora_A; species Saccharomonospora_A marina. Next base: position 502,601 of record NZ_CM001439.1, on the reverse strand, counting down.
GTCCCGCCTTCACCGGCATGAGCACGCCGCTGGACGGGCAGGTGCGCGCCGCGGTGGAGGGCCTCGCGGGCGTGCTCGCCGAGTTGGGTCACCAGGTGGTGGAAGCCGAACCGAGGTTCGGGCTGCTGGGCCTCGACTTCCTGCCACGCTCGCTCACCGGTGTGGCCGACTGGGTGGACCGGGTACCGCGACCGGAGTTGCTCGATCCCCGCACACTCGGCAACCGGCGCACCGGCTCATGGCTGCGGCCCACGCTCGGCCTCGCCAGGCGAGCGGAGCCGCATTTCCGTAGGCGGGTGGGTGCGGTGTTCACCGACGTGGATGTCCTCCTCGCACCCACTACCGCCACACCACCGCCGAGAGCGGGACACTTCGTCGGGATGCCGAACTGGCGCACCGACCGGGAGATCATCGCCGCCTGCCCCTACACCTGGCCGTGGAACGTGCTCGGCTGGCCTGCCGTGAACGTGCCCGCGGGCTTCACCCGGGAAGGTCTGCCCGTCGGTGCTCAACTCATGGGTCCGAACTCCTCGCAAGACCTGCTGCTGAAGCTGGCGGCCCAGCTCGAGGACGCCCTGCGCTGGTACGAGCGTCGGCCATGAGCACCAGGGAGGCCATCCTGCGCGCGACGTTGCGCGTGGTCGGCGAGCACGGCGTCGCCGGGTTGACCAACCGCCGGATCGTCGCGCGAGCAGGCATTTCGCTCGGTTCGCTCACCTACCACTTCCCGAGCCAGACCACGCTGCTGCGGGAGGCGATGCTGCTGTTCGCCGACGAGGAGGCCCGCAGACTTGCCGAGCTGGCGCGGCAGCACGACGCGGCCGGACTCACCGTGGAGCAGGCGGCCGAGGTGGTGGCCGACGTGCTCGGGCGGCTACCGGCGAGTGTGGAGGAGATCGCCGCGCTGGAGCTGTACCTGCAGGCAGGCCGGGACGCCTCGTTGCGGGATGCGGCACGGCGCTGCTTCGCCGCGTACGAGGAATTGGCCGAGGCGGTGCTGCGCGCGCTCGGCGTGCCACGACCGCGGCAGCTGGCCGGGCCGGTCGTCGCGTTGCTCGCGGGGTTGCAGCTTCGCGGCCTCGCCACCGGCGAAGCGCACACCACCTCCACGGCAGAGGCACTGACGATGCTGGTGAGGGGCGGTCAGGAGCATTCCCGGGACGCCGGCGACACACCCGGACGTACGCGAAGAGTGCATCGGTGACGAACTCCGAGTAGCGATCACGTCACGGGCGTGTGCATCATCAGGTGTGGGCTGGTTGGACTCGGCGACGGATCGTTCCGCACGCCGCTGGTTGAGCAGGCTGGGCGAGGACCTGCACAGCGGCTGGGACGCGCTCGCCCAACCCGCCGTACGCAGGCAGTTCGACCGCCATCTCGAGGGTGTTGTGGAAACCGTCGCGGAACGCGAACGCGATCTCGACCGCGCCGTCCCCGCGAGCCAACTCGTGTTGCTGGCTTCCCACGCCTACGACATCAGGTCGCGGGCGCTGCGGGAAGGTTGGCAACCACCTCGGACAGCGGCCGAATGGAGCCAGGACGAGTGGTACGGACTACGCCTGCTCGCCTGCTACGAACTCGCTTCCAGAGAACCCAAGGGACCCAAACGGCCGCGTCGTTACGGCGACTGGTCCTCGATCGTCGGGCTCATCCGGGGGTCACGGCCGTGCTGACCGGGCACCGGAGTCACCACTGGACCACGTTGCAGTTGGGTGTTGGTGCTGGCCGAAGGACGGTTGGTCGTCCGGTTGAACCGCTCGTCGGCCGCCCTGCTGTCGTGGATCTGCGACACCACGGCCATGGTCACGGCGTGCACCAGCGCCAGCAGCAGCAACAACACGCCGAGGTTGCCCACGATGGAGCGCATCGGGTCACCGAAGTCGAAGTCCAATACGGACAGCAACGCCAAGAACCCGAACATCACCAGGTGGAACAGCACGGTGACCAGTGACGCCATCGAGCCGACCTGCTCGCCTTCGGTGTCTACGTCGGACAAGTACCGCTTTCCGCTGTGGTAAAGCAGCTGCCCATCTGCGACGATCATGACCAGGCCCAGGCCGATGAACGCCAGGTAAGCGTCGGTAGCCACCTCAGCCTCCTTTCTGCGTGACAAGAAGCCACTGACGTTGCGTACCCAAGCGCCTGCGGGGAGAAACCGCGCGTGTAGGGCTCCCGCCGAGTGGGTAACAGCCTCTAGCAAGACCGACATCGATTCCCGCGGGAGCAGCCGTGAACGCATTCAGCCCGACCGCTCCGAGCCAGAACCCCCGGCCGGTCCTGCCCTACACCGAGGAACCCGACCCGGAGCAGCGGCGCAGGGCGGTACGCGCCGTCGCCTCGGCTGCCGCGGACGCCCAGGACTGCGCCGAGTTGCTGGAAGCGCTCGGTCTCGCCCCCGAGGAAGGCAGGCAGGTGCCCTCCCAGCGCGGTCACTGACCCGCGCAACGCTTCTGTGTGGCAGGCAGAGCAGGCGCAAAGGACCGCACGAGGCGCTGCCGGGGAAACACCCGACCGCGCGGCTCGCAGCGGGCTGCGCGGTCGGTCACCTACCGGCAAGCACGCAACAGGACATCCAGCATCTTCACGGGGTCGTACAGCACGCGGGCGCCGTCGGTCACGACGCGGCGGGTGCCGGGATCGATCGGATCGACACTCGCCCAGCGGGTGACTCGCCGAATGACGTCCAGAATCTCGTCGGCACGCTCAACCGAGACCACGGCCGAGCCGGGTACTGGCGCCTACGACGCCCGGCGCAGCTCCTCGTGACCCGACGGCGGCTCGGCGCAGCCGCACCCGCCCTCGATGCTGTGGCATTCGATCACGAGCGTGTGCCGCACGATGTCACCGTCGACGCAGCCCTGGTCGGTGCAGTCGACCTCACCGTTGCTGTGCAGCACCAGCGTGCCGTGGCAATGGTCGAATCCGCTCCGGCAACTCGCACACGTCATGCGCTCTTGGTACCACCCGGCACTGACCCGACCGCGGACGACACGCGGGGGTAACTCCGGCGTCGGCGAGGCGAAGGCTTGACGACCAGGGACAAGACGGATGTACCGTTTCCTTGAAGTGGCATTTCTGTTCCGTGAAGCGGAAAGCAGGTGGGCGACGATGCTCGACGCGGCGGTGCGCGCCGCGCTGGCCTCCGCGGTCGGGGAAGACAACATCGTCTCCGACCCGGTGGGGCTACGCAGCTACGAGTGCGACGGGCTCACCGGCTTTCGCCAGGTGCCCGGCCTGGTCGTGCTGCCGCTGGACACGGCGGGTGTGGCCGCCGCGGTGCGGGCCTGCCACGAGCACGGGGTGCCCTTCGTCGCGCGGGGAGCGGGCACCGGCCTCTCCGGTGGCGCGCTGCCGGTCGCCGACGGGGTGGTGATCTCGCTGCAGCGGCTTCGCCGCGTGCTGGAGGTCGACCCGATCGACCGGCGCGCGGTGCTGCAACCCGGTGTGACGAACCTGGACATCACCAAGGCCGCCGCGCCGTTCGGGCTCTACTACGCGCCCGATCCCTCCAGCCAGCAGGTGTGCACCATCGGCGGCAACGTGGCGGAGAACTCCGGCGGCGCGCACTGCCTGAAGTACGGCTTCACCACCAACCACGTGCTGGAACTGACCGTCGTGCTGCCGGACGGCGAGGTCGTCACCCTCGGCGGCGACACCGCCGAACAACTCGGCCCCGACCTGCGAGGGGTCTTCATCGGCTCGGAAGGCACGCTGGGCATCGCCTGCGAGATCACCGTGCGGCTGCTGCGCGTTCCGCAGACCGTGCGCACGCTGCTCGCGGACTTCCCCTCGGTGACCGAGGCGGGCGAGGTGGTCAGCGACATCGTGGCCGCCGGTATCGTGCCCGCCGCCGTGGAGATGATGGACAACCTCGCCATCCAGGCGGCGGAACAGGCGGTGGGAGCCGGTTACACGCTGGACACCCCGGCCGCGCTCGTCGTGGAACTGGACGGCCCGGCCGCCGAGTGCGGCGAGCAGTTCGAGCAGGTCAAGGCCATCTGCGAACGGCACGGCTGTACCCGGCTGCACATCGCTGGTGACGCGGCGGAACGCGCCAAGATCTGGAAGGGCCGAAAGGCGGCGTTCGCGGCGGTGGGCCGGATCAGTCCCGACTACATCGTGCAGGACGGCGTGGTGCCGAGGACGCGACTCGCCGAGGTGCTCGGCCGCATCGAGGACATGGGCGGCGCCGCCGGGCTGCGGGTGGCCAACGTCTTCCACGCCGGAGACGGCAACCTGCACCCGCTGGTGCTGTTCGACGAGTCGGCGGGCGAGTTGGATCGCGCGGAACAGCTGTCCAAGGAGATCGCCGAGTTGTGTGTGGAGTTGGGCGGCTCGCTGTCGGGTGAGCACGGCATCGGCACCGACAAGGCGTGCTCCATGCCCACGATGTTCTCCAGCGACGACCTCGCGACGATGGACCGGGTCCGCTCGGCGTTCGACCCGGCGGGGCTGTGCAATCCTGGGAAGCTGCTGCCGACCCCTCGGCTGTGCGGCGAAGCCCCCGGCCGCTACCGGCCGCACCCGCTGGAGGAGGCTGGGGTGATCGAACGGCTATGACGGCCACCATGCTGGCACCGACCGACCTGCGCGAGGCCCACGAGGCCATGGCGAGCACGGTGGGGACGGTGCGAATCCAGGGCGCGGGCACCGCCGACACCTGGGCAGGCGCACCGCTTCCGACCGACGCCGTGCTGGACACCACGCGCATGCGCGGTGTGTTGACCTACAACCCGGCGGACATGACCGTCGCCGTGCGGGCAGGCACACCGCTGCGTGAGCTGCAGGCCGAACTCGCGGCAGGCGGGCAGCGGGTGGCGTTCGACCCCGCCCGCGTGATGCGGGGCGCCACGGTGGGCGGGCTGATCGCCACCGCGGACTCCGGCCCGCTCGCGCTGGCCTACGGCTCGATGCGCGACCTGGTGATCGGCGCGACGGTGGTGCTCGCCGACGGCACCGTCGCCAGGACCGGCGGGCACGTCATCAAGAACGTCGCCGGGTACGACCTCGCCAAGCTGCTGCACGGCTCGTACGGCAACTTCGGCCTGCTCACCGATGTGGTGCTGCGGCTGCACCCGATACCGGAACGGACACTGACCGTCCGCCTCGACTGCGCGCTCGACACCGCGGCCGAGCGGGCGGCGACGGTACTGGCGGGCGCGCTCGAGCCCGTCTGCCTGGAGTGGGCCGACGGCATGCTGCTGGTCCGGGTGGAGGGAACGCGGGAAGGCGCCGAGGCACGGGCCGAGGAGTTGGCCAGGTCCCTGGCAGGCACGGTGCTGGAAGAGGACGACGCGGAATCGGCGTGGGCACGGCACGCCGAACTGGTCGACGACGCCTCGGTACGCATCGGTTGCCGTCCGAGCAGGCTGCCGGGCGTGCTGGCCAACTGCGGCGGCACCGCCACGGCCGGGCTCGGCACGGGTATCGGCACCGTCACCGTGCCCGACTCCGGCGTCGGGGAGGTGCACGAGATCGTCTCGGCCGCCGGTGGCACGTCGGTGACACGACGACGCCCACCGCGGCCCACGCCTTCCTGGGGAGGGCGCCCTTCCGCGATCAGCGTGCTGCGAGCGCTGAAGGACAAACTGGACCCCGACCGCAGGCTCAGCCCGGGCCGGTTCGAGTCCTGGTTCGACGGTGAATTCGATGGCAGGGAGGCGACCTCGTGACGGAGTCGAGCTTCGACGCACACAAACCGCCGCCGCGGGAACTGCTCGACGACTGCGTGCATTGTGGCTTCTGCCTGCCTACCTGCCCGACGTACCAGTTGTGGGGCGAGGAGATGGACTCGCCTCGCGGCCGCATCTACCTGATGGATCTGGCGCAGCGCGGCGAGATCGGGCTCGAGGGGGCGTTCACCCAGCACATCGATGCCTGCCTCGGTTGCATGGCATGCGTGACCTCGTGTCCCTCCGGGGTGCAGTACGACAGGTTGCTCGAGGCCACGCGCCCGCAGATCGAACGCAACGTGCCCCGCTCGCGCTCCGACCGGCTGTTCCGCGACGCGATCTTCGCGCTGTTCCCCTACCGGCGGCGGCTTCGCGTTGCGGCGGTGTTCGGTCTGGCCTACCAGAAGCTGCGGCTGGAACGGCTGGCGCAGCGGGTGCTGCCGCCCCGGCTGCGGGCGACGCAGGCACTGCTGCCCTCGGTGCGGCTGCGTGAGGCGTTCGCGTCGCTGCCGCGAAGGGTTCCCGCGAGCGGTGAGCGGCGGCGCCGGGTCGCGATGCTGTCCGGTTGCGTGCAGGACGTCTTCTTCCACGAGGTCAACGCCGCGGCGCAGCGGGTGCTGGCGGCCGAGGGCTGCGAGGTGCTGACGCCCAGGCGGCAGGGTTGCTGCGGCGCTCTCGGTCTGCACGCCGGGCGCGAGGAGCACGCCGTCCGAAACGCCAAGCGCACCATCGAGACGTTCGAGAAGCTGGCCGTGGACAACGTGGTCGTCAACGTCGCGGGCTGTGGCTCCTCGATGAAGGAGTACGGCGCATTGCTCGACGACGATCCGGCCTGGGCAGACCGGGCGGCCGACTTCAGCGCGAAGGTTCGTGACATCACCGAGCTACTCGCCGAGTTGGAGCCGCGTGCGCAGCGCAAGCCGATCAACGCGAAGGTCGCCTACCACGACGCCTGCCATCTCGGTCATGCGCAGGGTGTGCGTGAGCAGCCCAGAGCGGTGCTGCGGACGATACCGGGGCTGGAACTCCTGGAACTGCCCGAGGCGGAGATCTGCTGTGGCTCGGCAGGCATCTACAACCTCATCCAGCCCGAGCCCGCCGCCGAGCTCGGCGAGCGCAAGGCCCGAAACATCCGCTCGGTGAAGCCGGACCTGCTGGTGACCGCCAATCCAGGGTGCCTGCTGCAGATCGGCAGGTACCTCGACGGCGACGTGCCCTTGCTGCATCCGGTGCAGTTGCTGGACGCCGCCATCGAGGCCCCACGCTGATCGCCGCTCACGTCACGGCATGGCCACCGCGCCTTGCGCAGGCAGGGACACCCTGGCCGGTGTCGGCCCGCAGGTAGTGCCGTGAGGCGAACCCGTCGCGGCCGTCGACCGTGCCGCGCAGCCACCTGGTTTCGCCGTTGACAGCGGTTCCGCTTCGCCAGCAGGTCACCGCGAAGGTCTGCCCTTCCCCGATGCGGCCGATCCTGGCGCAGTGCACGGCGGGGCAGGCTCGCACGTTCAGCCCCTCGTCTCCGGTGCCCCGCACGCGGTAGTCGGCCTCGACACGCTCGGCCGGAAGGCCTGGGCCTTGAACCGCGGGCTCGGGGGTTCCTGCCTCGGTGACTCTTGGCGCGGGGACGGCGGTGAGGACGACCGCCAGCACTCCGGCGACGCCCGCGACCGCCAGCAGCAGCCGGACCAGCACTCCAAGTCGCAACGACACGAACACGGTCGACCTCCTCCACTCGACGGGCTCGGTCAGTCGCCGTCGGATTCAGCGCCGCGTTCGCTCGGTAACTCCTTGGCTGGCTCCTTCTCCTGGCGGGTGAAGTAGACGGGACTGGTCGATGAAGTGTGGCCGAGGCGCGCACATCGACGCAATTCCCATAATGAAAATCCCAAAACAATTGCCTCGGTCGGCCTAGCACCGCGTCCAGCCCGGGATGCTGCGTGTAGCACTGCCGGCCTGATCACTAGGCCATTCGAGTTGTCGTGCCAATGCGGACGGGGTACCGTCCGCGGCACCCGCGCGAGGCTGCCATAGGATTTCAGGCTGGGAATCCCAAGCTGAACATCCCGTTGACGCTCAACCACAGGCAGGCGAGGTCACATGACGGTTCAGGGCCCGGTCGTTCCCCGGCGCCGCATCGCACACGAACTGCGTCGGCTACGCGAGGAGTCGGGCCACACGCTCGAAGAGGTCGCGGCCGAACTCATGATCTCCACCTCCAAGCTGTCCAGGCTGGAGAACGCGCAGGGCAACCCCCGGCCCCGCGACGTTCGCGATCTCATCCGGCTGTACGGCGTCGAGGGAACGGGAGTCGCGGAAAAGCTGCACCACTGGACGAAGGCGGCACAGCGAGACGTCTGGTGGTCCCACCGAGACATCTCCAAGCAACTGAGCACCCGGCTCGCCTACGAATCCGAGGCCACGACCGTGCGCATCTACACCATTCCGATGGTGCCGGTGCTGCTGCAGACGGCCGATTACTCCCGCGCCTTCTACCTGGCCAACGAACCGTCGTTGACGGCAAGGCAGATCGACGAATACGTCGATATCAGGCAACACCGGCAAAAGGCACTCCGCGGCCGGGAAACAATGCCACCGCTGGAGTTCATCGCGGTCATGCACGAGTCGGCGCTGTACCAGATAGTGGGCTCCAACGCCGTGATGCGGGACCAGTTGTCGCAGCTCATCGAGCGTTCCACCGCGCCGAACATCGACCTTAGGGTGTTGCCCTTCTCGGCACCGCCGCTGTTCACCAACTCCTGCACCTACGGCTACTACGAATTCGACGAACCGCTCGACCACGACGTGGTCGGCATCGAGAACCACGCCGGTATGCAACACCTCGAGGACCCGCAAACCGTAAAACGCTACCGCGGCTATCACGACAATCTGCACCGCCATTCGCTGAACCAGGACGAAACCCGCCAGCTCATTCGCGCGGTACTCGCCGAACGCTATTCCTGACCGGCGAGGGACGCGAACACGATAAACGACCGCGCCGCCCGGCTAGGCTGGTCGCCATGTGCGCACATCGGGTTTTCGCCGCGGTCTACGACAGGATGTCCGAGCCGATGGAGCGGGAGGTGCTCGGCGAGCGCAGGCGACGGCTGCTGTCTGACATCACCGGGCAGGTGCTCGACATCGGTGCGGGCACGGGCGCGAACCTGCCGCACCTGCGGCGCGCGGAACGCATCGTCGCGGCGGAGCCGGACGCGGCGATGCGGACGCGGCTGAACAGCCGGCTCGGTCGGGCACACGCGCCGGTGGAGGTCAGCACCGCTGCGGCCGAAGACCTGCCGTTCGACGACACGACCTTCGACGCGGTGGTGTTCACACTTGTGCTGTGCACGGTCGCCGACCCGGCGAAAGCGCTCGCGGAGGCCCGCCGGGTGCTGCGCCCTGCAGGCAGGATCGTGGTGCTGGAACACGTGCGCGGCAGCGGGAACCGCGCACGCTGGCAGGACCGGCTGGCCCCGGCGTGGTCGTACTTCGCCGCGGGCTGCAAGCCCAACAGGGACACCAGAGCCACCATCGAACGCGCGGGGTTCACCTTCGACGAGGTGAGCGAATCCGAGCCATTCCCGCGCTGGGTGCTGACCAGGACGGTGTTGGAGGCAACCGCGCGGCCGTAGCGGCGGAGCCGCTAGTACCGGGCGGGCGCCATCCGCGTCGTGCTCATGACGTGCTGCACGAGCGTGATCAGCACCTGCTTGGTGGACTCGCGGTCACGGGCGTCGCACAGCAGCAGCGGCACCGACTGGTCGACGTCCAGCGCGCCCCTGACCTCCTCGGTCCCGTACCGGTAGGCACCGTCGAAGCAGTTCACGCCCACCACGAACGGCAGCCCTCTGCGCTCGAAGAAGTCCACGGCCGGAAAGCAGCTGTCCAGCCGGCGGGTGTCGGCGAGCACCACGGCACCGAGCGCGCCCTGCGCCAGCTCGTCCCACATGAACCAGAACCGGTCCTGCCCCGGGGTGCCGAACAGGTAGAGGATCAGGTCCTGGCTGATCGTGATGCGGCCGAAGTCCAGTGCCACGGTGGTGGTGTTCTTCCGCTCGACACCGGAGAGGTCGTCCACCCCCTCGGACGCGGAGGTGAGCATCTCCTCGGTGCGCAGTGGCGGTACCTCACTGACCGAGGCGACCATCGTTGTCTTGCCGACCCCGAATCCACCGGCGATCAGCAGCTTCACGGCGGTCGCGGTCAACCGCCGCCGGTCGTCAAAGTTTCCGGATGCCATCGAGAACCGCCTGCAGTACTTGTTGGTCAGGGACTTCGCTCGGAGGCGCAGCTCTGCGGAAGATCACGTAATTCTGCTCGATCAAATCACTGAGTAGAACCTTTACCACAGGCAGGGGTAGATCGACATGGGCGCCGACCTCGGCTACCGACATCGGCCGCTGGCACAGCCGGACAATCTTGGCGTACTCGGTCGGTAGCGTCGCCGCCTCCGAGGGAGGTTGCATCGACACCACCAGCGTCATCATGTCGAGGCCGAAGTTGTCGGACCGGGTACGTCCGCCCGTGACCGCGTACGGCCGCACGAGCGGACCCGCCGCTTCGTCGAACCAAGCCTCGTCGTGCTCACTCATGTCACACTGTGTTGCTCAACCCTGGGAGCCGCGCTCAACACGGCTCCGACCCGCTTGACCATCATGTTCATCGCGTAGGCGACCATGCCCATGTCGGTGCTCTCCGACGTCAGTAGCGCGAGACAGGCACCTCTGCCCGCCGAGGTCACGAACAGGAACGCGTGGTCCATTTCCACCACCGTCTGGCGCACCTGTCCGCCACCGAAGTGACGGCCCGTTCCCTTCGCCAGGCTCTGGAACGCCGAGGCCACGGCGGAGAGGTGCTCGCCGTCCTGCTCGGAGAGGTTGCTGGATCGGCCGATGAGCAGGCCGTCCGACGACAGCACAACGGCGCGGTCGGCACCGGCGACCTGACGGATCAGGTCGTCGAGCAGCCAGTCGAGTTCGTTCGCTCCGGAGTTCGCCATGGTGTTCAGTCTCCACGAATGTCGTCGCGGCCAGGTTCCTGCTGACGGGCCTGCCGCGTTCCTCGCTGGAAGGCGGCAAGTCTGCTTCGGGCCTGCTCCGGGGATTCGGATGCCGGTTCGGCGTGCTCGATGTTCGGTGCCTCGTCCTGAAGCTGCGGAGCGAGGTTCTGCTGCCGGCGGCGCCTGGGCAGCGGTGGCCTGCCCGCGGGCATCGATCCGCCCTGCTGCGGTGGCGCGGGGTGCGGTGGCGCGGGGTGCGGTGGCGTGGGCTCAGGTGGCCGTGGGTCGCGGGGCCGCGGTTGCTGCTGACCTGGCTCCGGCTGCCTGCTCTCCGGCTGCCTCGACCGCGGGGGGTACGGCTCCTGGGCGGGAGCGAGGGTTCGTGTCGCCTCGCCGTTGCCGGGGGCGCCGTTTTGCACAGCCGTCGCCTCGGACCGCTGCCTGGGCCTGCGGCGGGCGGCGAGTGTCGACTGCTGTCGCGGCACGACGTCCTCGATCGCGGGCCCGCTTTCCTCCGGCTCGGGAAGCTGGCTGAGCAACTCCGAACGCACCAGCACGATGGCTCGCGTGCCACCGTAGGCGGACTCGCGCAGGGTCACCCTGATCCCGTGCTTAGCCGCCAGCCGCGCGACCACGAACAGCCCCAGCCTCGGTTCCTCGGACAGCGCCATGAAGCTGAAGTCCGGCGGGTTGGCCAGCATCTCGTTCAGTTCGGCCAGATGGTCCGGTTCGATGCCCAGCCCCTGGTCCTCCACCTCGATGACCACACCGCGGCCGACCACTTCCCCCCTGATCTCGACGTGAGCTTGCGGTGGTGAGAACGAGGTCGCGTTGTCGAGGAGTTCGGCGAGCAGGTGCACGAGGTCGCCGACGACGGGGCCGGTGACGGCCACCGCGGGCATCTTGCCGACGCTGACCCGCTTGTACTCCTCGGTCTCGGCCGTGGCGCCCCGGGTGAGGTCGGCCAGCGCCACCGGGTTGCGCCACTGCCTTCCCGGCTGCTCGCCACCGAGAATGATCAGGTTCTCCGCGTTGCGCCGCGCGCGGGTGGACAGGTGGTCGAGCCTGAACAGCATGTCCAGCTGGTCGGGGTCCTCCTGCTTGCGCTCGGCCGCGTCGAGGGCCTGCAGCTGCCGGTGCACGATGACCTGACTGCGGTGCGCGATGTTGAGGAAGACGCGCTTGGTGCCCTCCCTGGTCTTGGCCTCCTCCACGGCGGCGGCGATGGCAGTCTGCTGTGCCGTGTTGAAGGCGTCGGCGACCTGGCCGATCTCGTCGGTGCCGTGATCGAGGAACGAGACCTCGCGCTCGAGGTCGACCGGTTCCCCCGACCTGACCCGCTCGACCAGCCTCGGCATCTGTTCCTCGGCCATGTCGAGCGTTTCTTCTCGAAGCGTGGTGAGCCGGTTGACGAGCCGGTTCGACAACCGCCATGCGATCAGCAACGCGACGGCGGCCACCGCCAGCACCGCGCCTGCCGCGATGATGGACGTCACCAGCGTCTGATCGGCCTCGTCGAGTGCCAGGTTCGTGGCGTTGGTGCTCTGCTGAACGTAGAGCATCCACAGCTTCGCGCCGACGTCACGGGCGGCCTCCCGCCACTGCGACTCCGGTACCGGCAGTTGAGTCTGGTTGCCCCGCAGGAACGCGTTCTCGACCGTGGTCAGCCGTTCCCAGGCGTCGCTGGCGATGAGCTGCTCGTACTGCTGGCGCACCGGCGGGATCATGTCCGGCACCGCGGACGCCAGCGCCGAGTGGTAGGCGCCCACCTGCTCGATGTAGGTGCGGAATTCCTGCTCGGTCAGTCCGCCACCGGACACGCCCGCGGCCGCGAGGGCGTCGCCGCGGGACATGCCGTCGGCACTGGTGAACAGCGGCATCGCGATCAGCCGCTTGTAGGCTGTCTCGGCGTTCGGCGTCGTCTGCGCCACGCCGTTGAGCCCGGTGGTGAACTGGTCGATGATCCCGTTGAAGAAGTCGTAGGCCTCCTGCAGGGACGCCTCCCCCGCGTCGACCTGCTGCCGAAACCGCGGCAACATCGCGAACTGCTTCTGGGTGGCGGCGATGCTCGCCTTCACGTTGTCCGGCGCGTCACCGGTCATGCCCTGCAACTCCGCGGCCGTCGCGGCCGCGGTCGCGTTGGTCTGCTCGCGCAGTTGTTCGAGTTCCGTTCGCACCGACCCCGGGTTCGCCAACTCCTGCAGCGTGAGCCTGCGCTCCTCGCGAACGGCGGCGAAGAAGCGGCCCGCGGGTTCGGCCGAGTCGTGGATCTTGGTAGCGAAGGTGCGCACCTGGATGGCGTCGTAGATCAGGTAACTGGCGAGCGCGACCCCGGACAGCAGGAAGATGGCGCTTGGCACGAACGCGATGGCCAGCACCTTCGCACGGATCGACGAACGTCCACGACGTGACCCGGTCTTCTTCTTCAACACCGCGCTCAAGGCCCTTTCAGCGACAGGTTCGTTCGGGTCCCCGCACCCGGTGCTCCGACATCGCACCGCTAAGCCGCCGCTTAGCCAGGGCAGGTTATTCAGCGACACCTGGGTGAGTCAATATGTCCGACTCGGCGACTGAAACGCCGGCATCGGTCGACGAGGCCCGTCTCGTAGGCGACTATCGTGAGCCCGCACTCTATTGGTGAGATCGCGGCAGGCAAAGGCCGATGTGACATGCGTCTTGCGACCGTCTCTTCCCTGGCCGGTAACTCCGGGGGTGGCGCCCGCGATAACTCCTGCGACAAGTCGCAGGCGCAGGAGGCGGTTTCGATGCTCAAGCGCGCCGCGAGAATGAGCTTTCCGCAGCGAATGTTCCTGCTCCTCCTCGCGCTCGCCTTCGCGACCACCGCCGTACTGCAGGCGCTGCTCGCCGTGTCGGTGTCGGAGTGGTGGCCCGTCGTGCTCGCCGCGCTGCTCGCACTCGCCGCCACCTGGTGCCTGGCCACGGCGGCACGGGCCTGGGACCGCGACCGGCGGCGACGGCTGAGGTGAACCAACTCACAGCCACGCCCCTTCGGCCGCCAACCGCTGCCGTAACCTGCGCAACGACCGCGACCGCCTCCGCTGCACCGCGCCCGCCGAGATCCCGAGCCGGGCCGCCAGTTCCCTGCGGGGCAACCCTGGCTCGAAGGCGATCAGCTCCACCAGCGTCCGCTCCGGCAGCGGCAGCCGGGAGACCATTGTCCACAACATACGGTCGCGGTCGGTCAATAACCAACTGTCCTCCGTGGATGGTGCGCTGGGACACCAGTGCTCCGCGGCGACCTCCGAGGCGACCTCCCGGGCCCGCCTGCGCGCCAGCCGTCCGGCCTGCCTGCTCACCGCGGTACTCAACCAGCGCGGTAGGCAGGCGGGGTCCCTGATCGTGTCCACGTTGGCGAGCAGCAGCAACCAGCCGTCCTGCACCGCGTCCAGTTGGTCCTCCCGGTCAGGCAGCCGACGGCGTGCGGCCGTCAGCGCCACCGGCGCCAGCCTGGCGACCAGGTCGGCATCGACACGTGGTCCGTTCATGCCCGTCAGACCGGCCCACCACACAGGGCGGATTCACGTCACGTCACATTCGCGTAGGACTACGCAGTCGCGGGCAGGCTAGCGCTGCTTGCGGATGCTGTAGGGCAGCACCGAGTTGGCCACCAGCGCCTCCGCGTCGAGCGTGGCGGGCTGGTACGCGAGGCCGGGAAGCCGCTCGATCATGTGGCCGGTCGGGTTCTCGACGTGGTCGGCGCGACCGAACAGGAACCCCCAGTCGAACTCGTCGGAACCGTAGTAGGCCACGGTGTCGAAGATGTCGCTGAACCGGCCCCAGGCGCGCCGCAGCATCGCGTTCAGCCACAACGTCGGGCAGCCGACCTGCGACGACACCACGCCGCCCTCGGTCAGCGCGGCGCGGCAGTGGCGCAGGAACTCGGTGCCGAACAGCCGGTTGTGCTGCGAAGCGTCCTCCCGCTCCCCCGGCAGGTCCGCCACGATGATGTCGTAGCGCTCGCCGCCGGATTCGGCCGCGCGGCGCACGAACTCCCAGCCGTCCGCGTAGTGCATCCGCACCGGACCTTCACCGCGCACCGCGCGGTCCAGCTCCTCGGGCGTGTAGCCGTAGGGCAGGTGCTCCGCACAGCGCTGGACCACCTCGGCGTCGATGTCGACATGGTCGACGTGGGTCGCGCCCGCCGCGACGGCGAGTTGGCTGATGACGCCCTCGCTGGAGCCGATCGCCAGCACGCGGTCCACCCGCCGAGCGAGCAGCAGCGCGGGCACGAACAGTGCCTCGTGATAGTGCAGTTGCGCGAGTTCGGTGCTCTGCGGATCGTTGTCGCAGAACAGCGAGATCCCCTGGGAGGTCTTGGCGATCACGGCGTGCTGGTACTCGGTATCGCCCTCCCACAGCACTTCCGGCAGTTCCCACACCTGAGCCAGGCCCGGAACCAGCGGTTCGATCAGCTCGCGCAACTACCCTCTCCTTCGGTCGGCTGTGCTCGATACGGCTGTCCGCCGCACCATAGTCAGCGCCGCGGTGTCTCGCCCGCGCCGGGCAGCCGCGACCTGCCCTGCCACGCGCGTTCCCGCAGCACGTACTTCTGGATCTTGCCCGTGGAGGTCTTGGGCAGTTCACCGAACACGACCGACTTCGGGGCCTTGAAGTGCGCCAGCCGCTCGCGGACGTGGGCGATCAGCTCGGACTCCGACACCGAGGCACCTTCGTGCACCGTCACGTAGGCGGCGGGCACCTCGCCCCAGTGGTCGTCCGGAACGGCGATCACCGCGACCTCGAACACCGCCGGATGCTCGGCGATGGCCTGCTCCACCTCCACGGAGGCGATGTTCTCGCCACCGGAGATGATCACGTCCTTGCTGCGGTCACGAAGCTCCACGTAACCGTCCGGATGTCGCACACCGAGGTCTCCGGTGCGAAACCAACCGTCCGGCGCGGCCTGCCGCGTGGCTTCCTCGTCGCGGAAGTAGCCGAGCATCACGTTGTTGCCACGCAACGCGATCTGGCCGACCGACTCGCCGTCGGCGGGCACGTCGGTGCCGTCGTCAGCCACCACACGCACCTGGCAGGAGATCATGTTGCCCACACCCTGCCGTGCCTTGAGCCTCGCCTGCTCTTCGGCGGCGAGCGCGTTCCACTCCGGACGCCAGTCACAGACCATCGCGGGACCGAAGGTCTCGGTCAGCCCGTACAGGTGAGTGACGTCGAAGCCCAGTTCCCCCATCCGCCGCAGGATCGCGGGCGTCGGTGGAGCCCCGCCCGTGGCCACCCGGACCGTGCGCTCCAGCGGAGCGGCCTGCTCGGCGTAGGCGAGCATCGACAGCACCGTCGGCGCCCCTTCCAGGTGCGTGACGCCCTCCTGCCGCAGCAGCCGCCAGACCTCGGCAGGCTCGACCTTGGGCAGGCACACGTGCGTGGCCGCCGCGGCGGTGACCGCCCACGGGAAGCACCAGCCGTTGCAGTGGAACATCGGCAACGTCCACAGGTGCACCGCCGACGGCGACAACCCGGTGTGCGCCACCATCGCCAGCGCCTGCAGGTAGGCGCCCCGGTGGTGATACATCACGCCCTTGGGCCTGCCCGTGGTGCCGGAGGTGTAGTTGATGGACAGCAGCGCACGCTCGTCGGCCGGGGTACGTGCCATCGGCTCGGCACCGGCGAGCAGCTGCTCGTACTCCTCACCGGCGCGGATCACGACAGGTGGTTCGGCGAGTTCGCCGCGCGCCTGGGCGACCAGGTCGTCGAACGCCGGATCGTGCACGAGCACCCGCGCGCCGCAGTGTTCGAGGATGTATGCCACCTCGCGGGCGGAAAGCCGGGTGTTCACCGCCACCAGTGGCACTCCCGCCCACGGCACCCCGAAGTTGGCCTCCAGCAGCACGTGTGTGTTCGCAGCGAGCACCGCCACCGGACGACCCTCGGCCGGCGCGGCGAGGCCACCCGCGAGGCGGCGGCAGCGGTCGTGCAGTTGCGTGTAGGTCCAGCGGTGCTCGCCGTCGACGACCGCGGTTCGGCTGCCGTGCGCCGCGGCGGCCCTGTCCAGGTACGACACCGGCGTCAGCGGTTCGAACGAGAGGTCACCCGTCATGGGGCAAGCTTGGTTCGCGGTCCTCGCGGCGGTCAACCGCGCGCCCGCCTCAGCCCTCGGCCACCAGCGGTTCCAGCGCCAGATCCGGGTGGTGGCGCAGCAGGATGCGCATCGCCATCTCGTCGTCGAACAGGGCGAGGTCGACGCCGTCCGTGCGCGTCAGCACCTCGCTGCGACGCCCGGAGTCGACCAGCGAGCGCTGTGCGGGGTCGGCGAGCCTGCGCGCCGCGGTGTAGGGCAGCCGATCCAGCCGCACCGGGCAGGAGAACTCGTGTTCCAGCCGGTGCGCGGCCACCTCGAACTGCATCGGCCCCACCGCCGCGAACACCGGCGCGGCGTCGCCCCGCAGGTCGGAGGTGAGCACCTGCACCACCCCCTCGGAGCCGAGCTGGTCCACACCCTTGCGAAACTGCTTGGCGCGGCTGAGGTCGGTGGGTCGCGCCACCGCGAAGTGCGCTGGCGCGAAGCTGGGCAGACCGGGAAAGCGGACGGCGGGCTTTCCCGCGTAGAGGGTGTCGCCGACCCGCAACGCGGAGGCGTTCACCAGTCCGATCACATCGCCGGGGTAAGCGGTGTCCACTGTGGAGCGCTGCTGTCCGAAGACCTGCTGGGCGTACTTGGTGGCGAAGGGTCGCTTCGTGGTGGCGTTGGTCACCACCATCCCGCGCTCGAAGACGCCGGAGCACACCCGCGCGAACGCCACCTGGTCGCGGTGGGCGCGATCCATGCCGGTCTGCACCTTGAACACGAACGCGGAGAAGTCGGCGTCCAGCGGGCGGGGCTCGCCGTCGGCGTCGAGTCGCGGGGTCGGCCTCGGCGCGAGCTCCACCAGCAGGTCCAGCAGGTGTCGCACCCCGACGTTGAGCACCGCGGCCCCGAACAGCATCGGGGTCGCCTCCCCCGCCAGGAATCGCTGGGCGTCGAACTCGCCGCCGGATTCCGCGAGCAGTTCAAGTTCCTCGCCCGCGCGCACCCAGTCCTCACCGGCCTCGGCCTCGGCGGCGGCCGAGCTCAGCCGTTCCTCGGCCGCGACCGTGGCGCCGCCCGCCGTGCGCTGGTAGCGCACGAACGAGCCGTCGGCGACGTCGAGCACACCGCGAAAGTGACCGGCCTCACCCACCGGCCAGGTCAGCGGCATCGGCTGCAGCCCGATGCGTTCCACCAACTCGTCGCACAGCTCAAGCGCCTCGCGGCCGGGCCGGTCCCACTTGTTCACGAACGTCAGCACGGGGATGCCCCGGTGCCTGCACACGTCGAACAGCTTCAGCGTCTGCGGCTCCAGCCCCTTGGCGGCGTCCAGCAGCATCACCGCCGAGTCCACCGCCGAAAGCACCCGGTAGGTGTCCTCGGAGAAGTCCGCGTGGCCGGGGGTGTCGAGCAGGTTGATCACGGTGTCTCGGTAGGAGAACTGCAACGCGGCTGAGGTGATGGAGATCCCACGGGCCTTTTCCAGCTCCAGCCAGTCGGAGACCACGCCACGGCGCCCGCCCTTGCCGTGCACCGCACCGGCGTCGGAGATCACCCGCGCATGCAGCGCCAGCGCCTCGGTCAGCGTCGATTTGCCTGCGTCGGGGTGGCTGATCACCGCGAAGGAGCGTCTGCGGCCTGCCTCCGCGAGCACGCCGTCGCCCGTGGTCATCACGCCGGCCTGTAACTGAGTTCACGCATATACCACGACTCTACCGTTACGTCACGGTACCTTCGCACTGGATGGGGGCTCGCAACTCCGCGGCGAACGCCTCGGCCGTCTCCAGTCGCTCCCGCAGTTCGGCGCAGCGTCGCTGCGCGATCTCGGCGTAGTGGCGCAGCCGTCGCGCGTGCTCCGGGTGCAGTTCACCGCGACCGTGGTCGTGCAGGAGCAGCAGCACCTCGCGCATCTCGTCGAGTTGGAAGCCCAGCGGCTTCATCCGCTTGACCAGGTCGAGCCGTGCGACGTCCGGCTCGGTGTAGAGCCGGAACCCGCCCTGGCTACGGGCACTCGGCTCCACGAGGCCGACTTCCTCGTAGTAGCGGATGGTGCGCAGGGACAGTCCCGTGCGAGCGGCCACCTCGCCGATTCGCATGTGCTCGCTCACGATCGTCACGGTACCGGCTCGGTGACACTGCGTGCAGGGTGTCCACACGCGACCGACCAGCGGAAAACCTTCCCTAACGTCACGGTAGGCTTGCTCGTCGTGAGTACAGCGCACTTCGCCACCGTGGAGGCATACAACGCCGCGCACCCGGACTGCCCGCTGCCGACCCAGGCACCCGGGCGCAACGGACTGCGCGGTTATCACGCCGCGATGCGAGGTGTCACCGACGATGTCGCCGACACCGGCGCGTCGCTGACCGTGGAGTTCCTTCCCGGTGGCGCGCCCTCGCCCGAGGGGCCCGACCGGGTCGGCACCGTGGTCGCGACCCGCTGGGGCGAGGGGCCGGTGCTCGTGCTCGCCGAGGCGGTGTCGTTGCGCGCGGCATGGGAGGCCGTCAAGCGGCACTGGCCCACCCGGCTCTCCGAGGTCCGTGCCGCGCTCTCCGACCTCGGCACGAGCTAGGTACAGCTAGGCGGGCCGGGTCACCACCGGCAGCGCCGAGGGCCCGCGCAGGTTGATACGACCGTTCCACGTCACCTCGCCGTCCAGGGCCAGATCCCCGAACCTGCTCACCATGCGCTCGAACACCACGCTCGCCTCCAGCCTCGCCAGCGACGCGCCGAGGCAGTGGTGCACACCGGAGCCGAACGAGAGGTGGTTGCGCGCGCCCTCCCGGTCCAGCCGCAGCGAGTCGGCGTCCTCGCCCCACTGGCGCTCGTCGCGGTTGGCGGAGGCGAGGATCGCGAGCACGAACGTGCCCTTGGGGATCTCGACGCCACCGATCGTGGTGGGCTCCAGCGTGATCCGCCTGCTCTCCTGCACCGGGCTGTCGTAGCGCAGCATCTCCTCCACCGCGTTCGGCACCAGGCCGGGGTCGGCCCGCAGCGCGGCGAACTGGTCCGGGTGGCGCAGCAGCGCGAGCGTGCCGCCGGAGATGAGGTTCACCGTGGTCTCGTGCCCGGCGATGTAGAGCAGTAGGACCTGGGCGATCAGCTCCTCGTCGCTGAGGACGTCGCCGTCCTCCTCGGCGTTGATGAGAGCGGTGAGCAGGTCGTCGGCGGGGTTGCGGCGCTTCCAGGCGATCATGTCGGCGGCGATGCCGCTCAGTTCCTGGTACGCGGAGTCGATGGCGCGCAGCACGTCGGGGTCGAGCACCGGCTCCAGCGAGCGCACGACCATGCCGCTGAGGTCGCGTACGCGCTCGTGGTCGGTGGGCGGGGTGCCGAGCATTTCCGCGATCACCGCGAACGGCAGCGGGAAGGCCAAAGCGGGCACCAGGTCCACCCGCCGCGCGGCGGCCATCTCGTCCAGCATGTCGTCGACGAGTTCGGTGATTCGTGGCCGCAGCGCACGCACGGCCTTCGGAGTGAACGCCTTGGCCACCAACCTGCGCAGCCTGGTGTGGTCGGGCGGGTCACGGTCCAACATGGACAGCCCGTCGGCGCGGGGCGAGCGGTCGCCGTAGACCTCTTCACGGAGTTGGCTCAGCGGGCCAGGGTTGACGTTGCGCTCCTCCACCGAGGAGCTCGAGCGCAGCAGGGCCGAGACGTCGGCGTAGCGGGTAAGCACCCAGAACCCCAGCGGATGCTCGTACACCGGCGCGCTCTCGCGCAGCCGGGCGTACTGCGGGTAGGGGTCGGCGGTGAACCCCTCGGCGAACGGATCGAACAGCGGAGCCTCGCCCGCGGCGACAGTGCCCTCGGTCATGACATCCCCTCCGTATGTCACATACACTGTGTATGTGAATAGACTCAGAGTATGACAGGCGTCAAGAGCCGCCGGGAGCTGTACTCCGAGGCCACCCGCGCCGCCGTGCTGGAACAGGCGACGGCGTTGTTCGCCGAGCGCGGGTACGCGGGCACGCTGCTGGAGGACGTGGCCGCGGCCGCGCAGGTCACCAGGGGCGCGGTGTACCACCACTTCGCGGGCAAGCAGGCGCTGTTCGAGGCGGTGTTGGACGAGCAGGAGTCGCGGATGATGGCAGCCGTGCGGGCCGCGGCGACCTCGCCCGATCCCTGGCAAGCCGCGATGCAGGCGCTCGACGCCTTTCTGGACAGGTGCTGCGAGCCGGTCTACGGCAGGCTGTGCTGGCAGGAGGCCCCGACGGCGCTGGGCTTTCAGCGCTGGCAGGAGTACGAGCAGAAGTACGCCTACGGACTCGTGGCGGGCTTCATCGAGAACCTGCGCGAATCCGGCGGCATCGAGACGGCGGCCACGCTGGAGACCACAGTGGACTTCTGCTTCTGGATGCTGGGCGGAGCGGGACTGGCACTGGTGAACACCCCGGAAACCGACAAGCAACGAGTGCGCGACGAATGGGGCCGACTCATGCAACGCGCTCTCGCGGGCCTACGCCCCTGAGCCCGGCGATCAGCCGGGGCGCACCAGGAACCGCACGGGTTCACGCCTCGAATTGACTTGGTCATGGGTGAGGCCATCACACGCCAATAGCACCGGACCGTGACCGCGCGAGCCCACTGTCCGCGTCGACTACTCCTCGCTAGATTCGCTCTCTTCGACTTCCCCATCCTCATCTCGAAGGTTGGGGCCCAGCAACTCTCGTGTGTGGCCGTTCTCCTTTCGCCATAGAAAACGCGCACTCTTGTAATACTCAGTCTCGTGATACAAGATCACGTAGCCCGGGAGCGCGGTCGCCTGCCATCCCTCCGGCAGCGCGTCGATAGCTAGCGAGATCGACTCGCGTGCCGTCATGGGCCTCTTTGGTACCTCGACGCTATACCGTGCGCGATCCTTGGCACGTGCCGTCTTCTCCTCATACCGCAGATTAAAAGGCAAGGCAGTCTTTACGGCCTTGAGATACCGCTCAACGGTGTGCTCGCCCGGTTCCACCGAAGCGCTATCAAGGGTCAAATCCAAGTTCACCGGGTATACCGCGTCGAAGTGCTTGGCTTTGACGAGTGAATGGTCTCGGTTCCGCCCGGGATCATTATTCCCAAATCCGTTGGTATTCCAGGGAACAGCGCCCTCGGCACGGTACCGGTTGATCAGCATCTTTTCCGGCGCGGCCGCTTCCAGATCCTCATCCACGTAAAGGCATTGGAATCTGACATCGATGAGCGTGATGTTGGCGCGTCCCGACAACTTGCGTCGATGCTTGTCAAGCCGAGCCGGCAGGTCCTTGCTCGCCTTGCCAACATATACCCGTTCCGCACCGCTGTCGGCGCGCTTAAGAAAGAGTTCATAGACACCCGGACGCGCTTCAAGGGTGGCCAGGTTCGCGCTGGTCAGCGCAGCAGGCTCGAGACTTGAAAGTCTTTCGAGCAACTGATCAGCCAGCGCACGCGTGATGCTTAGCTTGAACTCGGCGCTGGCTTTGGAGGCGAGGCTTTCGGTCACACTCTGCAACCTACCGACCGAACCGTTCGCGGATCCACCCATGACAGACGCTTGGCCATCGAGCCTCGACCAGGATCGAGTTCGCGCCGCTCGAGTTCGTCGCCGCTCGCCCGACACGACCGCGCTTACCGGCGACGACCACCAATTCCCACCTTTAGACATGTCGCACGTGTGTTCGAACAGATTCCGCGGTACAGTCCCGTCGTGACCACACAGCCAGCTCTGTTCTCCGAGACCGGTCCCGCTCGTGAGGTGGGCACGAGTATCGAGCTCTTCACCGGGGGTGGGGGGTTGGCCTTGGCGATGCACAACGCCGGTTTTCGTCATTTGCTGGCGGTGGAGTTGGAGAAGCGGGCGTGCGCGACGTTGCGGGAGAACCGGGCCGAGGACTGGGACGAGTCCCGTGGGCGGCGGGGTCTGGGGTTGCACTCGCCGTGGCCCTTGATCGAGGGCGACATTCGCGAGGTCGATCTGTCGCGGTTTCAGGGCGAGGTGGACGTGGTCGCGGGTGGTGTGCCATGTCAGCCGTGGTCTTTGGGCGGGGCTCACAAAGGCTATGAGGACGACCGCAACCTGTGGCCGGAGTTGTTCCGCACGGTGCGGGAGACGCGGCCGCGCGCGGTGATCGCGGAGAACGTCAAGGGGCTCTTGCGGCCATCGTTCAAGCCATATTACGAGTACATCCTCAACGAGTTGCGGGCGCCGTTCGAGCGGCGTGTGGACGGTGAGGACTGGCGGGATCACGACAAGCGGCTCCGTAAGGCCCTGGTCAAGGACGCGGGGGACCTCAGCGAGCGCTATGACGTGAAGTATCTGATGGTCAACGCCGCCGATTACGGGGTGCCGCAGACCCGGTGGCGCGTGTTCGTCGTGGCCTTTCGTCGGGATCTTGGTTTGGGTGAGTGGCAGTTCCCGAAGCCGACGCATTCGGAGGGCGCGTTGCTGCGCGCGCAGGCCGATGGAAGCTACTGGGAGGCGCACAAAGTACCCAAGCGTTACCGCTACACCCCCGAGGTTCCCGACGGTACCGACGACGGTGAGGGTACCGCGCGCTGGCTGACCCTGCGGGACGCGATCAAGGGACTAGGCGAGCCTCTCGGAGACAAGGTCGAGCACCCGAAACACCTGCACCACTACGGATGGCCCGGCGCGCGGCAGTATCCCGGGCACACTCCTAATCTGCTGGACCGTCCGGCCAAGACGGTCAAAGCCGGCGTGCATGGCGTGCCGGGGGGCGAGACGGTGCTCAAGCGGGATGACGGGTCGATCCGCTACATGACCGTGCGGGAGGTAGCGCGGGTGATGACTTTCCCCGATGACTGGTTCTTGGTCGGCCCGCGTGGTGAGCAGATGCGGCAACTCGGCAACGCCGTGCCGGTCAAACTCGGCGAAGCGATCGCTCGGTCCGTCGCCGAAGCGCTGCACCCGCACATGAAGAGCCAAGGAGGCTCGTGACGCCCCACCCACTGTGGAAAGATCAGCGCCCGGGGCCGGCGGCTTGGAAACCCGCTCCCGAGCTCAGCCGTCGCGAGCGAGGCGAGGAACAAGACCGCGCCGCCGGTGGGCACGCCGCGCGTCAAATGCGGCTCCCGAACGGGCGTACCGTCCACGCCTCGGTCGCTCTGCGCGTTTTCCCCTCCGGCCGCCGCATCTACGCCTATCTCCGCTGGTCCGACCGAGGTAGGACACGAGAGCGCTACGTCGGCGAAGTCGACGGCCCCACCCGTGAAGAGAACCTGCGCCAGGCCTGGCGACAGATCCACACCAGCGAACTACTCAGCCAGCGCGACCAGCCCACCAGACCTCGCCACAACAACACCCGCGAAACCAACTCGTGGGCATCCACCCCCAACTCCCGCGCGGTCATGCGCGCCAACCGCGGCCGCGATACCCGCCCCGAACGAGCCCTTCGATCCGCCGTTCACGCACTCGGACTGCGCTACCGAGTCGCCACACGCCCCATCAAAGACATCCGCCGCACCGCCGACCTCGTCTTCCCCCGAGCCAAAGTCGCCGTCTTCCTCGACGGATGCTTCTGGCACGGCTGCCCCCAACACCACCGACCCGCCACCGGCGCCACCGCCAACTTCTGGCGAACCAAAATCGAAGCCAACAAACGCCGCGACACCGACACCGACCAACGCCTCCACAACGCCGGCTGGGAAGTCGTCCGCATCTGGGAACATGACGATCTCGAAGAGGCCGCACACCGAGTAGCCGCAGCAGTGAGAGATCAACCCCAGGGACCTCGCTGAGCTTAGGGAATCCGCGTCTGCTTATCTTTCGCCAAACAAAGAAAACTCGTCGGCGGAGTTTGTTCGATACTCAGGAACCGACAAGCCAAGCCGTTCAATCTCAGCAAGGAATCGGCGTTCGTCCGCTACATGGATCCTTTTATCAGTAGATTTACCGGACGGTGGCGACCAGATCACCTTGGTTCTCTTCATAGCAGCGATCCGCTTATCGCGCACGTCATCCTTCCTGATTAGTGATATCTCTACACCTTCAGCGACACGGTCGCGAATCTCGGCCAGAGTTAGCCTACGATTTGGCAGTTGCCCTGCCCTTTCCCTGCCGGGATGCATGGTATCCCAAACAGACCTAGCATTTTTTCGCGCGGTACCGGGAGGATTCGAACCGAATCCGTTGACAATGCTGTTCCATAGTACTGGTCGATACGCGCGCAAAAGTGCCCTTTCCCCCAATACGATCCAAGCGTCATCGATTGACAAGAACTTGACACGGAAGTCAACGAGTCGGAGATTGCCGCCCCCATTAAACCTCTCCACCTCGGCGACCGAGTCGGCATGCTTGGCAATCCGGTCCGATAGATTTGTCGCATTATAGTCGGGCTCGAAACCGTAGCTACTGTTACCGGATTCAGCCTTTCCAACATAAACAGGAATGTGGCGCCCTTGGCGAAATTCGTTAGCTAGGGGTTGGTACTCGGGTATCCCGTCGCCAACGTAATATAGCGCATACAGGCCTGCTCCCCGAAAAGGATCGGGTGGGAAATCGTGCGATTCTTCTTGTTCTAGCCGCTCACGGAGTATGGCCCCGATCGCCGCTGGATCAAGCGGGTTGAATCGGTCAGGCTTCGGCAACTTCGATGGGCTCTGTTTGGCCACGGAGCTACGACCCTTTCAGCGCATCCTGTCACACAGCAACCATACGTTGGCTGGCTGAGCATAGTTCTTGAGGAACAACCAAAATAACCAGACAGGCAACCAAGCATCAACATGATTTCGATCGTGCGTGGCAGGTTGCATCGCGCCCAACCATCGCGATTGTGTTTCCCGAAGGAGCCGCTCCGAGCGCTCACTGCCAACTGGCGATTACAGGTCGAACCCGCCGTGCTTCACGCCCGCCACGAACGCCCGCCACTCATCGGCGGTGTAGCGGATCACGCCCTCATCCGGACGCTTCGAATGCCGCACCAACACGTCGCCGGTGCCGTCCACGGCAGGCGCAAACTCGACACAGTCGCCGTTGGGGCCGCTGAAGCTGCTCTTCTTCCACTGCGGTGCGATGTCATGCCGCCTGCTCCTTTCGTCGGTTTCATCGGACGACCTCCACGGGACCGCCGAGCGGCGCATACTCCACCCGCACGTCCGCTCCCACCTCAGCCTTCAGCCGTCGCGCCAACTCCCGACCGTCGGCTTTCCACCGAGCTTCTTGTTCCGGATCGAGAATGCCCGAGTCCTGCGGAACCTCGTCGTTGTAGGTGCGCTGCATCCGCTCGTCCCACTCGGCGACCGCAGCGATCAGCTCGTCGCTGAGCGGCACGACCTCGCTGATCTCGTTCGGACAGCAGTCGTAGCTGAGGTCGCCATCGACCGAGACCCAGAACGGGCCGGTACCCCAGTCGAACATCAGCCTAATTTCGACAGTGCGTCGCGGGTTGCTCATGGTGTCGGTCGCCGAGCCATCGCGGTCGTGAGTGCCCGGAGACTCGCTCCCGACACTCACGACCGGATGCCCGCTACAGGTCGAACTCGCCAACCTTCACGCCCGCCACGAAGGCTCGCCACTCATCGGCGGTGTAGCGGATCATGCCCTCGTCCGGACGCTTCGAGTGCCGTACCAACACGTCGCCACTGCCGTCCACGGCAGGCGCAAACTCGACACAGTCGCCGTTGGGGTTGCTGAAGCTGCTCTTCTTCCACTGCGGTTGCGATGTCATGCCGCCTGCTCCAATTCCTCAGCGATTTTTCCGATGAGTTCCGCCGAATCAGCGGGACTTCTCGCGACACCGCGAATGACCTCCACGGCGCTGCGGTAGGCCCTCACGTCGTCCTCGTCCAGGACGAACGCTCCCGAACTGTAGTGCTCGAAGTGCACTACCGAGGGCGCGTCGGGGAAGTCATACAACACGAACGGACCTGCCCAGCCGGGGTGCCAACCCACCCGTGCTGGCACCAGTTGGATCGTGACGTTGCTCCGGTCGCTCATCTCCTTGAGGTGCCGGAGTTGGTCCGCCATCACCAGTGCGGAGCCGACCGGCTCACGCAGAGCGTCCTCACCGATCAACGCCAAAAGTTGCACCGGATGACGCCGAGTCAGCACCTCGGCGCGGCCGATCCGAAGCAGCACTCGCGCCTCGCTCTCGTTCTGCGGCAAACCACTGGCGGCTGCCAACGCTCGCGCGTAATCGGCAGTCTGTAGCAGACCGGGCACGACATCCCTTGCCCATTGGGCAATCGCGGAGGCCGAACGCTCCGACTCGATGGCTCCCGCCAGTTGCTGCGGGATGCCCGGCATTCCAACCACGAGCCAGTTCGGCTCGGCGGCGTGCCGCGCCATTTCCACGAGCCGCTGCTTCTCCTGCCCCGTCACACCCAGCAGGGTCAGCAGCGACGCGACGTCCTCCGGCGTCGGCAGGCGACGCCCGGTCCGCCAGTGCGAGACCGTGCTATGGCTCAGCCCGAGCCGTTCCGACAGCTCGCGCCCACTCATCCCGGCGTTGTCCAGGAGGTTCCTGATCGCCGCGACAAGCGCTCTGGCCCGCGTCGTCAGGCCGTTCGCGTCAGCCCCCATGAAGGGGGATAGTAGCGATCCGGGCCCCCTTGGTATCAGTCACTCGATCGGGACATTGCGGCTACGCGGCGTAGACAGAGAGCGTTTTCCCAGGACGCGAGGGTCGCGTCGGCAGCCATGATCTCGCGGGGGCACGAGATGACCAGGTTCCGGTGGCAGCAAGCAAACGGGCGACGGCATGCCTACGACACCGGCACAACAGCGATCCCGCACCCCGGAGTGGTGTTCACCGCGCTGTGCGGGAAGGAAGTCACGCCACGAGAGCGGGACTTCGTCGAACTCAGCGGCTGCTGCTATGCCCCCACCTGCTGGCGCTGCGACCACGAATGGCGCGTCCGTGACGGCTTCCCACCCGAGGAAATCCCACCGCTGCCGGAGAACGCATGAACGACCCCCGGCCGAGCACCGGACTCGGCATCCTCGAAACCTGCCGACCGTCCACATGGCATATTCCGGCCGTCGCCGACTACGACACGCTGCTGTGGTCGGCGATCCATGAAGCCATCGGCTCACTTGCGCATCTGGAAGAAGCCGCACCAGGCGACACCTCGGCCATTCGCGCCGCCGGGCTGGACCTGCGGCGGCTCTCCCGCCGAATGCTGGCCTACCCCGCACCCGCCCAGGGGGGCTTCGCATGAAACCCACCGCGCTGCACCCACCAGCACACCGGGACATCCAGGCGGCGCTGCTGCGCATCGCGCGAGCCATCGACAGCGAGACCGAAGGGCTCTACCAACGCAAGGACGCCGGAATTGCGGACAGCATCCCAGCGCTTCGAGCAATCGGCTTCCTGCTGCTGGAATTGGGTTTCACCGTCGCGGAAGAGGCCGAAGAGGACTGTACTGAGGTGGAGTCGGCTGTGGCGCGAGCCTACGGCCTGCCAGGGCACGCGGCATAGCGATACGCGTCGGTGGCGTTGTTCAAGACGCGCGGTCTTGCGGGCTGGCATAGTGCTGCCGGTGATAGCGCAGGAAATCCAGTCCGATGCGGTGTTCGCTGACCCTTCGTAGCGGCCCGATCCTGGTTTGCTCGATCGAGTCCCAGATCACGAAGTCATCGTCGATGTGAATTGCGCCGGAGTCGAAAAGAACATGATGGTTCGGGCACAAGCACAGCATGTTGCTCTCGTCATCGGGACCGTTGTGCGGCCGGCCCAACCCTTGAATGTGAGCGCCTTCCGCATAGGGCCCCGCAACTGTCTGCAAGCAAGTGCCACAGACTTGGCAAGCAGAGTTGTGCCAAGCTTTAACCTGCTCGGCGACTGTTCGATCTCGCACGATCCGTGAGCTCACGGATTCAGTGCGACGAGTCGAAGCTGGAACTGACCGCCTCGCCGAGTCGCTGTCCAGTACGAGCTTGACAAGCCGGAATCTCCAGATCCGGTAGCCATCGCGACCAATGTCGTGCCAATAGTCATCTACCCAGAAGAGTCCGTCATAGCGGTAGCCACGCTCGGGTGCGTGTTTACTGCCTTTGTGTGCCCCACGAATAACACGGATAAGACGGTTGTCCAACCGGCTACGGACGAGGCCATATTCCCGAGTACGAGTTCCTGGTCTCTTACTTGCTTGCCCGTAGCGGGATCGCGCCCGCCCTGGCCGGTGTAGATGATCTCGTTGCCGAAGTCTTCATCATCTGGATAACCGCCGGAGACAACGATCGAGTCGGCACCATCTTTACCGCCGGAGATGCCTCCCTGCAACGGGCGGTGAACGCCCGCGTCAGCCAACTCCTTGCGATTGGTGAACTCGGTACCTTCCGGGTAGCCGGGGGATTTCGCCATACTCGCGTTGCCGCGCCACGGCAGCAACCTATCCTGCTGTTGTCGATCAGCCAGTAACAATGTGAAGACGATTCACTGCTGCCTGTGGCTACCTCACCCAGCGTCAAGCCCGAACAGCGGAAGGCACGGCTCCAAGCCTTCGGTGGTCACCTCGATGCTTCGGTGGCGCTCCCAGTCCTGCCGGTTCAGGCGCATCCGCTGCTCGAAAGCCAGTTCTCCGCGCACGGCGTGCCTGCTGATGCCGTCCAGCTGGTAACCGAGCTTGCGAGAGACCGCCAACGATGCCGGGTTGTCGGTGAACGCGCCCGAAACCGCCGCTTCAGCCCCGAGCCCGGCGAAGGCCAGGTGCGGCACGGCCGCGCGCATCTCGGTGCCGATGCCCTGGCCTTGATACCGCTACCCCAGCCAGGAGCCGGTAGTCACCTCGCGGCTGATGGCGAACTCCCGGCCGCTGAGCGCCTGCTGCCCCACCACCGTGCCGTCGCGGAACACGGCGAGCAACAGCGACCAGTTCTGCGGCGTCCAGTTGGCCAGGTGCCGCCAGTGATGCCGAAGGACATCACGTGCCAATTCGGCGGGAGGCTGGTCGGTCCAGGGAAAGACGAACGGCATGGTCTCGGGCGGGTGAATACCGTCCACCGCGAGGTCGGCCAGGTCGGCCAGCGCCTCGCCCGTTGGGATTCGCAACTCCAGGCGCGGCGTGCTCAGCCGCAATCCGAGCGGCGTGAAGTGGTCGACCAGCATCAACCCATGATCACTGAACGGTAGCGGTGAAGCATGTCCTTTTCGCTAGGGCTCAGCGGGCGGACCCATCACGCTCAATCGCCCGCGAATTGCTCCACCGGACGCCACTCAACCACGGACGGCAGCGCTCCGTCCTTCGTAATGAACTCGACCAGCGCGGCACGAAACCGCTCCAACGGCACACCTGTGCCCGCCGGAAACCCGACCTCCGACAAGTCGGCGAGGTCGGGCGAATCCGGGTCACCCACGCTGTAGCCGTACATCTGGTCACCCACGTACATCAGGTATCCGAACCTGTCGTGTACCTGCACGTCGAGCACCGGGTCGACCTCGGTGCGCTGGATACTGGCCGTGCCCGCGTCGTCCAGGTAAAGCAGCCGAATTAGCTCATCGACATCGGCGGCTGCGGTCAGCTCAAGGTCATATCCCTGATCGTGCCCGACCGGAACAGCGGCGTGGTAGAGCATTGATCACCTTTCTGATGGCCGCGGCAAGATTCGCAACCGAACTCTTTGCCACAAATACCCGTGCCCGAACCGCCGACACCACGGCCCACGCACCCCAGGCCACATTGCCTGCCACCACACAGCTCACGATTCAGAGTGCGCCGTGGAAGCGGACCATCAGGTTGTCGATGGCGTGTTTGGTCTGCTCCACGGTTTGCGCGGACAGCGCGAGTTGGTTCAGCACGCTCTCGCAGTAGCCGCCGACCTCGTCGTACGCGGTCGTGCCTCCCAGGCTGTTCTGCACCAACTCGGACAGATTCGTGGCCAGCTGGAGCGCGTTCTGGATGACCCCGTGGATGTTCTCGCAGTTCTGCGAGCCTTGTTCGAGCTGGGCGAGGGTCTCCTCGTGTGTAGCCATTTCATCCTGCTCTCCACGGTCTTCGCTCATGATCGTCGCTGCCCTTCGACGGACGGGCGGCATCCTGCCACGTCAACCGGCTCGGCAGCACCCTTGACATGCAGCCGCTAGGCTGCCTATAAAGAACGCAGCCACATGGCTGCATATCGGAACGGATCGCGATGGACGAGGTCTTCAAGGCACTGGCGGACGCCAGCAGGCGTCAGCTGCTGGACAGTCTCAACACCAGGAACGGGCAGACCCTGAGCGAACTCTGCGCGGGGCTGGACATGGCACGGCAGTCGGTCAGCAAGCACCTGGCCGTGCTGGAGAACGCCAACCTGATCACGACCGTGTGGCGAGGCAGGCAGAAGCTGCACTACCTCAACGCCGAGCCCATCACCGCCATCGCCGACCGCTGGATCAACCGCTACCACCGCGAACGCGCGCAGGCGCTGGCCGACCTGAAATCAGCATTGGAGCAACCCATGGGCAGCAACGACTTCGTCTACACGACGTACATCCGCACCACCCCGCAGCGGCTGTGGCAAGCGCTCACCGATCCGGCCTTCACCCGCCGCTACTGGGGCGTGGCCTTCGAGACCGACTGGACGGTCGGGTCCACGATGACGTGGGAAGAAGGCGGCAACACGATCTCCGACCCCGAACAGGTCGTGCTGGAGGCCCAGCCGCACCGGCGGCTTTCCTACACCTGGCACACCTTCACTCCGCAGTGGGCGAAAGCCGCGGGCATCAGCGAGGAAGTCCTCGCCGGGCTCGCCGAAGAGCCCCGGTCCAAGGTCACCTTCGAGATCGAGCCACTCGGCGAGACGGTCAAGCTCACCGTCATCCACGAGAGCGAGCCGGGCAGCACTGCCCTCGGCCTGTTCAGCCAGGGCTGGCCCCACCTGCTCTCCGGGTTGAAGACCCTGCTCGAGACCGGCGAGCCGCTGCCTGCTGGTTAGCGGCTCAGGAGTCCATCCGCGCGTAGACCACGATGTTGTCGCGGTAGCCGCCCTGCTCGGTGTCCACCTCGCCGCCGCAGGTGATCAGACGAAGCTCGGCACCGGGCACGTCGCCGTAGACCTTCTCGCTCGGGAACCGGTCCTTGCGGTACTGCTCGACCCGATACACCCGGAACAACGGGACGGTGCCGTCGGCGCGATCGACGATCACCTCGTCACCGGGAGCGAGTTCGTGCAGGTCGTAGAACGCGCCTTCCTCACCCGCCCAGTCGACGTGCGCGGCGAGCACGGCGGGTCCTCGCTCACCGGGCGTGGGGGACTCGGTGTACCAACCCACGGTGCTGCCGTCGGGAGGTACCTCCATGCTGCCGTCGGGTTTGAGCCCGAGATCGAGCAGACCCGCGGCGTCCACGCCGATCTCGGGAATGCGCAGCCGTTGCGGGCGCGACTCGGTCAACACGGCCGGTCCCCGCTGCTGCGCCACGGCGGCCTGATCTCCCGACAGCGCGATCGGGGCCGTGGTCGCCGTGCCCTCGACACCGGTACAGCCGGTGAGCAGGGCAAGCACAACCGCGACTACCCCCGCCAGACCGCGAAACGCGGGCCGGCGGGGGTAGCGGTGCGAGGAAAGCCGCATCTGTTCAGCTGGTCTTGCGACCGCGCCGTACGGCCACCGCGGTGGTCGTGGCGATCACGCCGAGACCGGCGAGGCTGAACAGCACCGGCGCGGCACCCGGGCCGCCACCGGAGGACCCGTCACCGGCCGCGACAGGGCCCGAGGGCATCTTCTGCACCTGGTCACCGGCGACCGTGCTGGTGAACTGGGTGCTGGTGGCGGAGTGGGTTTCGGTCGGCCTACTGGTAGGCGGGCTGGTTGTCGGCATCGTGGTCGTCGGCGTGGCGACGCTGGTCAGCGAAGGCGGGCCATTGTCCTCGCACGCGATACCGTCGTTGTCGGCGTCCAGGCGATGCGGGTCGCTGGTGTCCTGGTTGTAGACTTTCTGCGCTTCGGCCTGGTTCGGGAAGTTGTCGCAGTTGTATCGATCCTCCTGCGCGGTCGCCGTTCCGGCCAGGGTGAGTGAGGCGCCCGCTGCCAGGACGAGGACGGCGGCGGCTTGGCGAAGTCGCATCCGGTTCTCCTCTCGGTGCTGAGAATGTGTAGTCGCGACGGAACGCCGGAAGAGTTCGCGTTCGATCAGCGGGTGAATCACCTGACGCGTGCCAAACACGCTGGCGAGTGACGCGCTTCAACTAGACGAGTCGTTCGGTGTACCCGGCACTGACCAGCCGCTCGTACGCCTGCCGAACTCGCGGCGGCACGACCTGGGGGACGGCGAAACCACGCTCGGCGTACTCGGTGATTCGCTGGGTGTCGCCCACGAGCATGTTGAGCACCCGATCGGCGTCGCCGATGTGGCCGACGTACTCCTCAAGGGACAGTGACTGCGCCGCACACCGCACCTGCACGTCCGGCCACAGCTTCCGGCAGGTCGCGTAGGCACGGCGCTGGTGGTAGGGCTTGCAGACCAGCATGACGGTTCGAGGATGCAACCCGACCTCGGCCAGCAGGTCCCGGGTGAACGAGATGTTGTCACCTGTGTTGCGGGCACGCGGCTCCACCAGGATGGCGTTCTCAGGCACCCCCAGCCCGATCGCCTGCTCCCGGTAGTGCACCGCTTCGCCGCGCGGGAACACGTCGGCCGTCGTCGGTGTTCTCGCGCCGGTGAACACGATCAGCGGGAACAAGCCGAGGTGGAACAGCCTCGCCGTGTGGACCGCGACACCGACGTCATGGCTGCCGAGGCCGATTCCGACGTCGCAGCGGCTGTGCGGGTGCCCCAGGTCGTGGTACTCCCACAGGGTCTTGACATCCTCTCGCAGCCGTTCCGGGAGCGTGGCCAGCGGTTTCTGCATGGGTATTGCATACGCCACGTGCGCGCCGCTCGCCTGTCGAACTGTGAAATCGACGCCGCGCCAAACCGTGATCGAAGCGAAACCGACCAACCGGTCGATATGCCGCATTGTGGACGGTCGGTCGAGTGATCGACATCAGAGTGCGAGAGGACGTTGCGTTCCATGACCTACCCCCAACCGGCGCCCGTTCCCGCCATGCCCGCGAGGCCGCTGCGCAAGGTGGGCACCATCGGCACCGCCGCCGCGGTCCTCATCGGCCTGGAGACGCTGGCGGAACTGGCGATCAGCATGTCCGACCGCCACACCTACACGGTGGTCAACGACTATGTGAACGGCGAACCCGGCGTCACCGAGGCGGACCTGTACGCGGCGGACGACATCGCACTCGGTGTAGGGCTTTCGGGAGTTGGCATTCTCCTCGCGGCCGCGGTGGTGTTCCTGGTGTGGCTTTGGCGAGTGAGACAGAACGCGGAGCTACTTTCGCCGCTGCCGCATCGCCGCGCTCGCGGCTGGGTGATCGGCGGCTGGTTCTGCCCAGTGGTGAACCTGTGGTTCCCGTTCCAGGTCGTATCCGACATCTGGCGGGCCAGCCGCCCGGAACCCAAGGCGGGAGTAGCCCTGCTGCGCTGGTGGTGGGCTCTGCTGATGCTCAGTTCGCTGATCGACCGGTACACGAACATCCTTCTCCGGGGAGAGGTGACCGTAGCGGATCTGCGCAGGGTATCCGGGCTCAGCGCGGTCTCCACGCTGCTCAACCTCGGCGCGGGCATCTTGATCATCCTCGCGATTCGCAGGATCAATGCCTGGCAGGAACAGCAGCCCCGCCCGCTGCCGGTACCCGCCTGACCGATCCGGTCGGCATCAGCCGTCTTCGGCGAAGATCGCAGACCCGCGATCGCGGACCGGGCCATGGTGCCTCCTACCGAGTGGTCAGGCCCTGGTAGATGATCTACCCGGTCGTGGCGAACCGGGAGACGGGATACACGTGGCAGAACTGTCCGAGGCCGAACAGCGAGTGTGGGATGCCTTCGGAGTCGGCATGCCGGTGGATCTGCGCACCGGCGAGCAAGAGAAGGACACGCCTAAAGGTGGCCAGTTCTGGGGGCCGGAGCGCACCGTCCGTGCCAGTGTGCTGAAGACACTGCTGCTGGAAGGGCGAGCAGCCGAACCCGGCCAGGTAGCCCGGCTCAGCCTCACGGGTGCCCGCATCGTGGGCCCCTTGGACCTCACCGACGCCGAAATCGACGTCACACTCGAGTTGACCGAGTGCCACTTCGATCAGGAGGTCACGGTCGCCAACGCGCGGACGCGGCGCCTGGACTTCTCCGGGTCGAGCTTGCCCGGCCTGCATGCCAGGCAGGCTCGCATCGACGGCGACCTGGTGCTTCGCCACTGCGAAATACCTGCCGGTATCAGGCTCGCGGGCGCGCAACTCGCCGGCATCCTCTTGCTCAACTACGCGCGACTGGGAGCATCCAACGGCTATGCGCTGCACGCGGCACGCATGGTGATCGACCACAGCATCTACTGCGCGCACTTCGAAGCCGCGGGCGGGATATATCTCGTCGGGGCGCGGATCGGCGGTGGCTTGCACATGCTGGACGCGCGAGTGACCAGCCGGGAACGCGACGCACTCGAAGCCAGCCGGACCACGATTCAGGACGACTGCAACCTCGTCGAGGGGTGCCGCGTCGACGGCGCCATCAGGTTCGTCCAAGCCCACGTTCACGGCCGGCTCAACCTGTCCGGCGCGCACCTCGACAACCCGGACGGCCCGGCTGTGATCGCCGACAACCTACGGGTGGACCAGAACCTCTACTGCGCGAACTTGACAGCCAACGCCGAGTTCCGCCTGCTGGGGGCCCATATCGCGGGCGACTTCGTGCTTTCCGGCGCACACCTCAACAACGCCGGAGGCCACGCGGTTGACGGGGGCAGCCTGGTGGTGGAGCGCGGACTGCGCTGCGACGAGGGGTTCGTCGCTGACGGGGGACTTCGTCTCATCGGCAGTCACGTCAATGTTTTCGAACTGCTGCCCGCCAAGGAAATCACCGGGGACATCGACCTGCGCTACGCCCGATTCGGGCTGTTGCGCGACGACGTGTCGTCCATCTCGGGAACGGTGCAGCTGGACGGTTCGGTCTACGACGCACTGGACCCCTTGCTGAGCGTCCCTGACCGGCTGAAGTGGCTGGCCAGGCAACCGGATGGCTACCGCCCGCTGCCGTATGAGCAGCTCGCCACCACCTACCGTCGACTGGGACACGACGCCGACGCGCGGCGAGTTCTGTTGGCCAAGCAGCGGCGTCGCCGCAAGACCCTGTCCGTTGCGGCCAAGGCATGGGGATTGCTGCAGGATTGGACGGTCGGCTACGGATACCTGCCAGGCCGTGCGGCGCTGTGGCTGCTCACCCTGCTCGCGGTCGGCACGGCTTTGTTCTGGCTCGACCCGCCGTCCCAGGTGCAGAACGGCACCCGTTTCAACGCCTTCTTCTACGCACTCGACGTAATCGTGCCGGTGTTGAAGCTGGGGCAGCAGAATGCCTTCACACCGAGCGGGACAACCCAATGGTTGGCCTACCTACTCACCATCATGGGATGGGTTCTCGCCACCACGGTGGCAACCGGCATCAGTCGAACGATCACCCGAAACTGAGATCGGACTCATGCCGTGTACACGCCGGTCGGGGTGGCGTGATATCCCTTGGCGCCGACCGTCGCCGCGAGTGGGCTGCGTGGCTTTCCGTTGGCACGCACGAGTTCCACGACGGCTCGGAAGTCATACGCGGGCGCCCAACCCAGATCCCGCCTGGCCAGATCGTTGACATAGACCCGATCCAGTGTGGGAAACATGCGCCATCCCCAGCGCCGGTAGTCCTCGGCGATCTCGGGGAACAGTCGCGCCACCACCGCGGGGGCGTCCACGGCGAGTTCGGGGAGATCCGTGGAAGTGAACGGGGTGGTGGCGCTGATGATGTATCTGGCGAATCCGAGCCCCGGCGCGCGGGCGGCCGCGAGCAGGTGGGCGTCGACGACGTCGGCGAGGTCGACGCGGCGGTAGAGGAACTCGTTGACCTTCAGGTTGGTGTCGTCGTACGCCGCGCGAACGTCGTCGCGATCGTCGCGCTCCGGAAAGAACCGCGACGTCCGCAAGACGACCACCGGGATGCCGAGGTCGCGTGCGAGCAGTTCACACAGCTCCTCGGCGGCGATCTTCGTGGCACCGTAGATGTTTCGGACCACCGGGCGAACGTCTTCCGTTATCCACGCCGCTGGTTGCCCGGCGCCCGGGGTCAGGGCACGACCGAAGGCGCTGGTGCTGCTGGTGAACACGACGCTGCCGACACCGGCGGCCGCGGCCTCTTCCAGCAGGGTCAGTGTGCCGGAGACGTTGGTGTCCACGAACTCCTGCCGCGCGTGGGACCCGACATGAGGTTTGTGCAGGGTGGCGGTGTGCAGCACGTGGGTGACCCCGTCCATCGCTCTGCGCACGACTTCCGGGTCAGCGATGGAGCCCACCACCGTCGTGAACGGCGATTCGATGACGTCGAGGCCGACGACGTCCAGCTCCCGCGCGCGCAAGGTGCGTACCAGCGCCTCACCGAGGTGACCCGAACTGCCCGTAACCAGATACCGCTCCATGGCCGCGATCAAAACAGCCGCGCGGCGCCGGAAACAACGCAATTGTGGCGCGATCCCCTTGACGACGGCATCGTCGGAGCGCGTCGAGCACCAAGCGAATTCGATCACGGCGACTTCGAATCTGCCAGGATGTGGCCATGTCGATCGACCGCGAGATCCTGTTCCGGCTGGCCACCAGTAACCGCTTCGAGCGGATCGTGCGGTCCGTACCGCGAGGGCAGGAAATGGCGTGGCGAGCTGCGTCGCGTTACGTCGCGGGCACGTCGTTGGGCGATGCCGTCCGGCAGGTTCGGGATCTGCACGCCCGCGGTGTGGCCAGCAGCATCGATCAGTTCGGCGAACTGGTCAGCCGCCCGACGGTCGCCGAGCGCGTCGCCGACGACTACGTGGAACTGGCGGCGGAACTCGCCCACCTGCCCGAGGACGCCTGGCTGGCGCTCGACCTTTCCCACCTCGGGCTCGACATCGACCCGGCACGCTGCGCCGACTATCTGGCTGCGATCGCGGGAGCACTTCCGGAGGGCAGGCGCATCCAGGTGGGCGCCGAGGACCATGCTCGCGCCGACGCTGTGCTGTCGTGCGTGCTCGCCGTCGCGGGCAAGGGACTGGCCGACCGGCTCGGCGCCACCGCACAGGCGAACCTGCATCGCACGCCGGAAGACATGCGGCGGCTGCAGGACGCCGGCGTGCACATCCGGCTGGTCAAAGGCGCCTACGTCGAGGCACGCGACCGCGCCCTGCCGTACGGCGAGCCCACCGATGTCGCCTTCCTGCGCCTGGCCCACCAGTTGGTGGAGGCCAAAGCACCGTTCGCGCTGGCCACCCACGACGGTGTCCTCCGCGAGGCTCTACTCGCCGCGCACGGGCCGTTGCCGGTCGAGCAACTGCTGGGAGTGCGCCCGGACGTGGTGACCGACCTCGTCGCCCGCGACGTACCGGTTCGCGTGTACGTTCCCTTCGGCGGCAACTGGTTCCGCTACTGGATGCGCCGAGTCGCGGAGTCCCGAGGCGCTTGATCGGCGACGCCGGAGATCCGTTCGGTGGCAGGGTCGGCAAACCTGCTTCTCCGCGCTCCGGGCATTCTATGAGCATCCCGTGATCAGCGATTACGCCCGGTGTAGCCCTTAGATTACTTTGCGAATTCCGCGAGGCAGCGGTCGCAGAGGGGCTCCTCCCGGTACCAGACCTGCTCCGCCACCGACTGCCCTGCGGCCGGACACGGAAGTAAGCGCTGGAACGCGGAGCGCTCCACTCTTGAGCGAATACAGCAGGCCTCGACCGCCGCCTGAGGCTTCACGGAGAGTAGCATTCTTCTCACGCTATTCCCTCCAGTGCAGGTAGACACCGATAGGGGACGGGTTCCAAGCTGGTGTGAGCTCTGGTGACGGGGAGGGCTCGCGGCCATGGCGTTCTTCGATGCGCGGCAGGCACCGGCAGTTGTCAAACATGGCTTGCTCAAGCGGTATTGCCGAGCATTTGCCATGAAGGCAGGCACGAGGACACCGGTTACTTTTCTTGACGGATACGCAGGTGCCGGATGCTACGACGACGACACACCGGGATCCCCGCTCGTTCTTGCCGAGGCTGCGCGTAGCGTTGCGGCCAAACGGCAGATCGAGGCAATTTTTGTCGAGAAAGACCAATCAACCTTCGCTCGTTAACAACGTGTCCTCGCCGAAAAGTGCGCGGGACAACCCTACATAGCGCTTCAGGGAGACATTGACGAACACCTCGGACGAATCGTCGACGCCTCCCGCCGCAACGCTCTCTTCGCCTTCTTTGATCCGTTTGGGCCAGCTCTGAGCCGCAACAGACTCACCTCTCTCCTGCGGGAACGGAGAAGGGCGCGACTACCTACCGACGTGCTCATCCACGTGTCAGTTCGGTCCGTGTGGAACTTCGGGTCGCGATTGACCAAGGCAAAACGTGGCAGACAGCCGCTGAGTCCCCAGGACGAAGCACTTGCCAGCCAGCTCGACCAGTTCCTTGGAGAACGCTGGTGGAGACAAGGGTTCGAGGCTGCGGCCGTAGATCCAACGGGCGAGCCAGATGGGCACAAGCACGGTGAACGGCCTGCGGCTACTGCACTGCGAGTCGCGCAGACCTATGCACAGCAGGTCGGCCAAGAAACTGGCTACTACACGGTCAGCATGCCGGTCCGCCGAAGGCCATGGCACGCGCCAATCTTCGTTCTGACGCTCTTCACCGTGCACCAAGATGGGGCATGGCTGTTCGCCGATTGCATCGGCCAAGCAGGATTGGATTGGGAGGAAGCTTGGCAGCGAGCCGAGGCGGAAAAGGAAGGAGCCGACGGGACCCTGGCTCTCTTTTCGACCCACGGAGCATGGAATTTCGATCGTGGGGCATACGAACGGGCGCAACACGAAGCGTGGGTGAACAAGCTCGCGGACAACATCGACAGCCTGCTGGACGAGCATAGGCCGCTAATCCTCGGGGAGCGCGTGCCCGAGGTGTTCGATGGGGTACTGGGCACCGGCGCCCGCGCTCGCCACGCCCGCGAGGCGGTCAAGCGTCTGCATTCGGCTGGCCACGTCAATCACGATGGCAAAGGACGACACTTCTACCGGGACAAAATGTTCAGACCATTATCGGCTCGGCAACCGCCGAGCCTCGCCGGATAGGCATGTCGTCCCAGGTGCGGCCGTCGAGTTCGCGCCCGCCGGCTTTGGGGGTGCGGCCGCCCCACTGTTTGAAGAAGAACGACACGTCGGCGCGTTGACACTGGTCGCGAAGGCCACGCACCCAGCCCGGGTCGATGGGGCGGGCCTGGGCGCCGGATTCACCGCCGACGATGACCCAGCCGATTCCGTCCAGGTCGAGATTGGGTAGCGGCCCGAGTAGCGGTTCGCAGGACAGGAACCGGACGGCAGCAGGCACAGTACGGAGCTCATCAATCCGGTAGGCGACCTCGTCGTTCTCGACCGACGTACCAATCCACAGGTTCGCCGGCCACTCCAGCGACGGCGCCAGGCGCCGAAGCCGGCGGGTGCGCTTGGTCAACACCTGGTAGGTGTGCTGCGGGGTCTCGCGCATCACCGCGAACACGCGGCGGATGAAGTCAACGGGAACCCGGGCGTGGAAGAGGTCGCTCATGGAGTTGACGAACACCAACCGCGGGGCCCGCCACCGATACGGCTCGGCCAACGCGGCCTCGTGAGTGGCCACTCCGAAACCGGGACCGCTGGTGCGCGGATCTCCATCGGTCTGGTACTTGGCCGACCCCATCGCCTTCAAACGCTTG
The DNA here is from genome assembly GCF_000244955.1 of Saccharomonospora marina XMU15. GTDB lineage: Bacteria > Actinomycetota > Actinomycetes > Mycobacteriales > Pseudonocardiaceae > Saccharomonospora_A > Saccharomonospora_A marina. The sequence goes on along the minus strand of NZ_CM001439.1, from coordinate 462,238 downwards.
GCCAAAGTGAGGGCGTAGCAGTGATCGCAACCCGCCGAGACCCGATCACACCCGGTCGTAGGGTTCCAGGTCGTCTCGGTCCACTCAATGCCCGATCGATCACTCATCGCTGCTGCCTCCACCATGTCGAAATTCGTCCCTGATGCGGTTGGGCGTGGTGGGATCGCATCGCGCCCCACACTAGTGCGCCCGTTCGAACAAGTGAACGCGCCACGCACACCACCCCCGATGCAGCCCGATCAACCCTGCACGGCGAGCAAGTCCGAACCCGGCTTCGATCGCGTCCACGGTCCTGCGGGGCGCTTGGCGACAGCAGGAGTTGTTCACGAAGGATCGGCGACGGCGACTTCAGTACGGTGGTACCGCCGCGCTTTCGCCGAGGACGAAACGACTTTCACGGGCAGCGAGGCGGTCGCGGGGCCGTACCGTTGGTGACTGATGCAGGTAACTCGCGCTCAATGGCCGGACCCGGAACACAGCCAAGATCGCGTGTACGCCACCGATCACGCCGCGATCGTACTCGACGGAGCCAGCGCTTTCGTTCCCGTCGAGGTACGCACCGACCACTACGTCGAAACACTCGGCACCCACCTCGCCGCCGCACTCCAAGCGGCCCCCACTCGGGACCTCGCAAAGGTCGTCGCCGAGGCGATCACCGCAACCGCCGACGCGCTACAGCTCACGGCAGGCGGCTCACCCTCCAGCACCATCAGCATCGCGCGAGCACGCAACGACGTCGTCGACCTCTACGCACTGGGCGACAGCACCATCTACTACGGCAACGAGCAGACGACACGCACACTCACCGACGCTCGCATCGCCGAACTCGGCATCCCCGAACACCACCAGTACCGACAGCGCCTCGCCGACGGACACGGCTACGACGCCGCACACCGCGAGCTACTCCAGCGCCTGCAACAGCAGCAACGACAACAACGCAACCAGCCAGGCGGCTACTGGATCGCCGAAACCAACCCAGCAGCGGCACACCACGCCTACACCAACACCATCGCCACCACGGACATCACCTGGGCCGTGCTCGCCACCGACGGAGCCTACGGGCCAATAACCCACCTCGGACTCGACAACTGGCACCACATCGCCCAACTCGACACAACCGACCTCAAGGAACTACTGAAACGCTGCGCCGACTGGGAAACCACAACCGACCCGAACGGCCACCACTACCCACGCTCGAAAGTGTCCGACGACAAAACCCTCGCCGCGATCACCTTCACACCGTCATGACCACGACTGGCAGCTTCAGCATTCGCTTACAAGGCACGCTGGCCACCGTCTGGTCCGCCCGTGCGGGCCTGTCAACCGCTTCCCGGGCCCGTAAAGAAGAAAACCGCCTGCTCAGAGGCGGTTTCTTCGCTGCGCGCCCGTAGGGATTCGAACCCCAAACCTTCTGATCCGTAGTCGCGAAGGAATCTTCCCGCGACGTCCGTCGAGCGCGTTTCCGCAGGTCAGCTTCCTGTGGGTAGTCCGGGTCAAGGCCTCCCATCCAGCCCCGTCCAGCCAGTCCGTGAGACAGGTGTGAGACGGGATGTTTGAACGGAGGCGCCGATGACCGAGCCCATCCGCAGCCCGCACGACCTCTTCAACCATCCGCTGCACGTCCTCTTCGAGGCGGTGGCCTGGTGAGCATCGAAGCCATCAACTGGGCACTCAACATCGCTCCGATCCCCACCAACCGCCGAGACGCGTCCAGTCTGGCGATAGTCCTGGTGGGGCTCGCCAACCACGCGGACCCGGACGGCCGCAACGCCTTCCCATCACTGAACAGGTTGATGCGCTACACCCGGCTCTCCGAGCGCTCGGTGCGCTACGCCCTGCGCGCGCTGGAAGAACTCGGCCTCATCCGGCGCTCAGCCGACCAGGAGATCGTCGCCGCATACCTCAAGCGGGCGGACCGACGTCCCAACAATTACGACCTGATCATCCGGCAACCTGTGGACAACCCTCCCGACGAGGGGCAGAACTTGCCCCCTGATGACCAGCACGAGGGGCAAACACAGCAGGCACGAGGGGCAAAGAGCCGCACGACGAGGGGCAGAGATTGCCCCCGAACCGTCCTTAACCGTGACAAGAACCGTCCCGCGGGCAAGCGCGCCGCGCAGGGCACCGTCGGCCCCGTCTGCGGGCAGTGCGACGGCCGCGACTCCGACCCGGTGAGCGCCCGTGTCGTCTGGCTGGATGCCGACCGAACCAGGTCGGTCCGCTGTCCTCGATGCCATCCAGCCAAAAACGTCGGCGACCCCTCCGTCAGCAGCGAGAATTCCGCCAGCGGAGGCGAGAAGACCGCTGATCCGCGACACGAGTCGCCGGTAGGCAAGCCACAGGGAGGCCGCCGGTGACCACGACAGATGATGCGCTGGTCGTTCAGGTGCGCCAAGCGATCGAAACAGCCCGCCGAGCCGGTCGGCCACGGCCGGGACGCCCTGCGTTGGTGCGGTTGACTGGCGCCACCGATTACGCCGTCCGGAAGGCGCTGGCGACGCTGACAGCCAGCGAGAACAACACCGCCGCCAGCCTGTCGCCAACCGAACCAACCGCTGACGGAAGTCCGGAAAGCACCGGTCGACCGGCCTCACTGCACAAGGCTGCACCCGCTGTCCGAGGCGCTCGTCTCCCCCGTCCCTGGCCCCTGGCCGTCATCGGCTTGGCCGCGGCTGTCGCCATCTGGGGTGGCTGGGTCCGGCTTGGCGAACTGACCGGCTTCGGCCCGATCAACCTCCTACCGGGCATCGGATCCGGGCTCACCGTGAACACCGCGGTCGTGCTACCGCTGTCCGTGGAGTTCTACTCCGCCTACGCGCTCAGGGTGCTACTCGCCTCCGACCGACTCACCGCGCGTACCCGCACATTCGCTCGCCGCACCTTCACAGCGAGCCTCGTCGTCGGTGGCGGCGCACAAGTCGCCAGCCACGTCATGGACGCTGCAGGCACCACCACCGCACCGTGGCCGGTCACCACGGTCGTGGCGTGCGTACCCCTGCTCGTACTCGGATTGGCGAGCGGTCTGGCGTCACTGGTGAAACAAGACGCCACGTCTGGCGAAGCGGTCCAGGTTGAGACGTCGGAGCGAGAGAATTATCCGGAGTTTCCACGCTCTTGTCCAGCTGATGAACACCCGTGACCACGTACTTACCGGTCACACCTGGTGCAGCCCTCGGTAGGTTTGGACGATCTCTTTGACCGCGTCCGTCACCGGGGGCTGTTCGTCGAGTGAGGCCCACAGATACAAGTCGTGTTCGGTCAGGCGAACCGGCTCGGACCTGGCCACGCTGACGGCGAAGTTGAACTGGCGGCTCTTCTTCCCACTGCCGGAGGTGTAGTCGAAACTGCCCAGGTAGGCGACGATGTCGGTCACCGTCAGACCGGTCTCCTCGGCCACCTCTCGGATCAGCGCGGCGTCAAGCGTCTCCTCCCCTTCGACCTTGCCGCTCGGCAACTCGTAGATCCCGCCCATGAAGTCGTCCGCCGGACGCTTGAGCAGCAACACCTTGTCATCCGCCCGCACGATGGCCCCCACAACGAGTTGCTGCACCCCGTCGTTCGCGGCTTCAGCGGTGAGTTCTTCGAGCACGGAAGCATCGATCATGCTGGCCTACCCTAGTAGCTCTTCGTGGTTGTCGATTACTTTGCGGATTCCCTCGAGGTAGCGGTCGACGAGGGGAAGGTCCTCCTCCCGGTGCCAGACCGGAAGCTTCAGCGTGTGCCGCCAGACCTGCTCCGCCACCGGGAACTGGCCCGGGCGGTAGGCGACACGGTTGGCGTGCCGGTAGCCAGGCAACATGTGATCCGGGTCCTGGAACAGCGGCAGCAGGTTCAACGGACACGTCGAGCCGGGCCGGTCGATCTCCCCGAGGCCCTCGACGAGCAGCGCCTGGTGGAAGCGCTCGATCGAGAGGCCGCCGAGCTCGTCGGGTACGTAGGTCAGCGGCAGTCCGTACCAAGCGGGCCGCGTATCCGCGGGTACAGCAGGTACAGCAAGGCCGGGGAGCTGAGCCAGCTCGCGGCAGAGGTAGTCGGCGATGCATTGCCGGCCGGTCAGGTACTCGTCGAGGTTGGCGAGCTGGTCGAGGGCGATGCTCGCGGCGAGCGGATGGATACGAAACTTGAGCCCCATACCGGTGACCGCATAGCGGTGGGCCAGATGCTGGGTGGGGATCTCGGTGCGGCATCGCTTGTTGTAGTGGCCGTGCAGAAGCAGGCGGTAGAACAGCTCGTCGTCATCCGTCAGCGCGAAGCCGCCCTCACCGGCGGAGAGGGGTTTCGGCCCGTTCATCGAGAAGGCGGCGATGTGACCGAACGTGCCGACCTTCCGGTCCGCCACGGTCGCGCCGTGAGCGTGGGAGGCATCCTCAAGAAAGAGCAGGCCGTGTTCGTCCGCCAACTGGCGCAGCTGGTCGACCACCGCGGGAAGGCCCCAGAGGTGGGTTGCCATGATCGCTGTCGTCTTGTCGGTGATGCGCTCCTCGACATCCGCCACCGAGACGTTGCCCGTCTCGTCGCTGTCGGCGAGTACGGGAATCGCGCCCAGGTGCAGCAGTGGCGTCGCAGTGGCGAGGAACGTGTAGGCGGGGACGATCACTTCGTCGCCGGGCTCGACGTAAGCGGCCGCGTAGGCCGAGTGGATCGCCGCGGTCCCGGAGCTGGTGAGTACCGCATGGCGCACGCCGAAGTAGTCCTTGAGCGCGTCCTCCAGCTCGGCGATGACGCCTGAGCGGTCGTAGATGGAGACGGAGGTCTCCAACTGGTCGAGTACTGCCTTGGTGGTGTGCGGGGTGATCGGCGGCCAGGTGAAATGGGGTCCCGGCTCCGTGATCACCGGTGTGCCACCGTTGACGGCAAGCGTCTTCACTCACAGCTCCTTCGGGTTCACGTGGGTTCGGGTGCGGGCGGACTCGTAACAGCCCTGGATGAAGCTCAGGTGGGCGAGGTTTTCGCGAGGGCCGCTGACGTTCGGTCGCAGCCCTTCCACGACACGGCAGAAGTGGTTGACCTGGGACACGGCCGCCGATGGCCACGCTTGCTCGCGTGCCAGTGACTCCACGACCTCGCCGTCGTTGGTGAGCCGCTGGATACGTCCGCGTTCGAGGTGCACGATCCCTTTCGAGCCGACGAGCCTGATCTGTTCGGTCTTCGGCCCGATGAACCGGGACAGCAGGAGTGATCCGTAGAGGCCGCTGTCGTAGGAGAAGTGGATGAGAGCGGTGTCCTCGGCGTCGTAGTCACGGTCCGGACGCGCGTTGATCGACATGTCCGCGAGGATTCGGTCGGGGAGGCCGAAGTACCACAGCAGCATGTCGACCAGGTGGTAGCCCATGTCGATCACGCACCCGCCGCCCGCTCGGTTGACATGGCCGCGCCAACCTTCGGACGGGTCGGCGATGTGCAGTGTGTACGCCGCATCGACCACGAACGGGGTGCCGATCTGGTCCGCGAGTTGGTGGAAGCTCGTATAGATGGGATTGAACCGCCGCTGAAGCGTCACCATGAGATGAATGCCGGCGCGCTCACATTCCTTCGCGAGCTCCTTGGCCTCGGACAAGGTCGTTGCGAAGGGCTTTTCCTTGAGCACATGAATTCCTCGGCCGGCCGCGGCCTCGATGATCTGCCGTCCCGCATCGTGCGGGACACACACGACGACGAAGTCGAGCTGTTCAGCGTCGAACATCGCCTCCACGTTGGCGTAGCCGTTGACCTGGAGCCTGTACTGCTGCTCGCGCAGGACCGCGTCGTTCTCGTCGCAGATCGCGACCAGCTCCGCCGCGTCCGAACCCAGCAGGCCCGGTACATGGTCCTCAAGAGCTTGCTTGCCGAGCCCGACCACAGCTGCTCGAAGTTTCGTAGCACTTCTCGACCGGTCTCCCTTGGTGGCGAGCGGAAGTCGCAACAAGTCACTCATGTATGGTTTTCCCTCTCGCGAACACTTTCTCCCAGAGAACGCGAACCATGGTCGACGGCCGAACAACGGTTGCCTTTCCAGAGTTATCCCGCCCTTCTGAGGTGGTCGGCATTCGTTTCCTTCCCAGCGCTTCGGTCGAGCGAGCGAAGTCCGTCGAGAACACGTTGCAGCAACCTGATGTCACGCAGTGGATTGATCAGAACGCGCGGTTCCGGATACCTCTTCCGTTCACGGCGCGGTAGCACCGGAGACAGTCGCACCGTGTCGTCGATGCCCCTGTTCCGCCTGGTGATGGCGCACCAGACAACGCGTCGACCAGGACGGGGTAGGTCGTAGCCCCAGTCCTCGATGTCAGCCTGGAAGGGATTTTCGGAGAGTGACGTCGGCGCCGATTCGTGGTTGTCCCAGACTTGGACAACCAGCGACCGTGCCATGAGACGCAACCGAACGGCTATCAGTCCGGACCGTGCGGGCTCGCCGCCGTGGGACGAACCTGGATCGGCGGTACCCATCGCCGCGATGGAGTGCGCAACGAACTCACCCACGACACCGCTGGCGGTGTTCGCACAACGCTGGTCGAGCCGCCAGTCCCGGGCGTGTGCCTGCACGAGAAGCTGTGCGCACGAGATCGCACTCGGACCAGCAACAAGGAGGAGCCCGTCCTCCGATATCGACGCCTCTGCGCTTGGCGTTCTGCTTCTGGGCGGGCCGAGCGAGCCTCCAAGGGACCCGGTTTTGGGCTGGAAGTCCAATTCGCCTGGGAGGCAGGACCGGCGACGAGCGTCGGGGTACTGGCGTCGCCGGTCCTGCCGGCTTGATGGAGTCACGGGTGAGCCATCTCGAGGTTGTGATCGGCCAACACGGCACGGGAGCACGGCCACGTCAGCCCACATGCCGCGCAGTGGTTTCCGGCGTCGATGTGCTCGCTGAGAACGACGGCCGCACGTGTGGCGAGATCGTCGAGGAACACGCGGAGGGAATCATGAACCACCTCGGAGCGGTGAGAGTTCTGGCTGGTCACGGGGCGCCTCCTGTCACCGTTGTCGAGCGACCGTGGACGGCCGTAGGCTCTGATACAACCGGCCGTAATCAGGCCAGCACAGGGCGTGCTCCGGACAATTTCCGGACAAGAACCGGACATTGGGTGTGCTGACCGGGGACGACACACCAACATCGGCGGGGGAGGTGGACGTGGCGACCAGACGGCGTCGACTCGCGAAGCGACGCAAATCGCAAGGGTTCAGCCAAGAGTCTCTCGCCGAACGATTGGGAGTGGACCCCAAGACGATTCGGCGGTGGGAAAGCGGCGAGACCGAAGAGGGGCCACAACCTTGGTTACGGCCGAAACTGGCGCAGTGCCTGCAGGTGTCACCGGAACAGCTCGAAGAGCTGCTGGCAGGTGACGACGAGCCGGCGACCAATGACCGCGTCGACTACTCGCTGCGGAACCCAGCAGCCGCGGACCTTCGGACCGTAGCCGACCTCAGAGACGAGGTACACGACCTCGACGAGCGTTACGATAGCGCGCCGTCAACGTCGCTTCTCGCACGCACAGGACACTGTCTCGGCCAGGTCGCGTTTCTGCGGGCCAACGTGTCGAACCACCGGGTTCGACACGAGCTCCTCGCCGTCGAGGCCGAGGCCGCCACGCTCATGGGGCAACTCGTCTGGGACGCGTCCCAGCGCCGGGACCACGCGACCGCACACGACTACTTCGACCAGGCGATCACGGCCGCGCAGCGGCTTCGGGACCCGACAGCGGAAGGCCGCGCGCTCCTACGGAAGAGCTTCGTGGCGCTCTACGGCGAAAGAGCTCCTGAGACCGGGCTCCAGCTCACCATGCGAACAACCGAAGTGGTAGCGGGGAGCAGCCACGTGCTTGCGGGACTCGCGCTGCTGCACACAGCGGAGGCCTACGCGATGCTCGGCCGTCAACGCGACTGCGAACGGGCGCTCAGGGACGCTGACTCCCGGATTGAGCGGATCGGCGAGGCCGACGCGGCGCTCAACCTGTTCTCCCCAACACAGCCGGGGAGACTCGCCGGATCTTGCTACCTCTTCCTCGGCAAACCGAAACTCGCTCAGCCGATCCTGGAAACGACCGCTCACCAGCTCCGCGACCGCTCGAAGTCCCAGGCCATCGTCCTCGGCAACCTTGCTCTCGCGTACCTCCGGCAACGCCGCCTCGATGAGGCGGTGGGTGCGTTGCATCGGGCCGTGGATGTCGTCGAGGCAACGCGGGGCGGGGGCGGGCTGAACATCGTCTTCAGTGCTTGCCGGGAACTCCGACCATGGCGGAACGTGGACCTGGTCCAGGACGTGTACGACCGGGTGATGACCCTGATGACGGCGTGAGGAGCAGCGGCGATGACCGTGGATGAGAAGAAACGAGCTGTCCGCGAGCACGTGTGGGCGCTGCTGGAGGAACACCGTGCCGCACCGGCTGGTGTGCACGGCCGGATTCCCGCCTTCTTCGGCGCGGACGAAGCCGCCGACAGGCTCGCGGAGCTGCCGGAATGGCAGTCCGCCAAGATCGTCAAAGCGGTGCCTGACACAGCGCAACAGCCGGTGCGCGCCCGCGCTCTCGACGAAGGCAAGCTGGTCTACATGGCGGTGCCGAAGCTCGCCGAGCCGAGGCCCTTCTACCTGCTCGATCCGGACACCTTGCCCGTCTCGCCCGCCGAGGCCGCCGACAAGGGAGCCGCGGCCAAGGTCGGTCAGGCCGTCGACGTGGACAGTATGCGTCCGGTGGACCTCATCGTGTGCGGAAGCGTCGCCGTGAACCGCCACGGCGTGCGCCTCGGCAAAGGAGCCGGATACTCCGACATCGAGGTCGCATTCCTCCAGGAAGCCGGGCTGATTGGACCCGAGACGACGATCGTGACCACCGTGCACGACCTGCAGGTCATCGACGACGACCTACCCGAAACCAGGCACGACTTCAGCGTGGACATCATCGTGACCCCCACAACCGTGATCAGGTGCGACGAACCGCGACGACCGAGCGGCCTGCTCTGGGACGACCTCCCGGCGGAGAAGATCGCCGCGATTCCCGCACTCGCGGCGCGCTTGCGCCAACAGAGCAACGTCTGAGCGTCGGACCGGTCTCAGTCGTCCTCCACCTGGCCTTCTCGCTCGGCTTTGGCGAGTTGAAGGGCTTCGGCGACGGAGGCGAACTCGGTGAGCGCGGCTTGCAGGTCATCGACGATTTCCTGCGCGATGACCTCGGGCGGCTGGAGGTTCTCTCCATCGTCGAGATCCGGATCACGTAACCACGTGATGTCGAGGTTCGCCTTGTCGCGGGCAACCAGTTCATCGTGGGTAAACGCTTTGAACCGCTCAGTCTCGGTGCGGTTGTGCCGGTCATCAGGCTTGTAGCACCGCACGAAGTCGTCGAGGTGGTGCGCCTGGAGCTTGTTCTGCCGCAACGTGAAGTGCTCGCCGGTGCGGAAGTCGTACACCCACAGCTTGTCCGTCCACGGCTTCTCGGGGCGTGCACGCTTGGCGTCGAAGAACAACACGTTCGCCTTGACCCCGCCCGCGTAGAAGATGCCAGTGGGTAGCCGCAGCAGGGTGTGTACGTCACATTCCTTGAGCAACTTCCGGCGCAGCGTCTCGCCAGCACCGCCTTCGAACAGCACGTTGTCAGGCACAACGACCGCGGCGCGGCCGTCCACGGTGAGCAGCTTCGCGATGTGCTGGACGAAGTTGAGCTGTTTGTTGCTGGTGGTGACCCAGAAGTCGCTGCGGTCGTAGCTGACGTCTTCGCGGGTGACCTTGCCGAACTCGTCGATACTGGTGAACCCGGACTTTCGACCAAACGGCGGATTTGCCAGCACCAGGCTCGCGCGTTCGTCAGCCCTTGGCGGCCTCGCCAGCGCGTCCCGGACATCGATCAACGCCTTGCCACCTGCCTCACCGATGCCGTGGAGCAGCAGGTTCATCTGCGCGAGCCGGGCCGTACCGTGCACAAGCTCGACGCCGGAAATACCCCCATTGCGCAGGTGCTGGGCTTCTTCCTTGGTGAGAGTCTCACCGTGTTCCCGCTGGATGTAATCGTGCGCGGAAAGTAGAAAGCCACCGGTGCCACAAGCGGGGTCGACGATGGTGTCGTCCGGGCGCGGCTTCACGCATCGCACGATCACGTCGATGAGGGAGCGGGGAGTGAAGTACTGGCCGGCACCGGACTTGATGTCCTCAGCGCCTTTCTCCAATAGCGCCTCGTATGCATCACCCTTGATATCCACGCCCGTTCCGGACCAGTTCACGGAGTCAATCAGGTCCACGACCAACCTCTTGAGGGTGGCAGCGTTGCGGATCTTGCTCTCCGCACCGTGGTAGATAAGCCCGAGCGCGGTGTCCGGCTTCTTGCCGAGTTGTTCGAGAATGTTTTCGTAGGTGTGGCGCAGCTCGTCGGCGTCCGAATCCACGAGCGTCTGCCAACTCAGGTGCTTGGGGACGATCTCCTTGCCGCCACCGAAAGCCTTCCGCTCCGCACGCTCTTGCGCCATTTTGAGGAACAGGAGAAGCGTGAGCTGATCGACATAGTCGATCGTCGAAACGCCATCATGGCGCAGCACGTGACAGTAGCTCCACAGCTTGTCGACAAGCTGTTTAGCCTCGGCAGCCGTCTTTGGGATAGTCACAGCAGCGCCTCCTGCTCCATCTTATTTCGCCTGGCTCGCTTAGGTTTCGATGCTGCCGATTGTTCATTACGGACCCGCTCCAGCAAAGCGGAAGCCGGTTCGTCGGATAAGTCTTGCGCTACCAGTCGCCCAGCGAAAGCATCGGCGAGCAACGACCGACGAAGGTTCCCAGCAGAAATTCGCACAGTATCGATCGACGCCAGGCCAACTTCTGCACTTTCGGCGAGTCGGTTTACTGCCCCCATGATCCGATCTTGCTCTTCCGGCGGAGGCAATGGAATGGGCATTGCTGCTAATTTTGTCCCATTGACGTTTGCTTGACCCACTTGCTGACTAGCAACCGATTCAATATATGCGCGACCAAATGGGCTATTTATAACAAGCGCAACCCAGTCCGGGTTGACCATCGGAACAAGTTGACAACGAATTAGATACGAAGCGAAAACAGCACGCCCGTACGACTCCCGATAAACCGCCGATTTACCGACCAACTCAAAACTATTCGTGCGATTAAACAGGATATCGCCGTCACGCAGAAGCAACTTTGATACGTCCGGATGGTCAACCGGAAGATACTTGAGGGGCCCTCTTGTAACTACCCCATCCTGAATGTTACCCATGCGGATAACCGGGATTGAAGATTCGTCGATATCCGACGTCGCCTTGGCGGAGGTGCCGTATTGTATCTGCAATGAGAGCGAATCTAGGGGGAGAAATTCCCACCGATCCGGAATAGAAATATGAGCAACCTTAATCGCTGTGACTGACTTCCTCCGGCGACCTGTCGCCCGACGTTGTCGAACTTCAGCAATCGAATCGAGATAATTGCGCAAGGGAGTATCCGTCGCGCTCGGCTCCGCAAGATCTCCCCGAATCGCTGATACCGCGATGCTGCGGCCTAGCCGCCCTTTCATAACTTGGACCTTCGACAATGCCTGTTCACCAATGTCCAGACGGGAGAGATGGCCCTCAAGGGCGGCGACGATGCGCCGTTGCTCCGCTAGTGGCGGTAATGGAATTTTGGTACGTGCGAACTCTTTTGCAGAGATCTCTTTGAAGGTCGTACCACTCGCCCGATCACGTATTGCAGGGGTCTGATAGATCAAGTACCAATACAAGTACTTGGGGTCAATCTCAGGCGGCGGAACCAAACTTTTGAAGCCCTGGTTGGTGCATATCTCACCTCCTGCTATTGTCACGTACCCAATTGGCGCTCGAGAGCTATAGAGAACAGAGCCCGGCGGCACGAGGGTAGTTGAACAGGAGTTGTAGCCCTCTTCTGTGAGAGACCGCCGCCCTCGGAATGTTACTGTAGCTGGATTCTTGGCGAGATCATCCGGCGTAAGCCACGCAATGGGCCCGCCCCAATATTCGGCTACTCCTGTCTTAGGGGTCGCTCCCGACACGATCTTGCATGTCTCCGCAAAACTGGCCCATTCCCAGCCTGGTGGCAAGTCGCTCATGCGGGAAGATTCCTGTTCAGGTCGGCCAATAAATCCTCAGCGTGGTCGTCGCCGAAGTCTCGGATGAAGCCGTCGACGCCTCCGCGCTTGGTGAACGGTACCGTGTTGAGATCCTCGGGGCTGACGATGAGGCGGTTGGCGATGGTCACGGCGATCTTGTCAAGCCACCAGCGTTGGTCGACGGTGAAGACAGCACCTGCCTGTTCTTGGCGCGCAAGCCAGTTAGCAAGGTTTTCCTCGACCTTGGCAAGCGGTGGCCGAAGCTCAGAGTCCAACCCCAGCTCGAACTGCAGGATGGCCATGAGGTGCGGGACGTCCTTGCGGCTCCCATTCCCCTTGGCGATCCCGAGGTTCTTGTAGGCTTGCCACAGGCGAGCAGGCGTCCATCGATGGGGCGGCGCTTCGATCTTCGCGGCCAGCTTCTTGAGCATCCTGTACAGCTCGTTCGGCTCTCGGCGAGGATCGCTGAACGCTACCCGGAAAGCAGCGATCTCGTCGGCGTTGTCAGCCATGTACTGGCGCCAATCATCGACGGTATGCCGCGCGGTGTCTTCGTCCATGCGCCGCGCCTCGACAGAGATGGGCTTGTCGATGCCAGGGTCGTAGGGCATGTCGTAGTTTCGACGGATATCCAAAATGCGTTTCCGCAGTTCCGGGCGCTCGGCTAGCGTCCGGACAGCGGCAAGTACCAGCTCCCGCTGCGCCTGCTCGCCACCGGACTGGAACGCGCGTTCCTGGGCGTCCTCGTCGGTCGCACGCTCGATGCCCTGCACGAGGTTGCGCAACGACTGACCGTCGGCGAGGTCGGTGAGCTCCTCCCGTTCGGCGTGCGTAATGTCCCGATCGAGCCTGCCCAACCGCGATGCCAACGCGGCGGCTTCCTCGGCGTTGATGCCCTGGCTCGCGGCCTTGTTCAAGAGCTTCTCCAGACTGACCTGGCGCTGGCTGGCCGGCTGTAGCGGCTTCGCGTCCACCAGCGGTGAGTCCGTGACTCCGACCGGATCGACAAGCAGGAACTTCTCTTTTGCCCGGGCATCCGGTGTGACGCGCTGGAACTCGTCCACGTCGACCGTGCGCGCACCCCGGCCCTTCATCTGCTCAAAGTACGTCGCACTGGACACGCCCCGCAGGAACAACACGCACTCCAGCGGCTTGATGTCCGTACCGGTGGCGATCATGTCCACGGTGACGGCGATTCGAAACGCCGGGTCATTGCGGAAGTCAGAGATCAGCTGCTCTGGGTTGTCGGCGCGGTAGGTCACCTTCGCACAGAACGTGCTGTCACCGCCGAAAATCTCTCGCACGATCTGCACGATCTCATCGGCATGCTGGTCAGTCTTCGCGAAAATCAACGTTTTGGGCACGTGTGTGCGTTGCTCAAAGTACTGCGACCAGTGGTCGTGGAACTGCTGGATCACCGTGCGGATCTGGCTCAGATTCATCACTGTGCGGCCGATGGCGTCGGCGTTGTAGTCCAGGTTGGTGTCCAACGGTTCGTAGCGCACCTTCTTCGTGTGTAGGTCCACGATACGAATGGGCACGTTGGCCGGGATGGATCCGCCGTGCTCGCCGACCTCGGTACGGATGCGCATAATGTCGTAGTCGACGTTCACGCCGTCAGCGACGGCCTGTCGGTATGTGTACTGGCTGACAAGGTTCTCGTTGAAGAACCCGAACGTCTGCGGCACTGGTGTTGCCGTCAGCCCGACCAGGTGCGCGTCGAAGTACTCCAACACGGCACGCCATTTGCCATAGATCGAACGATGACATTCATCCACGATCACCAGATCGAAGGTCTCCGGCGGCACCGCGGCGTTGTAATCCAGCTCTACGGCATCATCGGGCTCGAAGTCGTACGGCTCCTCGTCGTCAGTCAATTCTTCCCCACGCAGCAAGGCGTAAAGCCGCTGCACGGTGCTGATGACCACCTTCGTAGAGCTGAGCACGACATCGCTGCGCAGACGTTGCACGTTGTACAACTCGGAAAACGGCGTGCCGTCGTCGGGCGTTCGGTAGTTGTCGAACTCACTCTGTGCCTGACGACCGAGGTTGTTGCGATCGACGAGAAACAGCACCCTGTGCGCACCTGCGTGCCGCAACAACCGATACGTCTCCGTGACCATGGTGTAGGTTTTCCCCGCACCAGTAGCCATCTGGATCAGTGAGCGAGGCCGATCGTCGGCCAGTGACTCCTCCAACCCTTCGATTGCCTCGATCTGCGCGTTCCGCAGGCCGTCCTTGATGAGCTCAGGCATGCGTCGTATGCGGCACCGGTACGTTGGGGCGCTGTCGTCAGACTCGGCTTCCCGCATCCACCGTGCGATCGTGGACGGCTGGTGGAACGAGAACACCCGGCGCGGCCGCACGATCGGGTCCATCGCATTGGTGAACCTCGTCTCCACACCGGTCGACTCATAGCGAAACGGCAACGGCGTCCGCCAAGCGGCGAGCCGCTGACCCGCGTCAAGATTCGTGGCGTACCGGGCACTTTGCTGGTCCACCCCGCCCAGGCTGGTGCCCTCGCGTTTGGCTTCCACCACCCCGACAAGCTTGGCGTCAACATAGAGCAGGTAGTCAGCACGGCCTTTCCCCGTGGGGACTTCCCGGACCGCGACCCCCTGCGCAGCATGCACATTCGTCTCATGCCGGTCCTGGACCGCCCAGCCAGCATCGGTGAGCATTCGATCGATGAGCCGACGAGTCTGCATCTCGTTGAGACGTGGACGGCTGGCTGTCTTGGAGCGCTCGACATAGTCGTCCCGTTGAGAGGGGCTGATCGGTTCGGCCTGCGAAGCCTTATCTGTCAGTCGACGCTGAAGACCGTCAACTTTCTTCGCGAGTTCCTTGATCAGCTCTGCCATGCCGGCCTGTGCCTGCATGGCCTGCCGAATCTCTTCGTTCGCCTGGCGTTGTGCGGCTACCTCGGCAGCGCGCAACTCCTGATGCTCGTCCAGCTTCAAACGCATTTCAGCGAGTTCGGCACGCTGGGCGTCAAGAAGTTTCTGCAGCTCACCGAGCGCTTCGGCCTCAGCGGCGGACGTGGGGGTCTGCTTCTCACGCGGCTGCGGCGGCACGAACGGTGGCGCGTCGTGATGACCACTGACGGTCCGGTGGAACCACGCGCCTAGCTCATATGACGCCCGTACCAGCAGTAGCGCTTCCTTCTGCGCTGCGAAGCCTTCGTGGTTGGCTTTATTGCCGATCTTGCGCACTGCGTCGAACCACGACCGGACCCGTTCGTTCAAGAAACCCTGGTCAGCAAGGGTTTTCAGGCGCTGGTGCTGCTTGTCCGGCATACCTGGGATCCCGAACTGCGCGAACGCCAGCGCGGTGAGTGCTTCACCGAACTGGCGGCATTTCACCATCGAGGTGTTCGGGTCTTCGAACACGAGTTGCTCGGCCATCGCGCCGTACATGACCAACAAGGGGTCATGTACCAGGAGATAACCGAAGTTCGGCGCGGCAGCGGCCAGCTCGCGGATCCTCTGGTCCGACGACATGAAATCCCCCCATGCGCAGCCTCATGACAGCCGTCGGCATCCTACTCCAGGAGACACTAGAACGTGATCATCGGCGCACGATGCGTAGCCAGTCGCTGCTGAATTGATTGCCCCTGACGGGGCGCTCGCGGATCGGTCCGCGCTGCAGCCGCTGACCACTTCGCGTAATGGCCACCGGCGGCTGCTGTCCCGATGTTCGGGAACGTGCCTGGTCTGCTGCTCGCTCCCGACATTCGACGACGGCAGGATGGCCGTGCAACTCACGGACTACAGCACTGATCTGGTGTTGTGCGGCTCGGCGGATGCCGTGCCGTTCCGCGTGATGCTCCAAGGTCACCGCTATGGCGTAGACCAGCACGACAAGTGCCACCAACATGGCTGGTGCCGGATCCCGCGATACCGCGGCCAAGCGTGCTGCCTTAGCCAGCAGCGGAAGCGCCACACCGGTCAACTCCCGCAGCTTCGGGCTGCCGTGTGGCAACTGGGCAGCACTTGTCAGCTGCTTCGTGACCAGACATAGGCGCTCGGAGCTAGGGTCCACGTGGGCGAGGGCCGCGACAACTTCGGCGGTGAACCCGGCAGCTCGGTGCCAATTGACCGGGTCAGCTCCCTCAAGCTCGTGGCTGAGCGCGCCTTGCGCTCGTTCCAGGTCTCGCCTTACTTGCCGCCAGGTCACACGACGCGGTGTCTCTGGGGTGAACCCCGCATCGAACTCACCCCGCCATATCTCGGCGGCGAACTGCGCTGGGAGATTGGCGGTCTCCCAACGTAGCCGCAACCGAGGCAGCGACAAGTCCCGCCGCAAGGACGAGCCTGCGAACCACACCGGCTTGCTGTGCTCGCTACGCGGCGCCAGCGCCACTCGGTATCCCACGACCTTGCTGTCGACGACACGCGGAGCGACCAGCACGCCGCGATGCCGGAGGAGGTTGACGAAATCGATCTCGGTCATCGCCTCGACAGCCACCTCGGCAACAACCCTCCTCAGTTGCTCACGATCAGTACTTGCACCTTGCGCGGCGGCACGTTCAAGTTCCGGTCGAGTCGCGGCCTTCTGGCTCCCCTCTCCGGCCGGCGCTGTGGGGGTGAGACCCAAACGGTCCTCGACCTGGCGGCACCAGACACGCCAACGCGGCCAGTCCCGGTACGTGTTGGCGACAGCACCGTTGCCACGCACGAGGTTGACCACCAAGTGGACGTGATCGTTGCCTTCGGCGGACAAGCCATGGTGAACTGCCACCCAGCGGCACCCACCCACACCTTCGGCATCCGGACCGAACCCCATATGTGCAACGGCCTCGGTCGCCAGCTCGCGCCAGGTGTCGTCGCCGAGAACTCCATCGGTTGGCGACGCCGACAAGGCGACGTGGTAGACGTGGCCGGTCTCGAGATGGACCTCGTGACCGACCATCGCGGCGTCGATGTCCCGGGCCAGTTTCGCCAGGCCACCACGGCGCTCCAGCACGTCCGCGAATGCACCGTGCTCCAACCATTCGGGATCCCACGCTGCGACCAGGTGCGGAGTCGTGTGTTCGTTCGATCTCCCCTTGCCGAACAAGTAGCGCAGCAAGCCGTAGGTGTTGTGGCCGCGCTTGCTGCGGTCAGGGGCCTTCGCGATCACAAGGTCGGTTGCTGTCGAGACGGATCGATCGCGTCGAGAAGCTCCCGGTGCCGATCGAGCGTGGCTTCCAGGTAGCGCAACGCGACGCCAAGAGCGCCCGACAACTCCCCGGTGGCATTCGTCGCAGCAGCCATCTGGTTCAGGTTTGTACCGACCTTGATCAACCGGGTCTCGACAGCATCGAGTCGTTCAACCCACCACCGCTGCTCTCGCAAGCTCCACCCGCCTGCTGGCTCCCGAAGAGCTGACTCGACCAAGTACCGGGGAAGCGACAGCCGTGCAGTCGCAGCGGCCATGGCGAGGCGGGCGTAGACCTTCTCGGTCGTCCGCACATTGATCCGCACCGGCGCGCCGCCAGGAACCCTTCGCTGTCGCCGTGGCTTTCGTAGTGAGTCGGTCAAGGCTGGCCACCCCCACACGATGGCCGCCAGCACCGCGTGACCGAATGGCCCACGCAGCGGGGCGGAGAAGTGTGGCCACCATCTCGGCGTTGATCAGGTGTCCTGATCTCTAACTTGCTCCGCTTCATCGCTATGCCGAGAGGACACCGATCACCGATGCGGTGATCACTCGATATCGGCCACCGACCTTGATGACCCTCGCGGGAAACTCGCCCCTCGCCACCAGCTCGTAGGCGTGGCTGCGGGAGATCCCGAACGCGGTCGCCGCCCTGGCCACATCGACGCTGGCCGGCCAGTTGTCCCTGATCTCTGCCAGCGTTGGCGCACTGGATGCGCCTTGAATCCCTGTATCCACGGTTCCCCCTGTATTCGCCTCGTCCCCCAACGGGCACCAATTACGATACAGTCAATGACATTGCCGTGTCATCCATGTACGAGGGGAGGTGTCCAGGGTGTCTCGCGCTTTGGTCCGAGAGAGTCGCCAGCCGTATCGTCCCGGCATGCCGCGCCAGCCGAAAAACTTCAGCATCGCCTGGGTCTCCGTAGAGCCACTGAGCCCGACCGGCTATCTGCCCACTGGTCCAGACACTGCCGTACCGACGCGCTTCACCGCTTCGTTCGCGTTGGAGCAGCCACCGGCGAGTGTCGAGATCGAAGTGTTCGTCGGCGCTGACCTACGGCCGGTCGTCGTCGATCTGGCCATTCGCGCGAACGTAAAAGAACCGATCACCACATCTGTGTTGCGGCGCGTACTCGTAGACCAGCTACTGAGCAGAGCGCTCGCGGAAGCCACCGTGCCAAGGGAACCGACCGACCAACCCCGGCACCGCCGGAAGGTCGATGAGGAAGCCGAACTGGCGGCACGCGTCTACCTCGAGGCGGTAGCGACAGGCAGCAGGGCACCGACGATGGCCGTCGCCCACACCATGAATCGCTCCCGCGCACAGGCGTCCCGGTACGTGCGTCGTGCACGCGAACTGGGATTACTGCCCACGCCGGATCCGCAGCAGGAAGGATGAGGAGCAGCAACGAATGGCAGATCCGATCAAGAAGATCACGCTCAGGGACGGGACCGTCCGCTATCGGTTCGTCGTCGACATCGGTCGCGACCCGGAAACCGGACGCCGCCAGCAGAAGACGTTCACCTTCGACACCAAACGCGAGGCACGCGCCGAGTACGACAAGATCCGACACCAGCTGAACGAGGGCAACTACATCCGGCCCACGAGTATCACGGTGTCCGAGTACCTGAACGGCTGGCTGGAAGGTGCGGCACGGGACCTGCGGGACTCCAGCAAGCGGAGTTACCAGGACGCACTACGGCCAGTTCACGAACGGCTCGGGTCCATGCCGATCCAGAAGGTCAGCAAAGCCGACATCGAACGAATGGTCACGTGGATGGAGGCCTCCGGCCGCCGCCGCGGAGGCAAGCCTGGTACTGGACTCGGTCCCCGGAGCGTGCGGTTGACCCTCGGGCGGCTCGCAGCGGCCTTCGAGATGGCGGTCTTGGAAGGGTTACTCCCCCGCAACGTGGCCAAGCTCGTCAAGCCGCCGAAGTACGCTCCGGCTCCTCGGAGCACGTGGTCGGCCGAGGAGGTGCGGAAGTTCCTCGACAAGGCCAAGGCCGACCGGCTCCACGCTGGCTGGCGCCTGTCCCTCTACGGGCTGCGGAGAGGCGAAGTTCTCGGGCTCCGCTGGCAGGAAGACATCGGCTTCGGTTCCTTCGGAGAGCCATGCCGGGCGCACAAGAAGCCATGGTGCATTGACTGCTACGGGGCGGGGTCGACGTACAAGCCCGCAACGATCCGCGTGCAGCAGGCCCGAGTGCTTGTCGAAGGCACGACCCAGATCGTGCCGCCCAAGTCGCGCAACGGATTCCGGACACTGCCTCTCGATGTCACAGCCGCATCGGCACTACACAACCTCAAGGTCACTCAAAACGCCGAAAGGCTGGCCGCAGGAAAGGCATACACCAACAGCGGCTACGTCGTGGTCGACGAACTGGGCGAGCCCGTCCACCCCGAGTGGTACTCCGACGAGTTCGGTCGCCTCGCCAAACGAGCCGGAGTCAAGCGGATCGTGCTGCACGAGGGCCGCCACACGGCACTGAGCCTGATGGAGAAGGCCGGGGTGCCGATCTCCATCGTCAGCAAGTGGGCCGGGCACTACGACACCGCGTTCACGTACTCGACCTACGTACACGCCACCGAAGAGGATCTCCAGACCGGAACCGACGCACTCGGCAAGATCTACAAGAACACCTGAGCAAGCAGTACAAACGTACGTGAGAAGTTGTGAGACGATCAGCCGCCAAAAAGCAGTCAAGGCCTCGTCTCATTACTGAGAACAAGGCCTTGACCTGGACTTTCCGATGCGCGCCCGTAGGGATTCGAACCCCAAACCTTCTGATCCGTAGTCAGATGCTCTATCCGTTGAGCTACGGGCGCATGTTCAGTTGTTCCCGACCGGAGTCGGGGTGGTGCTCGGCTGGGCCGAGCCCCGGCGGAGGCTCCGGGATTTGAACCCGGGAGGGGGGTTACCCCCAACCGCATTAGCAGTGCGGCGCCATAGACCAGACTAGGCGAAGCCTCCCAGGTCGCGACCACTGCCGTCATAGACTACACACCGCCACCGAAGCCCGGCAAAGCACCCCCAGTCAACCCGCTGACCAGGTCATTCGCGTGCCGCGTAAGCCACGAACGGGGTCAGCGAGTCCGGGTTGGCGAGTGCGTCCTTGCTCACCGCGCGTTCCGGGGCCACCCCGGAGAGGATCTTCTTCACCGGCACCTCGCACTTCTTGCCGTTCAGCGTCCTCGGCACCTGTTCCACCACGATGAACCGGTCGGGCACGTGCCTTGGCGACAGCTCCTTGCGCAACTCGGCGCGCAAGGTCGGCTCCACGTCCTCCAGCTTCGCCCGCTGCGCGAGCACGAGGAAGCACAACAACTGCCCCTCATCACCCGCCGAGGTGTCGATGACCAGCGAGTCCAACACCTCGTCGAAACCCTCGACGACACGATAGAACTCGGCCGTGCCCATCCGCACGCCGCCGCGGTTGAGGGTGGAGTCACTTCGCCCGTAGATCACTGCCGAGCCACGGTCGGTGATCTTGATCCAGTCGCCGTGGCGCCACTTGCCGGGGTAGTCCTCGAAGTAGGCCTCCCGCAGCCGCGTGCCGTCGGGGTCGTTCCAGAACGCCACCGGCATCGACGGCATCGGCTTCGTGATGATCAATTCGCCCACCTGGTCGACCACGGGGTCGCCCGCCTCGTCGTAGGCCTCCACGGCGGCACCCAGGCACCGGCACGACAACTCCCCCAACCACACCGGAACGTCCGGCGACGCACCGACGAACGCGGTGCACAGGTCGGTGCCGCCGGAAACGGAGCAGATCTGTACGTGCTCGCCGATCTCCTCGGCGATCCAGCGGAAGCCCTCCACGCTCAGCGGCGCACCGGTGGAGCCCAGCGCCCGCATCGCCGAAAGGTCGAACTCGGCAGCGGGGCGCAACCGCTGCTTCAGGCAACTCTGCACGAACGGCGCCGACGTGCCGAAGTAGGTCACCTCATGTTTCTGCGCAAGACGCCACAACGTGTTGAGATCCGGATGGGCAGGGCTGCCGTCGTAGAGCACGATCGTGGTTCCCACGAGCAGCCCGGAGACGAGGAAGTTCCACATCATCCAACCCGTGGTGGTGAACCAGAAAAACCGCTCGCCGGGCCCGAGGTCGCAGTGCAACGCCAGGATCTTCAGGTGCTCCACGATGATGCCGCCGTGCCCCTGCACGATGCCCTTCGGCAACCCCGTCGTCCCCGACGAATACAGCACCCACAGCGGGTGGTCGAACTCCACCGGCTCGAACTCAAGCGCGGTACCCGCGTGCCCGGCCAGCAACGCCTCCCAGTCCAGCGTGCCGGGGATCGTGCCGCCGCCCTCGTATCCCACGAGCACGGTCGCCGCGAGCCGAGGCAACTTCGACCGCAGCTCCTCCACAGTCGGCCTGATGTCGAACGACCTGCCGTTGTAGCGGTAGCCGTTGACGGCGATGAGCACCTTCGGCTCGATCTGGGTGAAGCGGTCGGAAACCGCCCGCACGCCGAAGTCCGGCGAGCACGACGACCAGACAGCACCGAGGCTGGCCGCGGCGAGGAACGCGACAAGGGTCTGCGGACAGTTCGGCGCGAGCGCGACAACCCGGTCGCCCTTCCCGACGCCGAGAGACCGCAGCGCACCACGCGCCGCAGCCACCCGTGCCCGCAGGTCGCCGTAGGACAGCCGTTCCTCGGCACCGTCCTCCCGCTGGAACACCACCGCGGGATCGTTGTCGGCCTTGGCCGCACCGGCAACGCCGCCGCTCAACGCATGCTCGGCGTAGTTCAGCGTGCCGCCCGCGAACCATCGCGCGCCGGGCATCTCCATGCCGGACAACACCTCGGCCGGCTGCTGGTGCCAGCGCACCCCCAGGTACTCGGCGACCGCCGACCAGAAGCCCGACAGGTCTCGCACCGAGTACGACCACAACTCGTGGTAATCACCGGCGTGCACGTCGCGGTTGGCACCGAGCCAGCGGCGGAAGTCCTCGATCCTGGTCCGTTCCACCTGCTCGGAAGTGGGCCGCCACAACACTTCTGGGACGTCGGCGTCAGCAGTCATGCGCCGAGCCTAGGCCAGTGTGGCGACCAACTCCTCCGGCAAGAAGAGCAAACTCCCTAGCGCAGGTGCGCGTCGAACCAGGCGAGCGTGCGTTGCCAGGCGTCCTCCGCCGCCGTCGGGTCCGCGTCGAACCGGTGCCGGGCGCCCGGATAGCGCACGACGTTGGTCGCAACCTCGGCCTTGGCCGCGGCCTCGCGCAGCCGCTCCACCTCCGCCTCGAGGAAGTCGTCGCCGTCGTCGCCGTACACCCCCAACCACGGGCTGCTGAGGTCGGCCGCGATGTCCACGAGCGCGGGCAGCCCTTGGGAGGCGGGGCTGCTGATTCCGTGACCGCCCACGCTGACCGCCGCACCGAGCATCCGTCTCGCGGCCACCACGAGCGCCGCGGTGCCACCCAGGTCGAAACCGACGACACCGAGCAGGTCGGCGCGCACGTCGTGATCGACCAGCCAGGCGAGTGTCGTGTCGGTGGCCGCGAGCACGTCCGCCCCGGCCATCGGAGCACGGGCACTACCGATGTGCGGTGCCACGGCGAGCCAGCCCTCCGCCGCCAGCGAGCTGACGAGGACGCGGGCGGTGTCGGTCACCGAACCCGCCTCGTGCAGGACCACGAGACCTCCGCGCTGAGCGCTCTCCGGCTCGGCGAAGGTGAGCCGAAGCGCGCGGCCGTCCGCACGTTCGTAGTCCTGCGTAAGCGTCTGCCTCATGTGCATACTCAACCACCGATAGTGCACCCCGGGTCAACGTGAGCTGTCAGATATCCGGCGAGATAGGTTTGTCGCCGGAACCTTTTCTCGATGCCCGAGGAGTCGCCATGTCCTCCGAGATCCCCACGCGTGCCGACCTCGCGGCGCTGCCCTCGTACGTGCCCGGCGCCTCCGTCCCTGGCGCGATCAAGCTGGCGAGCAACGAGGTGCCGGGCGGACCGTTGCCCAGCGTCGCCGAGGCGATCGCGCGGGCAACGGCCGAGGCGAACCGCTACCCCGACATGGCGGCCACGGCGCTGGTGGAACGGCTGTCGGCGGAACTCGACGTAGCCACGAACCGGATCGCGGTCGGCTGTGGCTCGGTGTCGCTGTGCCAGCAGTTCGTCCAGGCCACGTGCCACCCCGGCGAGGAAGTGGTCTTCGCGTGGCGTTCGTTCGAGGCATACCCGATAGTCACGCAGGTCGGCAACGCCACACCCGTAAGAGTTCCGCTGACCCACTCGCACACCCACGACCTCGACGCGATGCTGGCGGCGATCACGCCGAAAACGCGGCTGGTGTTCGTGTGCAACCCGAACAACCCCACCGGTACGACCGTGGACAGGCAGGAGCTGACGCGCTTCCTGGACCGGGTACCGCCGCACGTGGTGGTGGTGCTCGACGAGGCCTATCGCGAGTTCGTCACCGACGCCGACGTGCCCGACGGGCTGGAGTTCGCCCGCGCCAGGCGCAACGTGGCGGTGCTGCGAACCTTCTCCAAGGCGTACGGCCTCGCCGGGCTGCGAGTCGGCTACGCGATCGCGGCGCCGGAGTTGGTGGACGCGGTGCGCAAGGTGTACGTGGCGTTCAGCGTCAACGCGGTGGCGCAGGCCGCGGCGATCGCCTCGCTCGACGCCAAGGAGGAGTTGCTGGCACGCTGCGCCGACATGGCGCTTGAACGCGAGCGGGTCCGCGACACACTCCTCGAACTGGGTTACGAGGTGCCGCCGACGCAGGCGAACTTCGTGTGGCTGCCGCTGGGTGAGCGAACGATGGCCTTCGCCGAGCACGCACTCGAACACAAGGTGGTGGTCCGCCCGTTCGCCGGTGAGGGCGCGCGGGTAACCATCGGCACCCCGTCGGAGAACGACGTGTTCCTCGAGGCCGCGCGCTCGTTCTGAGGATGTGGGCAACTACTCGACGGTCACGCTCTTGGCGAGGTTTCGCGGCTTGTCGATGTCCCTGCCGAGCGCGACGGCCAGGTGGTAGGCCAGCAGCTGCAGCGGAATGCCGAACAGGATCGGGTCGAGTTCCTCGGTGACGTGTGGCACGCGGATCTCGGCGTCGGCCAGCCCCGCAGGAAGCGTCGCGTTGGTCACCGCGAGCACCGGCCCGCCCCTGGCCCTGATCTGCTCGATGGTGCCGATGTTCTTGGCCAGCAACTCGTCGTCGGGCACGATCACCACCGACGGCATCTGGGCGTCGATCAGGGCGATCGGCCCGTGCTTGAGTTCGCCTGCCTGGTATGCCTCGGCATGCACGTAGGAGATCTCCTTCAGCTTCTGCGCGCCTTCCCGCGCCACCGGCCAGCCGCGGACCCTTCCGACGAAGAACATGCTGCCTGCCCCGGCGAACCGGCGCGCGATCTCGGCGATGTGGTCCTCGGCCGCGATCGCTTCCTCGATGCGGTCGGGAAGTGAGTCCAGTCCGGCGACGATGCGCCTGCCGTCGGCGACGGACAGATCGCGCACCCGCCCGAGCAGCAACGCCAACAGGGCGAAGCAGGTGCTCATGTTCGTGACCGCCTTCGTCGAGGCCACCGAAACCTCGGGCCCGGCGTGCAGGAACACACCACTGCCGCACTCCCTCGCGATCGCGCTGCCCACCGCGTTGACCACACCGATCACCCGGCCGCCCTTTCGGCGCAGTTCCTGCACCGCGGCCAGCGTGTCGGCGGTCTCGCCGGACTGGCTCACCGCGACATACAGCGTGTCGCCGTCGACGACGGGGTTGCGGTAGCGGAACTCGGAGGCGGATTCGGCATCGGCGGGAATCCTGGCCAACTGCTCGACCAGGTCGGCACCGATCTGGCCCGCGTAGTAGGCCGATCCGCAGCCGAGGAACTTCACCCGCTGCACCGAGCGAAGTTCGTGGGGGTCCATGCGCAGCCCGTCGAGCCGGGCGGTGGAGAACCGTTCGTCGAGCCTGCCGAGCAACGCCCTGCGTACCGCCTCCGGCTGCTCGGCGATCTCCTTGCGCATGTAGTCGGAGAACCCGTCGAGCGCGTAGTCGGAGTCGGTGAGTTCCACGACGGTGGGAGTCTTGTCGGTGCGCCGAGCCTGCAGGGTGCTGGTCCGGTAGCCGTCGGCGCGCAGTGTGGCCAGCTCGCCGTCGTCGAGGTAGACGACCTGCTGGGTGTGCCGTACCAGGGCGGCGAGGTCGGAGGCGACGAACATCTCCGAGTCGCCGATGCCGAGCACGATGGGGCTGCCGTTGCGGGCCACCACAAGTTCGCCTGGGTTTCGCACGTCGAGCACCACGATGCCGTAGGCGCCCTCGACCTCCCACAGCGCGGCGCGAACCGCGTCCTCCAGTGACGCCGCGCCTGCCGAGACGCGTGCGGCGACGAGGTGGGCGAGCACCTCGGTGTCGGTGTCGGAGGCGAACGTGGCACCCTCCGCCGTCAGCTTCGCCCGCAACTGGTCGGCGTTCTCGATGATGCCGTTGTGTACGACGGCGACCCTGCCGTCCGGGTCCACGTGCGGGTGCGCGTTGCGCTCGGTCGGTTCGCCGTGCGTGGCCCACCGGGTGTGCGCGAGCCCAATGTTCGCGGGGTGGCCGTCACCGACGAGGGACCGTAGTTCGGCGACGCGTACGGCGGCCTTGGTCACGCGCAGCTTGCCCCGGTTGACCACCGCGATGCCCGCGGAGTCGTAGCCGCGGTACTCCAGCCGGTGCAGCCCCTCAAGCAGGATCGGGGTGGCGTCCCGGTGCCCGACGTAGCCGACGATTCCACACATACGAGTAGCTCTCCCTAGCCGTAGACGATGCGCCGTAGCTGGCGCCGGGTCAGCTGTGGTGCCGCCACCGGGCGTTGTTCCAGCTCCGCCGCGAGCACGGTCCAGATCCGCTCGTTGCGGTGGCCGCGCTGTTTGAGCTCACGGTGCCGCCTGCGCACGTACTCCTCTGTGGTCTCGGAGAAGTACGCCATGACGTCGGCCACCACCCGCGCCGCCGTCCGCACGGGCAGGCCGGTGGACCCGGCGACGTGGCGTACCAGCTCGGCGGGCGGCGACCGGTCCACGCTCGCCAGCCTCGCAGCGGCAGGCGGCTGGTTCAACTTCTCTGCCCGATTTCGGGCAAAACTACACCTGTCGAACGATCATCTGCACCATCGCCGCGACACCGACCACCACGATGACGGCGCGCAGCGCGACCGGGGAGAGTCTGCGCCCGACCCTGGCGCCGAGCCACCCGCCCACGATGGAACCCGAGGCGAGCAGTGCGATGGCGGGCCAACTGACCGGAGCGATGAAGGCGTAGACGGTTCCCGCCACGACGTTCACCACGGCCGCGAGGACGTTCTTGATTCCGTTGAGCCGCTGGATGGGCTCACTGAGCAGCATGCCCATCACAGCCATGAGCATCACACCCTGCGCGGCGGTGAAGTAACCGCCGTAGACGCCGATGAGGAAGATCAATGTGATGAGCAGCACCTTGCTGCCCGTTCCCTGTTCCTTGCCGGAGGTCTCCCGCCTGCGCAGCACCCAGGTGGACACCCGCGGCTGGATGATCACGAGCACTACGGCGAGCCCGACGAGCGCGGGCACCACCGTCTCGAAGGCGTCGGGCGGCAGCGACAGCAGCAGTACCGTTCCGCATCCCGCGCCCACCAGCGACGCAGGCACGAAGGTCAGCATGCGCCTGAACTGCCCGCGCAACTCGTGGCGGTAGCCGACGGCTCCGCTGATCGTGCCTGGTGCCAGCCCGATCGCGTTGGAGGTGGTCGCCGTCAGCGGTGGGTAACCCAGCGCCACGAGTACGGGGAAGGTCACGAGCGTCCCCGAACCCACCACCGTGTTGATCATTCCCGCCCAGATGCCTGCCGCGGCTATCAGGACGGCATGCCACCAGATCATCCTTCGCTCACGCGAGCCGACGATAGGCAACGCTGGTCGGCCGAGCGCAGGCAGTGCCCGTATACAGTGTTCGGTATCACGCTCCGTGTGCTCACTACGTTTCGCCTTCCCCTTACCGGGTAGCCATCGGCCAAACCCGCGCGAGGGAGGTATTGAGTGGACACTGCGAGGCTGCGCGACTTGGTATCGGCCGAAGGGCCGTTCGCCTCGGTCTACTTCGATGACACACATGCCACCGAGGACGCCGCCAAGTTGCTGGACCTCAGGTGGCGCGAGCTGCGAGAGGAGCTGTCCGCGCAGGGGGCGGACAGGCCGATTCTCGACGCGCTGGAGTCCGCCGTTCGCTCCGGTCAGCCGCCCGCGGGACGAAGCGGGCGTGCGCTCGTCGCCGCGGGCTCGACGGTGCTGGTCGACACCGAACTGGAGGCCCCGCCCGCCCGGCCGATCGCGAGGCTGTCCGAGCTGCCCTACCTCGTGCCGCTCGCGGAACTCGGCGAGTCGCCTCCCGCGCATGTCGTCGCCGTCGTCGACAGGGTGGGAGCCGACGTCACGGCCGTCGACCGCGACGGTCATGTCGTCGACGCCAGAACCGTGGAGGGCACCGACCACCACATCCACAAGGTGCCGACCGGCGGCTGGGCACACCGAAACTTCCAGGAACACACCGAGGAACTCATCAAGCGCAACATCGAGCTGGCCGCCGAGCACGTGGCGGACATCGCCCGCCGCATCGGAGCCGGCCTCGTGGTGGTCACGGGTGAGACGCAGGCGCGCAAGGCGCTGCTGGAGGCCCTGCCCGAGTCGGTACGCGCGCACGCGAGCGAGGTGCAGGGCGGCGGCAGGCACCAGGGCGCGGCGGACGAAGAACTCGACCGGCAGATCAGGGACCTGCTCAGCCGCACTCAGCAGGAGCGCAGGGACCGGACCGCGGAGCGGTTCCGTGCCGCACTCGCACAACCCACCGGGCTCGCCGTGCAGGGCCTGGAGGCGACCACGACCGCCCTACGCGAACACAACGTCGAGACGCTGCTGGTCGATCGGCCCGCCGAGGTGGAAGTCCTCGCGGGAAGTAACCCCACGCTGCTCGGCATGCAGGAAGAGGAACTGAAGGCACATGGGGTCGAAGCGATCGGCCGCAGACGCGCGGATGAGGCGGTGGCCGTCGCGGCGATCGCCGTCAACGCCGACATCGTCCACACGGGCGACCGACTGGACCTCACAGAGGGATTCGGCGCCATTCTCCGCCACGACTGACGGAACAACAGGGTCAATGATGTCTACTGTAGGCGGGAAATCTTGAACGGTCGGCAATTTACCGAGGTGACAGTGACCGAGACAAGGCCGCCGTCCGACGACGTCGGCGCACAGGACGATATCGAGGTACGGCTCGGCGCGAGCCTGGTACACCTGCCCATAATCCGCTCCGTGGCGGCGAGTATCGCCATGCGAGCGGATTTCGACCTCGATGCGATCGCCGATCTGAGACTCGCCGTCGACGAAGCCTGCTCGACGCTGATCACCCGCGCCGTGCCGGGCAGCACGATGGTCTGCAGATTCACGATCAGCGAGACCGAACTGCGGTTCCGTGGCGCGGTGTCCTCCGCGGACGAGGACGCCCCCAGTACCGGGTCCTTCGGGTGGCGCGTACTGACGACGCTCGCTGACTCTGCGAACTCCTGGGTCGAGCCGGGTTCGCAAAACGGTCAGCGCAACTGGATACACATCGAGCTCGCGAAACGGAAGCCGGCCTTTACGTGACCGAATCCACGACTCAAGGATCGCCTCAGGGATCGCGCAATTCTTCGGACGACTACGACCACCTCACACCGTTGTTCGAGGAGTTCGTCTCGCTCGAAGAGGGCGACCCTCGCCGCGCCGAGTTGCGCGATCAGCTTGTCACCGGGCATCTCCCGCTGGCAGAGCACATCGCGCAGCGCTTCTCCGGTCGTGGCGTGGCCAAGGAGGACCTGGTGCAGGTGGCCAGGGTGGGGCTCATCAACGCGGTCGACCGCTTCGATCCGCGCCGAGGGTCCGATTTCCTCTCCTTCGCCGTGCCGACCGTGATGGGTGAGGTCAGGCGGCATTTCCGCGACACCGGGTGGGTCATCCGCGTGCCACGCAGGTTGAAGGAACTGCATCTGTCGATCAACAACGCGAGCACGCACCTTTCGCAACGGCTCGGCAGGGCGCCCACGCCGAGCGAGATCGCCACGCACCTCGGCCTGAGCCCGGACGAGGTGTACGAGGGACTCGAGGCGGGCAACGCCTACCACTCGATGTCGCTGGACGAGGTGCTGTCGGCCGACACCGAGAACCTCGCGCTCGGGGACACCCTTGGCGAGGAGGACGCGGCGTTGGCCGGGGTCGAGAACCACGAAACACTGCAGCCGCTGGTCAAGGAGCTCCCCGAGCGGGAGCGCACGATCCTGGCGTTGCGGTTCGTGCACAACATGACACAGACGCAGATCGCCGAACGCATCGGGATCTCGCAGATGCACGTGTCCCGGCTGCTCGCCAGAACTCTGAAGAAGCTGCGGGAAGGACTCGACGAGAACCGATCGGAGTGATTCTCGCGCCCGGCGGTACCAAGTGCCGGGCACCGAGAGTGACCGAGCGGCCGGGCCGGGATTGGCGTCCACCGCCGTCGGTCCGCGAGTGGATCCCCCTGCAGACTGTTCCCTGCGCCTATGCGTTTACCTGCCGATACGTCGGGTACCTGTGGCCCATGGCAGATCAGGAAGCGCCGCCCGACGCCGATGTGAAGGCGGGTGCCTCAAGCTCGAAGCAGCATGAGGCGGCGAAGCGCAAGCGCCCGGATCGGTCACGTTTCGTCATCCAGAAGCATGACGCCACGAGCCTGCACTACGACTTCCGCCTGGAGATCGGCGGCGTGCTCGTCTCCTGGTCGATACCCAAGGGGCCCTCACTCGACCCCGGTGACAAGCGGCTCGCCATCCGCACCGAGGACCACTCGCCGGAGTACGCCGACTTCGAAGGGCGGATTCCCGAGGGTGAGTACGGCGCAGGCAGTGTGCTGGTGTGGGACAGCGGAACGTTCACCAACCTGTCCGCGACGTCGATCGAGCAGGGCCTCACCGACGGCCGGATGAGCATCTGGCTCGAAGGCCACAAGCTGCACGGCGCCTTCGCCATGGTGCGGACCCGGCCGAGCACGACCCAGGAACAGTGGCTACTGATCAAGAAGGACGACGAGGGTGCCTACCACGAACACCACCCGGGTGCGACACTTCCGGAGTCGGTGCTGAGCGGCAGGACCAGCGAGGAGCTGTCCTGAAACGGGGGAGGTACCCGTGGCGCGAGCGATCTGGAGCGGAGCACTCAACTTCGGCCTTGTGACGGTGCCGGTCGAGCTGTACAGCGCCACCCAGGACCACACAGTCCACTTCAGGCAGTTCCAGCGCGGCACGTCCGACCGGATTCGCTATCGCAGGGTGAACGAACGCACCGGCGAGGAGGTGCCCTACGACCAGATCGTCAAGGGCTACGACCTCGGCGGCGACGAGTACGTGATCATCGAGCCGGAGGAGCTGGAGGAGATCGCGCCCGGCCGTTCCCGCACCATCGACATCGACGCCTTCGTCGACCTCGACCAGATCGACCCCATCTACTTCCAGAAGACGTACTGGCTCGCACCCGCCAAGGAGGAGTTCGGCAGGGCATACACCCTGCTGCTGGAGGCGATGGACCGGACGAACAGGGCCGGGCTGGCGCGCTTCGTCATGCGCGGTAAGGAGTACCTCGCCGCCGTGAGGGCTGGTGACGGCGTGCTGGTGCTCAACACGCTGCTGTTTCCCGAGGACATCCGCGAACCGACCAAAGAGATCAGCAAGCTGCCCGCACCCGGTCAGGCCCGCCCCAAGGAGATCGACATGGCGGTCAGTCTCATCGAGTCGATGGCCGACGACTGGAAGCCGCAGGAGCATCACGACACCTACACCGAACGCGTGATGCAACTCATCGAGGACAAGCGCGAGGGCAGGACCGTCACGCCCGCCGAGAGCCCACCCGAGGCCACCAAGGTGGTCGACCTGTTCGAAGCCCTCTCCCGCAGTGTCGAGAGCCGCAAGGGCACAGCCAGGAAGCCCAAATCGACAGCAACGGCCGAGCGTGCCGAACGGGCCGAGCAGGAGCTGTCCGAGCTCAGCAAGTCGGAACTGGAGAGCATGGCTCGCGAACTCGGCGTGAAAGGCCGCTCCAAGATGAACCGCGCCGAGCTGGAGAAGGCCGTCAAGCAAGCAGGCAGGCAACAGCGGCGCAGAACCGCCTCGTGATCCGGTAACCGTGTCCTCACCGCCTGGTACACGAATACGATCCCCTGGTGGTGAGCGGATGGTTGTCGGCGCGGTTTCGGACGGTGCTGCGCACCAGCCTCGGCTTCGCGGTCCTGGGGTTCGGGACGAGCTTCCTCGGTGCGGGAGTCGTGCTCCTGCTGCTGCTCCTGCAGGGCATCCCCGCCGACATCGGCGGTGCCCGCTGGATCCTCATCATCTGCGCCGGTGGCTACGTGCTGCTCGCCATGTTCGTCGGCGCGGCCTGGGCCGGGTTCCTGCAACGCCGCACCGCCGTGTGGTTCGTGCTCGGGCGCGATCCGGCACCGCAGGAGGCAGTCAGGACACTGCGGCTGCCGGTCGATCTTGCCGTGGTGACGGGAACGCTGTGGGCGCTGGGCACCGTCGTGATCGGCCTGCTCACCGGTTTGCTCAGCTCGTGGCTGGACGCTCTCGGCGTCACGCTGGCGATCCTGCTCGGCGGGTTCGCCACCGTGGGCCTCACCTACCTGGCGGCGGAGTGGGTCGCAAGGCCGGTGATGGCGATAGCACTTCACGTCGCTCCACCGCGCGAGAGCCTGCCCGCCACGGTGCTGACCAGACTGGTGCTGACCTGGGCGCTGGCCAGCGGGGTACCGCTGCTCGGCGTGCTGCTGGTCGGCGCACCGCCCGACATCGGCGACGGAGACACCCGGTACAGCCTCGTGTCGCTTTCCGTGATCGGCCTTGTCGTCGGTGCGCTGGCCACCGCGCTGCTCGCCAAGGCGGTGGCCGCACCGCTGCACCAACTGCGGCTCGCGCTCGACCGCATCGCGAGAGGACGCAGGGACGTCGAGGTCGGGGTGGACGACGCCAGCGAGATCGGCATGCTGCAGGCCTCGGTGAACCAGCTCGCCACGGGCCTGCGTGAGCAGGAGCGGCTGCGCGACCTGTTCGGCAGGCATGTCGGCGACGACGTCGTCCGCCATGCGCTGGAACACGGAGTGTCGCTGTCCGGGGACGTTCGCGAGGTCACCGCCTTGTTCGTCGACGTGGTCGACTCCACGGCACTGGCCGCGAAGCTGCCGCCGCAGGAGGTGGTCCGCAAGCTCAACCGGCTGTTCGCCAGCGTCGTCGACGCCGTTGGCACCCACGGTGGGCTGGTCAACAAGTTCCAGGGTGACGCGGCGCTGTGCATCTTCGGCGCACCCACCCGGCACGCCGATCCGGCGACGTCGGCGCTGCGCACCGCTCGGGCAATCAGGGACGCGGTGAGTTCCACCGCCGAACTCGACCTCGGCATCGGGGTCGCCACCGGCCCGGCCTTCGCGGGGCAACTGGGTACCAGCAGCAGGCTCGAGTACACGGTGATAGGCGACGCCGTCAACGAAGCCGCCCGCCTCACCGAGCACGCCAAGCAGGTGCCGGGACGCATCCTGATCAGCGAGCCCACCCTGGCCGCGGCCGCCGAGTCCGAGCGTGCCCGCTGGCGGCGGTACGAGACGATCCAGTTGAGGGGTAGGCAGACCCCTACGCAGACCTGGCTGGACGAGCCTAGCCAGGAATGACGTCTGGCCAGCGCAGGACCGTCGATCCCCAGGTGAGGCCCGCGCCGAACGCACTGAGCAACACCCGGTCACCCTGCTGAAGCGTGCCGTCCGCCGCGGCGTCGGCCATCGCCAGCGGAATCGACGCGGCGCTGGTGTTGCCGGTGCGCTCGATGTTGACGACGAGGCTGTCCGCGGGCAGCCCGAGCTGCTTGGCGGTGGCCTGCAGGATGCGGATGTTGGCCTGGTGACCGATGAAGCGATCGACGTCGGCGATCGTCCAGCCTGCCCGATCCAGCACCGCGCGCGACGACTCCGCCATCCGCGCGGTCGCGTGCCGAAACACCGCGGGCCCGCGCATGGAGAAGCAGTGGTCGGCCGGGTTCGTCGACCGCTTCATGCGCGAGCCACCGGCGGGCACGATGAGCAGCTCGGAGAGTTCGCCGTCGCTGTGCAGGTCGAACGGCCCGACGGCACCGTCCTGGCCCGCCTCGCCCGCGTGGAGAACGACCGCGCCCGCACCGTCACCGAAGATCGGCACGGTGCTGCGGTCGGCAGGGTCGAGCAGGGTGGTGAAGGCGTCGGCTCCGATGAGCAACACGCCGCGCGCCACATCCGCCGCGATCAACCCCGCCGCGGTCGCGAGCGCGTAGACGAACCCTGAGCAGACCGCGTTGACGTCGAACGCCGCGACGCTGCCGAGGCCGAGTCCGCTTGCCACCTGCGGGGCACTGGCGGGGCAGACCTGGTCGGGTGTGGCCGTGGCGAGCACCACCGCGTCGATCTCGGCCGAGCCAGCGGAGCGCAGGGCTCGCGCACCCGCCTCGACCGCCATGTCCACCGTGGACATCCCAGGGTCGACCACGTGACGTTCGCCGATTCCGGTGCGGGTCCGGATCCACTCGTCGGACGTGTCGAGGCGTCGCGAAAGTTCGTCGTTGTCCACCACGCGTGGTGGCAGCCAAGCGCCGATACCGGCGAGCACCGCCACTTTCCGCGTGTCGTGCGTGGGCACCTGCATTCCTCCAGGGCCAGTGTCTGGGGAGCGGAAGAGTGAAACCGGCCCAACGCCAACTTCTATGGGCTACCAATCGGTAGAGCCCCGCCATGTGACTCACATCACTTCAAGTCCACTCCGTTGCGCCAAACAGGAAAGAACCTGACCGCTTTGGCCGGTAGAAAGGCTTCATGAGGACGCTCGGCACCCGGGAACTGAACCGGGCACTACTGGCCCGGCAGTCACTGCTGCGAAGGCAGTCGGGTTCCGCGCTTCAGCTGATCGAGCACCTGGTCGGCATGCAGGCGCAGGCACCGTTTCCGCCCTACTACGGCCTGTGGACACGGCTGCGGGGCTTTCGCACCGACGAGCTGTCCCAGCTGCTGTTCGACCGAAAGGTGGCACGGATCGTCGTCATGCGCGGCACGGTTCACCTGGTCGCCGCGTCCGACGCACTGCCGTTGCGCACGCTGACGCAGCCGATCATGGAAACCGACCTTCGGGGCAACACCACCTTCACCCCGAAGCTCGCGGGCGTCGACCTCGACGAGCTCGCCGCCACCGCCCGCGAGTCGCTGCTCGCCGCCCCGCTGAACACCGCCGCCCTTGGTGAGGCGCTTTCGCGCCGCTGGCCCGACCACGACCCCAAGGCGCTCGTCTACGCGGCACGCAACCGGCTCCCACTCGTGCAGGTACCGCCGCGAGGGGTATGGGGCCGCAGTGGCCGACCCACCTACGCCACGGCCGACAGCTGGCTGCGCCAAGCGCCGCGCCGCGACCTCGACCTCGCCGGTGTCGTCCTGCGCTACCTCGCCGCGTTCGGCCCAGCCACCGTTCGCGACGTCCAGACGTGGTGCGGCCTGACACGGCTCGGCGAGGTGGTCGAGCGGCTGCGACCGCGGTTGCGCACCTTCCGCGACGAGGACGGCAGAGAACTGTTCGACCTGCCGGAGGCACCGCGGCCGGACGCGGACACCCCCGCACCGCCTCGGTTCGTACCGGAGTTCGACAACCTGCTGTTCTCCCACGCCGACCGCACCCGCGTGCTCAGCGACGAGGACCGCCAACGTATCAAGACGAAGAACGCGGTCGCGCCCGGCGTGTTCCTCGTCGACGGCTTCGTGAGCGGCCGCTGGAAGCTCAGGCAGTCGGTGCTGGAGGTCGAACCGTTTCGGCCACTGTCCAAGCGAAACTCCACGGCGATCGAAGCCGAGGGCAGGCGCCTGCTGCGGTTCGCGGGCAAGCCCGAAGGTCAGGTCCGGCTGGGATCAGCCACCCGATGACGGGTTACGAGGTGGCGTTTCCGCCTGCTCACCGGGTGGAAGCCCCACCAGCGACGCGGCGCCGAGCGCGGCCGCGTACACCCCTTCCGACGGGCACGTCGCGGCGTTGGCCAGCTTGGTGAGCGCGTCGTCGCCTCCCTCGGGTGCGCCGGGCGGCGGTGGCGGGGTCGGCTCGCTCGTCGCAGCGGCTTCCCGCACCCGCAGGCTGCCGGTGAGCGGCAGGTCACGTGACGAGCCGCCCACCGAGACCACGTAGTCGCCTGCGCTGCGTATCCAGCGGTGAGTATCGACGTCCCAGTGCGACAGGGACCGCTCGTCCAGCGTGAACCGCACCCGAACGCTGCGGCCGGGATCCAGCTCCACCTTCTCGAAGTCCTTCAGCAGCCTCGGTGGCTCCCCGTCGACGGCAGGGTGGCTGACGTACAGCTGGGCCACCTCGGCTCCACGCCGGTCGCCGATGTTGGTGACCGTGGCCTCGACGGCCACGGTCGCGGCATCCGGTTGCCCACCGATGCGCAGGTCGCTGTAGGAGAACTCGGTGTAGGAAAGGCCGAAGCCGAACGGAAAGAGCGGCCGCAGTCCCTGCTGGTCGTACCACCGGTAGCCGACGGCGAGGTCCTCCTCGTAGTGCCCGCCGGGGAAGCGCAGCGGGTCGGCGGCGGGCGCCTGCCGAAGCGCGGCAGGGAACGTCACCGGCAGCTTGCCCGCCGGGTTGACGTCGCCGAACAGCAGCGCCGCTATCGCATTGCCGTACTCCTGCCCCGGATACCAGGCGGCCACCACGCCCTTGACGTCGTCGAGCCACGGCATCGTCACAGGGCCGCCGGTGTTGAGCACCACGACCGTGTTCGGGTTGGCGCGGGCGACCTCCTCGATCATCGCGTTGTCCGCGTGCGACAACGCGATGCCGCCATGATCCTTGGACTCCGACGACCACTGGCTCACGAACACCACGGCGACGTCGGTCGCCGAGGCGGCCTTCGCGGCGTCGGCCCGCTCGGCGAACCGAACGTCGATGCCCTCCCGCTCGGCCCGCCGCTTGATCCCGTCGAACGGGGTGACGATCGAGGGTGCGATCACGTGGGCGCTGCCGCCGCCCGACCCGATGACGCCTGCGCCCGCGGCGCGCCCGAGCACGGCGATCGAGTCAACACCTTCGAAGGGAAGCAGGTCAGCCTCGTTCCTCAGCAGCACGCTGCCCTGCTCGGCCACCTTCCTTGCCACGGCGACGTGTTCGGGTGTGGTGACCACCGCGTCAGGGGAACCGGTGCGCGGCCTGTCGAACAGGCCGTGCCGAAACATCTGCCGCAACACGCGACCGACCATGTCGTCCAACCGGGACAGCGCTACCTTGCCCGTCCGCACGCCCTCACGCAGCCTCGGGCCGAAGTAGCAGCCCGACGGCATCTGCATGTCCACGCCCGCGTTGGCGGCGGCATGACTGGCGTGCAGCGCGAACCAGTCCGAGGTCACGAAGCCGTCGAAGCCGAACTGTCCTTTCAGCACCTGCGAGATCAGGTAGGTGTTGTTGCAGGCGTGCACGCCGTTGACCTGGTTGTAGCCGCACATGACCGAGGCGACACCCGCGTCCACCGCCTGCTCGAACGGCGGCAGGTAGAACTCCTGCAGTGCCCGCTGCGACACCACCGCGTTGCCCAGCCGGGTGTTGCGCGCGGTCTCCTGGTTGTAGGCGGCCAGGTGCTTGGCCTGAGCGAGCACGCCGCGTTCCTGGACGGCCTGGATCTGTGCCCGCGCTAGCACGCCCGCCAACCGCGGGTCCTCCCCGAACGTCTCGAACCCCCTGCCCGCGCGGGGGTCCCTGATGAGATCGACGCTGGGCGAGAGGACGACGCCCGCGCCCTTGCCTGCCACCTCCTCGGCGAGCACGGTGCCGTAGGCCTCGGCGAGCCGGGAGTCCCAGGTGGCGCCGAGCACGAGCGGCGCGGGCAACTGGGTGACGCCGGTGTGGCTGTTGCCGACTCCCGCCGGACCGTCGGACAGCCCCAGTTCGGGTACACACAACCTGGGTATGGCGGGCACCAGCCCCGCGTAGACGGGTCCGACGAACTCCAGCGGACCCGCCGAGCCGTGCACCATGCTGAGCTTCTCGTCCAACGTCATCGCGCCGAGCAGTTGCCGCACTCGGTCCTCCACAGGGAGGCCGGAGTCGAGCCACGGGCAGGCCTGACCGCCGTCGGCCGGTGGCGAGGCAGTGGAGGGAATCGTGACCAGCAGCGACGTCAGCGCCGTCAGCGTGAGCAGGACAACCCAGCGACGCATGTGCTCGCCTCCCGTCGATACGCAGAAACGCGAGCTATTTTCACATATGCCGTAGCCGGGTCACCAGTCCCGAGTCGAGAACAGTTCCCGCCACCGCTGCGAATAGGTGAGCAGATCGCCGTAGGTGCGCGGGTCGGCCTGGGTCAGATAGCCGAACCGCTCGTGTTCGTAGCGATCGAGCGCGGGCCCGATGAGGTCACGAACCCGCTCCGCGAAATCGGTGTCGGGCCGCACGTCCGGCTCGGGCCTCCGCAGCTCCGGCCAGGTCGGGGTGACGGGTTCCGGAGTGACCACCACCGGCTGCGCGGGGGGCTCGGTCGTCTCCTGCTTCGGCGGTGGGGCCTGCGGCGGCGGCTTCGTGGTCGGTTCCGGCCGCCGAGGTTCGGACCTTGTCGTCGAGGGTGCTCGCGGCGGCGTGGTAGCGGGCACGGAGACGACGGTCGGTTGGCGCTGCTCCCCCACGGCGACCCCGGACGGTGCCGGAATACCACGGTCCACGACGGCGCTGACGGCCACGATCAACATCAGGAACGCCACGGTCACGCCCGCGAACCGGGAGCGGTGCACACCGTGCGGCGCGACGCATTCGGGGTGGTCGTCGAGTGCGGTCTCGACCTGTCGCTGAGCGGGCAGACTGGCGGTGATGATGCCGGTGCGATCGAGCAGGTCAGCGTCGGTCGGCGTGCAACGCGGAACGTTGGGCGCCATCAGGTCCCTCCATTGGATACGGTCCCCAAGCGTTTTCCTGGCTCGGCCAAGGCATCTGATGGCTGTTTACCGCCCCCTTTGTGCCCTGTCACTAGATCAGGCCCGCTTGCGGCCGAACACGACTCGATTGAGTGAACGCATTTCGCAAGTTGCTTGTGGCAAACACCTTCAGTCCCAGGTTTCGTACACGCCCGGACGATTACCGGCCGGTTCGACCCCGCCCGATCTACCCTCTGTTGAACAGACAGGATTCGCCCGAATGGCGTATCACCTCGAAGCCGGGTGGACGTCTTCTTCTACGGAAGGACCGCACGCGTCTCGCGGGCGGCAGGGGACTTCGACGGGAGTGTGCCGTGGACAACGACACCGTGCACCAGAGCCAGTTCGCCTACCTCGACGGCTGCGATACACCCCTGCTTTCCCGGCTGTCCTATTCGGCGAGCGAGCCGTTCACCATCGCCCTGGCCTTTCGCGTTGAGCCCGGGGAGTGGGTCGAATGGGAATTCGCCCGCGATCTTCTCATCGCAGGGCTCTCCGAGGTCGCCGGCATCGGAGACGTTCGGATTCGCCCTGATCTGTCGGGAAACCGCGACCTCCTCGTGCTCGAACTGGAATCACCCGACGGGTACGCGGTGGTGGAACTGAGCCGGGTGGACGTGCTGCGGTTCATCGGGCGGACCGTGGAACTGGTGGGGCTCGGCGTGGAGAGCGACCACCTGGACCTCGACGGTCTGATAGCCGACCTGACGACGGCCAGGCCCTGACGCGGCGGGCGCGGCTTGCTCAGCCGCAGGCGCCCTTCGCAAGCAACACCCTGTCCAGCGCCTCCCTCACCCGCGTTTGCGGCAACTCACCGCTCGAGGTGGCCTGCTCCAGCCTGTCGAGCACCACGTCAACCTGGCCACCCGAGGACCACAGGGGCTGGTCAGCACCTGCCTGCAGCGCCCGAAGCACCGCCTCCGGCAACGGATACCTGTCGGAGATCGCCTTCATGGCGCCGAGATCGTCGGTGAGCGCGGGCCCCTGGAACCCGAACTCACCACGCAGCAGTTCGTAGGTCGCCGGGGAAAGCGAGGCAGGCTCACCGCCGGTGAGTCCCGGAACGTCCAGGTGCCCGACCATCACGCCGGTTCCCTCGCCGTACTCACCGATCCGCTCGTACGGCAACAGGTCGTTGCCGCGCAGATCGGCCAGCGGCGGTGTCCGGACCAGCGAAGCATGCGAGTCACCGTCGGCTCGGCCGTGACCCGGGAAGTGCTTCACCACGGGCTGGACGCCTGCCTCGCTCATGCCCTGCGCGAAGGCGACGGCGTACTTCCTGGCCACGGCCGGGTCAGCGCTGAACGAGCGGTCACCGATCACGCCGTCCGACGGTCCGTCGGTGAGATCGACGTCGGGCGCGTAGTTGACGGTGACGCCGTGGGTCTGCAACGCCCGGCCGCGCTCGAGGGCGAGGGCGCGAACCTGCTCCGGTGTCATGGTCCGCGCCATCTCCCGCGCGCTGGGAATGGAGCCGGAGAGTTCGTCGATCCGCTGCACGCGGCCGCCTTCGTCATCCACGGCTACGGAGACGGGCAAGCGTGCCGCCTGCTGCACCCGCGCGAGCGCGTCACCGGTGAGCAGTTGCGTGGCGTTGCCGCCGATGAAGATTCCGCCGATCTGCTCCTGGTCCACCAGCGCGACCGCCGCGGCCGGGTCGGCCGGATCGACTCCCACGACGAGCAACTGCGCCAGCCGCTGCCTTGTCGACATGTCCGCGACCACGGGTTCGCAGTTGGGTCCCTCGGGCCGGGTGGTGGTCGGCGGTGTCGTGGAGGGCGGAGTGGAGGGCACGGAACTCGCGGAGACCGGCGGAGTCGGCACTTCCCGCGCTGGTTCATCCCCTGCCTGCTCGCCGGACCCGCCGCAGGCACTCAGCAGGGCAGCCACCACGATCGTCGGCAACAAACGCTTCATCGTGCTCACACCGTACTTCCCGGCTCGCGGTCCGCGCCCCGCGGACCGGGTTCCTCCGAAGAGCCGGGGCCGTATCTTCGGCTTGCCTGGACCGTTCCGTCCATCCGCTCGACCACGAGAGCGGCGGGTGGGTCGGCCCGTGCCAGCCGGGCCGCCCTGCCGATCGCGTCGCGCTTTCGGCAATACCTCTCCAGGACATCGCCGTCGCGGACCACCAGCCAAGTCAACGAGTCCGCCGACACCTGGAACCGAACCAGAAACCGCTTGCGAGCCAATGCCGCCCCCTCCGCTTCGCCTGTATTGCTTTGCTGCAACGGTAGGTCATCATTGGCACAGCTGGCAGGAATGACACACCCCTGTGATAGTGAAACGAAGGAGACGAAAGGGCAGTGACATGGAAGGCCGGATGGACGCGCGCGGGCTGCACGACGCGCTCGACGCCCAACGAAGGGCTCGGGGGCTGTCGTGGCGGCAGCTCGCCGAAGAGGCAGGGGTGAGTCCGTCCCTACTCAGCCGCATGGGAAACGGGCACAGGCCCGACCTCGACGGGTTCATCGCCCTGGTGCAGTGGCTGGGTTCGCCCGCAGAGGACTTCATGGTGTGGCCGGGCCCGCGGCCACCCAGGGAACGCGGACCCGCACTGGAAACCAAACTCGCACTGCTGCTGCGTGCCCAGGAGGACCTCACCGAGGCGGACA
This sequence comes from Saccharomonospora marina XMU15, assembly GCF_000244955.1. Taxonomy (GTDB): domain Bacteria; phylum Actinomycetota; class Actinomycetes; order Mycobacteriales; family Pseudonocardiaceae; genus Saccharomonospora_A; species Saccharomonospora_A marina. Next base: position 421,475 of record NZ_CM001439.1, on the reverse strand, counting down.
GGGAGTACCTGCTGGAGATCTTCGGGGCCACCATGCGAAGGATCAAGGCCGATCGGCGGGAGAGCTAGCGTGTACCTGCGGCGCGGATTCAAGGCGACGGCGAAGCGACTTGCGCTCGAAGTGCGTGAGGAGATGGGCATCGATGCGTTCGCTCCGATGGACCCGTACGCGCTGGCCGAGCTGTACGGCATCGAGGTCTTCGAGCTTAGCCACCCATGGCTGCCCGAACCGGCGGTGCGGCATTTCACCGGCCCGCGCGCCGACGCGTTCTCGGCCGCGTTGCTCGCCGTGGGGCGCGGCAAGGTGATAGTCGAGAACCACGTCCACGAGTGGAAGCGACGCCGCTCGACCATCGCGCACGAGATGGCCCACGTGCTTCTCGAGCACGACTTCGGCGTGCTGCTCAGCGCTGAGAACCGTTGTGTGTCCTCGCCCGCCGAGTTGGAGCAGGAAGCGGCCGAGCTGTCGGGCGAGCTGCTCATACCCTGCTCCGCCGCACGCAGGGCGGCGTTTCGCGGCTGGACCGACGCAACGGTGGCCAGGTACTTCCGGGTCAGCGAACGCATGGCGCGCTGGCGGATGAACGCGACGGCCGCACGCCGCATCGCGTGCCGCACGAGGCAGAAATGGCCACGCCCCACGGTGAACGCGACGGTCGGCGAGCCGGGTCGAACCGGTACCCCGACCGCCTGAACTCCAAAACCGCTACGCAGACTGCGACCCAGACCGAAGCCGGGACGGCACGTATCGGCCGCCCCGGCTTCTTCCCTGGTCACAGGCGCGGAAGCGGAGGGATTTGAACCCCCGGACGGTTGCCCGTCGCTCGCTTTCAAGGCGAGTGCATTCGGCCGCTCTGCCACGCTTCCCTTGCGCTCAGCGTAACGTCTCAGTCCTCGAGCTCTGTCAGGTGTGCGAGCACCCGCGAGAACACCTCCCCCACCAGCAACTGCTCCTCGGTGGTCAGCAGGTCGACGAAATGTTCGCGCACGCCTTCGACGTGGGTCGGCGCCGAGCGTTCCAGCAACCGCTCGCCCTGCTGTGTCAACTCCGCCGTAACGCCCCTTCGATCCCGAAGGTCCTTGCCCCTGCGCAGGTAGCCTGCTTCCTCCATGCGTGCGACCTGGTGCGACAGCCTGCTCTTCGTGGAGCCCAGCAGCTGCGCGAGTTCGGTCATCCGCATGCTGCCTTCCTCGGCCTGGGAAAGGCAGACCAGCACCTCGTAGTCGGTGAGCGAGACGTCGTGCTGATCGGTGAGTTCGCGGTGCAGCCGCTGCCGCAGTTTCAGCGTCGACACGATGTAGGAACGCCACGCCAGCATTTCGGTATCGGTCAGCCAGCGCGTCCGGCGCGAAACCTCGGTCATGGCAACGGAGAGTAGAGCCACGGCACCCGGGTTCCCGCACCGAGTGGCCAATACCGCAACTCACCGAATGGTGGGTTGCGATTTGGTTGCGAGCTGACTGCAAACGGAGCACCCTGGAGGCATCGGACGGAGTCACCGAACAAGTCGAGGACTCCAGCCCAGTACCGGTTCGGTGCTCCGCCGGGAAAGGGTCAGGTGATGCGGTGACGAATGGTGACACGCGCGGTTGACCGTCCCGCTGTCGAGGAGCAGCGGGGACTGTGTTCCCACGGTCGGGACAGCCTGTAACGCCTCGGCCGTGATCGTGAGCAGTCCGGGATGTTCTACGCGTCTTCTCGCACAAGACGGCGTCGATCGGGCCTGTTTCGGCGCGATGTTCTGGCACGCGCCGCAGTGCCCTCGCCGACCCGGTAAACGGTCGACCGCTCAGACAAATGGACAACCTCGGTAATCCTGGGTGCGGATGCCTTCGGGCACACCGCACCCAGGTTTCGTATTGGCATATTGTCATCGCTCGTGAGATTCAACGAGGACGCCGAACTGGACGTCTCAGAGGTCCGCGATCTGCGCGGTGGCGGCGTAGGTGGGCGGGTCGCGGTCGGCGGAGGCGGTCTCGGGATCGTCGGGCTGCTCATCTACTTCGTACTCGCCCAGTTCGGTGGCGTGCCTGTGGACACGCCGACCCTCGGTACCGTCGAGCCGGGTCAGCAGGTCGACAGCGACTCGCTGGCAAGGCAGTGCCGCACCGGCGCCGACGCCAACACCGACCACGAGTGCGCCGTCGTGGCGATCGTGAACTCGATCCAGGACTACTGGGCAGGCGAACTGGCCCGCACCGGACTCACCTACCACGAATCCGTCACCACGTTCTTCAGCGGCGGGATCGACACCGCGTGCGGCAGTGCAGGCTCCGACGTCGGGCCGTTCTACTGCCCCACCGACGCCGGGGTGTATCTCGACCTGGGGTTCTTCACCGACCTACGGGAACGCTTCGGAGCGCGGGGCGGCCTGTTCTCCGAGGCCTACGTGCTCGCCCACGAGTACGGCCACCACGTGCAGAACCTGCTCGGAATCTCGACACGCGTCCGGGAAGGCACCGGAGTCACGTCGGACAGTGTGCGGCTGGAACTGCAGGCCGACTGCTACGCGGGCGTGTGGGCGCGCAACGCCACCACAACGCTCACCGAGAACGGGCGGCCGCTGCTGACCGAGATCACCAACGACATCGCGGCCGCGCTCGACACCGCGGGCCGCATCGGCGACGACTTCATCCAGCGGGAGTTCGGCGGGGCTGTGGACGAATCACGGTTCACGCACGGCACCTCGGCCCAACGGGAGTACTGGTTCACCACCGGTCTCAACACCGCGGATCCGACCCGTTGCGACACCTTCGGCGCCCCCGATCTCGGCTGAAGGCCCGCGTGCCCCGGTGGTCGTGGGTGGCAAGCGCCACCCGCGACCACCGAGTACGCGTCAGGCGGACTCGGCGTGACCGTGGTCGGCCGCCGCGGCCCGCATGGTCTGCGCGTTCGCGCGCTGCGCCGCGACCTTCTTCCTGTCCTTCGCCGCCGTCGCGGTGACGCCGTTGACGTCCTCGGTGCTGAGGGCGTAGGTCGCCGTCACCCAGGCCATCGCGTCGGCGTTGCGGTCCAGCGCCACCCGGTCGACGTTGCCCAGGTTGTCGCAGGTCTGGTGGTAGCACGGGTCGTAAGCGACACCGGCCTCACCGCCCCACAGTTGGGCCTGCTCGTCCGTCTTGACCCCTTCGGCGCCGGTGAACAGCCCGCCCGAAGGAATGCCCACCGCGATGAACTCGCCGTAGTCGGAACGCCCGGAGAAGTCGGTCCCCTGTGTCGGGACGCCCGCTCCCTCGAGGTAGCCGACGAATGCCTGCTCGATCTTCGCCGAGCCGTACGGGCCCGCGCCCGCGCCCTCACCGTCGGAGTCATCGCCATCGTAGACGAAGTATCCCGCGTTCGGCGAACCGATCATGTCGAAGTTGAGGTACAGCGCGATGTCGAGCTGCTGCTCGAACGAAAGCGAGTTGACGTAGTGGGTCGAGCCCACCAGGCCGAACTCCTCCGCACTCCACCACGCGAATCGCACGGCGTTGTTGACCCTCGGCTCGCCGCCGAGCTGCAGTGCCGTCTCCAGCAGTGCGGCCGAACCGCTGCCGTTGTCGTTGATGCCGGGACCCTCGGTGACGCTGTCCAGGTGTGCGCCCGCCATCACGACGTTGTCGTCGCGCCCGGTCTTGGTCTGCGCGATGACGTTGTAGCTGGTGCGCTCCTCCAGCAGCGCCCTCAGCTCCAGCGTCACCTCGGCGCCGTCCTTGGCGGCGAGCTCCTGCCCCGCTGCCAGCGTGACGCCCCCGGTGGGGATACGCCCGGCATCGGGATCACCGAGCGTGCCGTTGAGATCGCCCTCGACGTTGTTGTAGATGACGGCCCCGACGGCACCCGCGTCGGCCGCTGACGCCTGCTTCTGCGCGAAGGTGCACGCGCCGCGCTTGATCAGCGCGATCCTGCCCGTGACGTCGCCGTAGTCCGACACCTCGCAGCCAGGTGTGTCGTCCGGCTGGATCACGGCGAGCGGCGCGGTGATCCCACCCTCCGGCGTCGAAGGGCTGTAGCTCATGACGATGATCCCGAATTCGGTGCCCCCGGACTCGAGCCGCTCGGCGAGCGTCTCGGTGTAGGTGAACGGAAACTCCTGGCGGGTCACGTCGTACCCTGCCGCTTCGAGTTTGGTGGCGATGTACTCGGCCGACCTGGCATGCCCCTCGGTGCTCGCCGCCCTGCTGCCGCCGCTGCTGTCGGCGATCCGCTGCATGGCGATCAGATGCCGGTTGACCTTACCGACCTCGACCTGCCTGACGAGCTTGTCCGGCAGGTTCGGGTCGGCCGCGGGTTTCGCGACCGCCGTTCCGGCGCCGACGAGAGCCAGGCTCGCGCACGCCGCGACCGCGACGGCTGGTCTCAGTTTCGCCGTGAGTGATGACATAGACACTTCCCCTTCGTGACGGGTGAGCGTCACTTTTGATCTTTTTGTGGGAAAGGTCAAGGTCCGTTCGTAGGGAACGCGCATGGGCGAGCTGTTGCGGAGTGACATACAGTCTGCGTTATGCACGCGATCATGGTGCGCGAGCCCGGCGGCCCGCAGAACCTGGAATGGACGCAGGTCCCCGACCCCGTGCCGGGTGCGGGTGAGGTGGTCATCGACGTCGCGGCGAGCGCCGTCAACAGAGCCGACCTGCTCCAGCGGCAGGGCCACTACCCACCACCACCGGGCGCCAGCGAAATCATCGGCCTCGAGTGTTCGGGAACGATCGCCGAGATCGGCGAGGGCGTGTCCGGCTGGAAGGTCGGCGACGAGGTGTGCGCGCTGCTGGCGGGGGGAGGTTACGCGCAACGGGTCGCGGTGCCCGCGGTGCAACTCCTGCCCGTCCCGGGTGAGGTGGAGCTGGTGGCCGCCGCGGCACTTCCCGAAGTGGCGTGCACAGTGTGGTCGAACGTCGTGATGCACGCGGGGCTTTCCGAGGGCGAGGTGCTGCTCGTCCACGGAGGTGCGGGCGGCATCGGTACGCACGCGATCCAGGTCGGCAAGGCGCTCGGCGCGACCGTCGCCGTCACGGCGGGTTCCCCGGACCGGCTCGAGCGCTGCGGCCAACTCGGCGCCGACATCACGATCAACTACCGCGAGCAGGACTTCGTCGAGGAAGTGAAGCGGGAAACCGGCGGCGCCGACGTCATCCTCGACAACATGGGCGCCAAGTACCTCGGCCGCAACATCGACGCGCTCGCCACAGGTGGCAGGCTCGTCGTGATCGGCATGCAGGGCGGCACCAAGGCCGAACTCAACCTGGGCAAGCTGATCGCCAAGCGGGCCAGCATCGCGGCCACCACGCTGCGGGCCAGGCCGGTCGAGGAGAAGGGCGAGATCGTGGCCGCCGTGCGCGAGCACCTGTGGCCCATGGTGGAGTTGGGCACCGTGCGGCCGGTGATCGGGCAGGCGTTCCCGCTCGAGCGCGCCGCGGACGCCCACCGCGCGCTGGAGGAAGGCGGGATCTTCGGCAAGATCCTGCTGACCAGGTGAGCGGCGATCAGCCCAGGTCTTCGAGCACCCGAACCAGCTGGTTGATCTCGAAGACGTTCGAGTAGTGCGCCAGCCCGATCCGCAACGCGCCGCCGACCTCGCCGACGCCGAGTGAGGCGAACACCCCGCTGGTCCCCTCGTCGGCGAAGACACACAGGCCCTGCTCACCGAGATACTCGGCGACCTCGGCTGCCTTCCGGTCGGCGACGGTGAAGGCGAGCGCGGGAATCCGGCGCATCGCGTCCCCGATCACCATGACGTGCCGCATCGAGCGCAACTCGGTGGACAACTGAGCCAGCAGCCCGGCATGGTAGGACTTCGCCGAGCCCAGCGAGGTGAGCAGGCGTTCCCTGCGGGATCCGGTGGCGGCGTCGTCGAGGCCTGCGAGGTAGTCGATCGAGGCGACCAGGCCCGCCAGCAGCGGATACGCGTGCGGACCCAGTTCCAGCCGCGCCGCACCCCTCGCGTTCGGGTCGAGCGAGACCGACGGCAGGCTTTCCAGCAGTTGCTGGTCACGGAATACCAGCGCGCCGACCGCAGGCCCACCCCAGGCCTGCGCGGACACCACGAGTGCGTCGGCACCGATCGCGTTGAGGTCCAGCGGCAGGAACGGCGCCGCGTACGTCGCGTCGACGACGACTGTGGCGCCGACCCGCTTGGCGATCTCCACCACCGTCGGCACGTCCGGCCTCGTCCCCACCGAACCGGAGGCGTAGGTGACGGACACCGCCTTGGTTCTCGGGCCGACAAGGCTCTCGTACTGCCAGGCAGGCAGCTCGCACGTCTCTATGTCGATCTCACCCCAGCGAACACCCGCGCCGACCCGCTTCGCCGACCGCACCCACGGTGCGATGTTCGCCTGCTCGTCGAGCCGGGAGACCACGACCTCGTCGCCGAGCGTCCAGCTGCCGGAAAGCACATCGACCAGCCTGCCGAGCAGCACCGACGCGCTGGGGCCGAGTACGACGGCATCCGGCTCGCCGCCGACGAGGTCGGCCACGGCACGGCGGGCGGCGGCCACGATGCTTTCGGCGCGCTGCGAGGCCGGGAACGCTCCACCGGGCCCGGAAACCGGTGCCCGCATCGCCGTCGAAACCGCGGAGGCGACCTGTTCGGGCACCAGCATTCCGGCCGCGCCGTCGAAATGAATCCAGCCGTCACCCAATGCAGGAAACAACCCACGTATCCGAGCGACGTCGAACGCCATGCAGGACACCGTACGGAGGGGTAGTTTCGCTGTGCGTCCGGGGTTGGCCTGGTGAACAAGTCGGACATGGATTCCGGCTACCCTGGGTTCGAATCAGGCGTCAACGCGACCGTCTCGAAGACCGCTACATCGTCCCCGGTGACGATCGCGGTGACGTCCCGACGTAGGCCAGGATGGAGCATATGACCCAGCCGAATTCTCCCAATCCGAAACCGAACGAAGGAACTGATGCCGACCAGTCACAACACGTGGTTGTCGTCGGTCCTGACGGTTCGCCGGTGGGAGCGGCACGGATCGGCCCCGGCGGGGAAACAGACAAGACCGAGTCGGTCGGCGACATGGTGGAAGAGCCCGCCAAGGTCATGCGCATCGGCACGATGATCAAGCAGTTGCTCGAGGAAGTGCGCGCTGCCCCGCTCGACGACGCGAGCCGCAGCAGGCTACGTGAGATCCACTCGACCTCGATGAAGGAACTCGAGGAGGCGCTCGCGCCGGAGTTGCAGGACGAGTTGGAACGGCTGGTCGCGCCGTTCACCGCCGACAGCATTCCCTCCGACGCAGAGTTGCGGATCGCGCAGGCACAACTCGTCGGCTGGCTGGAGGGGTTGTTCCACGGAATCCAGACGGCGCTGTTCGCCCAGCAGATGGCTGCCCGGGTGCAGTTGGAACACATGCGCCGCGGCCTTCCCCCGGGTGCCGGTGTGCCCGGCCCGGGCGGAGCGGGCGATCAGCACGGACACGGCATCGGCAACACCGGCCAGTACCTGTGATCCGGGACCGACTGCGGGGCCGGGCCTGTCAGGTCCGGCCGCGCAGCCGGTCGAACCACCGGCCGAGAGTCTTGTCGTAACGGCCGGGGTCGTGGCCACGCATCGCCTCCTCGCCGCTGTGCGACACCGCCGAGGCGACCTGGGTTGCCCACTGCGGCACCACGAAAACGTTCTGCCAGTAGCCGTCACGCATCTTGAGTTGCGCGACGTGCAGGTATCCGGTGGTGGCCTCGCTGACCCGCAGACCGTAGGCGGTGTCGGGCAGCACCGGTGAGGTCGAGGTCACCACGATCACCGTGGGGTGCGCCCGGCGCACGATGGAGGTGCGGTCGCCGCCGCGCGCGATCGCCTCGTCGTTGAGCCCGATGTAGTCGATGGAATCCCACCCGCTGTAGTACGGGATGGCACCGGCGTCGCTCACGGCGAGCGTACGCTCGGCCCGCGGTACGTCGGCGCGCGCCAGCCCCTGGCCGATCGCCACGTGGGCGCGGCGCAGGTCCTCGCCGTAGTTGACGATGGTCGGCAGGTCCCTCGGGACCACCCCGGCCAGCGCGGTCCACACCACGATGCCGACGCCCGCCACCGGGTACGCCCAGCGACGGCCGAGCGATCCCACGGCCAGCCCCGCACCGAGGCACAGCACGGGGAAGGCGTGGAAGGCGAACCGGTGGACGTAGTCCATCGTCGGCCCCGAGACCGCGTAGGTCGCATACGTCGCGGCGACGACGCCGAGTAGCAGTGCGCCCGCCGCTCTGGTCGGCCGCCGCCACAGCAGCACTGCGGTCAGCAACGCCAGCGGACCGAGCATCGCGGCGGTAAGTTCCAGCCACCGCGAACCGGAGTCCAGGTTCCCGAACTTGATGTAGAAGGTGTTGGGCAGCAGCTGACCGTAGAAGGACCACCGCCAGCCGAAGTATGCCAACCCCACGGCGGCTGCCAGCGATGTCCAAAGCAGCGCCTCCCGGCTTCGACGTCGCTGCCACAGCCACACCGCGAACGCGGGCAGCACGGCAAGCACGCCTTCCGGCCGCAGCAAACCGGCCACCAGCAACAGCAGCGGCGGTTCCCACGGCCGCACCTCACGCCCTGCCAGCACGTCGAGGCCGACGATCGTGGCACGCAGCACCACGGCCGCGAACGCCATGGTCTCCAGACCCGACCCGAGGTGGAAGTAGGTCGGCAGGAACACCGCGAAGCACGCGCCCGCCACGACCGCGGCCACCAGCCCGCTCGAGCGGCGAGCGTGGTGCAACAGCATCAGCAGCACGCCGATACCCAGCAACACCGAGGTCAGCTTCGCCACGACCACGAGGTCGAGGCCCATCGCCGCGTACGCCGAGAGCCACAGCATCCAGCCGAAGTTGGTGAAGCCCTCGACCGGGTCCTGCCCGACGTTCCACACCGGGCCGTGGCCGTCCGCGAGATTGGCGCTGTAGCGGAAGGTGATGAAGGCGTCGTCGATGACGAAGTCCCACGCCGCCCAGGTACCGAAGGCGAAAACGACCCCGAGCGCGGCCACCACGGCTGCGAGGCGAACCCTGCCGCCGGTCACCGCATCGCTCCCGCGACCGCGTCCAGCACCCTGGCCGCTCCCTTGCCGTCGACCGCGGCCGCGGCGGCCGCTGCCATCGACTCACGGGCGCCCCGGTCGGCGAGCAGCCGCGCAAGCACGTCACGCGCACCCGTGAGGTCCTCGGCGGAGCCGAGGCCTGCCGCCAGGCCGCGTTCGACGGCCGCGCGATAGCCCACCGCCTGGTTGTCCACAAGCCGCACCAGCGCGGAGGGCACGCCGATGCAGCACAGTTCCAGCAGCGTGACGCCTGCGGCGCTCACGGCGAGATCGGTCCCCGCGAGCCGATCGGGCAGGTCGGGACCGGGTGCCACGGCGCGGAATCGCTGCCCCCGCGCCACCGCGGGCACTGCGGGTTCACCCGCGACCACCGCGTCCACGGTGCACGGGAAGCCGGTGTCGCGCAGCGCGCGCAGCAGCGTCGTGACGGTGTCGGCAGGCGCTGACCCACCGCCGAGCACCACGAGCACGTGGGTCGTGCCCGATCGCGCCTCGACTGCCACCCGGCGCCTCCTCGCTTCGAGCACCGCCCTTCGCAGCGGCGCGTATTCCACCCCGGTGAGCACCGTCGGTGATCCGTCGTCCGGTCGTGGCGTCGGTTCGAACCCGCAGTCCACGACGATGTCGGCACGCCGCCTTCCGAACGCGCCGTCCTCGAAGGAAACCAGCAGGGCACCACCGTAGTTCACCCGATCGGACACCTCACCAAGGCCGTAGTGATCGACGACGACCGCGTCGAATCCGCTGCTCTCGGCAAGCGCGGGCTGCGGCGCCAGCCACGTCGCCGCCAGTTCCTCGAGGCGCGAGCGTAACCAGCCCGCGCCCTCGATCCGCCCGGAGAACGCCACCTGCCAGCCTCGCGAGTCGGCCTCCTCGGCGAGCGCGACCATCCTCGCCAGGTGCCCGGCACCTACGGACGGCGATGCGTCGGCCCGCAGCAGCAGCCTCATTCCCGGGCTCACACCGCCTTCTGCCGCACGTTCGCGTTGAGGGCGGCCAGGTCGGTTCGCTCGCGCAACACGCTCACGACCGCACGCCAGCCCGCTGGACGCCCGCCCAACTCCGCTACCAGTGCCTCCAGCAACGCCCAGTCCTCCTCGGTGTCCAGCGTGACCCGCAGGTCGTCGGCGCCTGGCGCCACGACAAGGCCGGCGCAGGCGTAGCGCTGCGGGTCGGCGTACACACCGCAGGTGACATGCTCGCGGTGCGGGCCGGACGGCTGCCGCGCCTGGTCCCGCAGCACCGGCACCCGCACCAGTTCGGCGTCGAACCCCCTCGGCAACGTGCGGACCAGGGTGGTGCTCACGTAATCCAGGTCAGGCTGCGACCGCCACAGTGCGACGAGCTGGGTCAGCAATGCGGGGTCGAGCAGCGGGCAGTCGGCGGTGAGGCGCACGACCGCGTCGGCCGGGTACCGGTCGCAGGCCAGCAGGAACCTGGCGAGCACATCGTCGAGCGGCCCGCGCACCACGCGGGCACCGTGCCGCCGTGCCTCTTCGGCGACCGCGTCGTCCTCCGGGTCCTGCGAGGTGGCCACCACGACAGCGGCCACGCCTTCGGCCGCTCGGGCGGCCCGCACCACCCAGCCGAGGACACTGCGGTCACCGAGGCGACGCAGCACCTTGCCGGGCAGCCGGGTGGAGGAGCTTCTCGCCTGAATGACGACGTTCACGGTGGGGCTGCCGCGCATGGTGACATCATGGCCGGTGTCAACATCGATGAAACGCGGAGGTTATCGATGAGCGAGCTCGGCGGGTCGAGCATCCTGCTCACCGGGGGCACGGGCTCCTTCGGCAAGGCGTTCATCCAGCACGCACTACAGGAGCTGGACCCGAGGCGGCTCGTGGTGCTCTCCCGCGACGAACTCAAGCAGTACGAGGTCCGCAGGCACTTCGCCGACGACCCCAGGCTGCGCTGGTTCATCGGCGACGTGCGCGACCGCAGGCGGCTGGAGCGCGCGATGCACGGCGTCGACTACGTCGTGCACGCCGCCGCGCTCAAGCAGGTGGACACCGGTGAGTACAACCCGTTCGAGTTCGTGCAGACCAACGTGTTCGGTTCGCAGAACGTCATCGAGGCCGCCATCGACACCGGCGTGCGCAAGGTCGTGGCGCTCTCCACCGACAAGGCGTCCAGCCCGATCAACCTCTACGGCGCCACCAAGCTGTGCGCCGACCGCATGTTCATCAGTGCCAACCACTACGCGGCCACCCATCCGACACGGTTCTCCGTCGTGCGCTACGGCAACGTGATGGCCTCACGCGGCAGCGTGATCCCGTTCTTCCGCTCGCTGGCCGAGCGCGGTGAGTCGCTTCCCATCACGCACAAGGAAATGACCCGCTTCTGGATCACGTTGCCGCAGGCTGTGAAGTTCGTGGTGGATTCCTTCGAGATGATGCACGGCGGCGAACTGTTCGTTCCTCGCATCCCCAGCATGCGGATCGTGGACCTGGCACAGGCGATCGCGCCCGGCAGTCCGATGCACGAGGTCGGCATCCGGCCCGGCGAGAAGCTGCACGAGGAGATGATCGCCGTCGACGACGCGCGCCGCACCCTGCGGCTCACCGACCGGTACGTGGTGCAGCCGCACATCGCGGGCTGGGGTTACGAGCCGCCGGAAGGCGGCACACCGGTGCCGGACGGTTTCGCCTACCGCTCCGACAGCAACGATCTGTGGCTGGACACCGACCAGCTACGGGAGCTGATCGCCAACCATGGGTGATTTCCTGCCCTACGGCCGGCAGTCGATCAACGAGGAGGACATCGCCGCGGTAACCGAGGTGTTGCGCGGCGACTGGCTCACCACCGGACCGGCCGTGTCGCGGTTCGAGGCGGACCTCGAAGAGCTCACCGAGGGCGGTGGCGCGGTAGCCGTCACCTCCGGCACCGCCGCGCTGCACGTCGCCTACGCCGCGGCCGGGATCGGCGCGGGCGACGAGGTGGTGACCAGCCCGATGACGTTCGTGGCCACCGCGTCGACCGCGGCGCTGCTCGGCGCGAAAGTGGTCTTCGCCGACGTCGAGCCGGAAACGGGCAACCTCGACCCCGCCGCGGCGCGGGCCGCCGTCACCGAACGCACCAGGGTCGTCGCGGCCGTCGACTACGCCGGACACCCCGCCGAACTCGACGAGCTGCGAACCGTCGCGGGGTCATCGGGCGCGCTGTTGCTGGAAGACGCCGCGCACTCGATCGGCGGGTCGTGGCGAGGAAGGCCGGTGGGATCACTCGCGGACCTGACGACGTTCTCGTTCTTCGCGACCAAGAACCTGACCACCGCGGAGGGTGGCGCGGTGGTGACGCGCTCGGCCGACCTGCTGCGGCGCGCGCGGCAGTTCCGAAACCACGGGCTGGTGCGCGACCGCACGGATCAGCGCTACCCCGACGAAGGTGGCTGGCATCAGGAAGTGCACGCCTTCGGCCTGAACTACCGCCTGCCCGACGTGCTCTGCGCGCTGGGCAGCGCCCAGCTACGCAAGCTGGCGGCCTTCAAGCGGCGCAGGGAGCAGCTGCACGCCCGCTACGACAAGGGGCTGGCCGACGTCGCCGAGGTGCGGACCCCGGTGACCCGCGAGGGCGCCGACGTGATGTGGCACCTGTACGCGTTGCGGGTGCTCGACGGGCAGCGCGGACCGTTGTACGACCACCTGCGGGCGCTGGGAATCGGCGTGCAGGTCAACTACATCCCGGTGTACTGGCACCCGGTGTTCGAGGACCTGGGATACCGGCGCGGGCTGTGCCCGAACGCCGAACGTTTCTACGCCCAGCAACTGTCACTGCCGCTGTTTCCCGAGCTGACCGATGCCGAAGCCGACCGCGTCGTCGACGCCGTGCGCTCGTTCTTCGGCTACTGAGCGGGCGGCCTCGGGTCAGATCAGATCCCAGGTCAACGGGGTCCCCTTGGCCGCGTCGGACCGAAACGTCCTGCCCAGCACTTTGTCGATCTCCACGGGAGCCAGTCCACCTGCGGGCCGGATCGAGCGCACGTTCCGGCTGGTCACCGCATCGCCTGCCCGCACGTCCTCGACGACGTAGAGCGAGCGGCGAAGCCGCAGGCCCTCCCGTTCGCTGGGTTTGGGCCCCAGCGTCGCCTCGCCGAGCGACTGCCAGGCTCGCCGGGTTTCGGTGACCAGCGCACCCAGTTCGGCGGGCTCCAGCGAGAACGCCGAGTCGACCCCGCCGTCCTCACGGGAGAGGGTCACGTGCTTCTCGATCAGGCACGCCCCCAACGCGACGGCGCCGACCGGGACCCCGATGCCCGCCGTGTGGTCGGAAAGCCCGACCACCCCGCCCGTCAACCCTGCCAGCAGCGGTATGCCCCGCAGGTTGGACTCCTGCGGCGCCGCCGGGTAACTGGCGGTGCAGCTCAACACGACGAGCTGGTCGTTTCCCGCCGCGCGGGCGGTGCGGACCGCGGCGTCGATCTCGGCAACGGTCGCCATACCGGTGGACAGCACCAGCGGTTTGCCGGTGCGCGCGCACAGCTCGATCAACGGCAGGTCGACGAGTTCCGACGACGCGATCTTGTAGGCGGGCGAGTCCAGCGACTCCAGCAGCTCCACCGCCGTCGGGTCGAACGGGCTGGAGAACACCTCCAACCCGCGCTGCCTGGCGTGAGAGAACAGCCGCTCGTGCCACTCCCACGGGGTGTGCGCCTGCTCGTAGAGGCGGTAGAGGTTCTGCCCGCCCCACAGCTCGTGGTCGGCACTGAGCCGGAAAGCAGGTGCGTCCACGTCGACGGTGATGGTGTCCGGCCGGTAGGTCTGCAGCTTCACCGCGTGCGCACCCGAATCCGCTACGGCGTCGATGATCTCCAGCGCCCGGTCGAGACTGCCGTTGTGATTGCCGGAAACCTCGGCGACGACGAACGGTGGGTGTTCGGGCCCGATGTCGTACTTGCCGATCCGAACCGACGAGCTCACCCGTCCTCCAACTCCTTGGCCAGGCGGCGGAAGCGGCCGGTCGGCGAATCCGGCTGCCGTACCTCGGCGTAGCCCGCCGCACGAAACAGCGCCACCGACGCCGCGTTGTCCTCGTGGACACTCGCCAGCACGGTACCCCCACCGCCGCGGTCGCGTAGTTCCCGCTCCCCTGCCGCGAGTATCCGGCGGGCGAGCCCGCGGCCACGGCATTGCGGGGCGACGGTGATGCTGACTTCCCAGGTGGTGTCGTCGAGCCGGTCGAAGCGCACCGTGCCCGCGGGCGTCCCGTCGCCGGTCTCCGCCACGAACAGCTCGCGAGCCGGTGAGGCAAGCACGCCACGTAACCAGTTCAGGTGGTCTTCGAGTGCGATCTCGTTGGTCGTGTGCGACCAGCGCCTGGTCTCCGGGTCGTTGCGCCAGGCCAGCAGCAGCCGCCCGTCGGCCTCCGTCGCCCGCCTGAGCCGCACGGCTTCGGGCTCAGCCACTCGCGGCGACGCTGGCCCGCTCCTCCAGCCTGCGCAGCCGGTCCTCGTACATCGCGATGCCGGTCAACCGCACCCGGATCTGGGCGTGCTGGCGTTGCACCTCCTCGATCAGCGACCTGGCCGCGGCCACCTCCTGCTCGTCGGCACGCGGCGCCATCGCGATCTTGACCCGCAGGTCCTCCAACTGCGCCTCCTGCGCGGCCACATGCGGGATGAGCCGCTTGACCTCGCTGGAGGTCCAGTTCAGATCCCCGCGCAGCCGGTCGAGGCCGGCCTCGAGCGCATCGAGGCGGCGACGGTGGTCCACGGTGCAGTGCTCCTGCTCGGTGAGCCGCGACTCCTGGCTCGCCAGCCGTTTGCCGGTGCGCTCGTCGATGCGGAAATCCACGAGCCGCGCGAGTCTGCTGGCGAAGCCGTCGCGCATGAGTCTGAGTGGGTTCAATGACGCCATTGCCTGGATCCTTCGACTAGCTGGGCGGTTATCGCAGAAGCTTGGTGTTGCCTGTGCGGGTCCACGACTCGAGCAGCCTGCCCTCGAGCGCGATCCGGTGCTCAGGACCAACGATGCAGGAATCGCCTGCGGCATGCTCCCAGGACGTCTGTTCCGGGTTGTCGATGAACGAGAAGCCGCTCAGCACGAGTTCGGCCTGCGGGAACGACGTCCGCGCGATCCAGGCCGCCATGGTCCCCGTCGTCGCCCACGCCGCCTCCTCACGGCTGGACAGCCCCATGGCGCTCGACAAGGGCAGCGTGACCTCACGGTTGGGTACCGGAACGAACCCCAGATCCGGCGGCCACCACTGCGGGATGTCCTCCGGTTCCCAGTGCAACCTGCCCGGTTCCACCATCAGGTACAGCTTGGACCGGTAGTTGGAGAACACCCATTTCGTCGCGCGCAGGGCCCTGTTGAACACCACGACATGGGTGCGGCAACCCACGGTCGGGGCCGCGCCGGGCTCGTCGCACACATACCCGTTGACCCGGAAAACGACGTCGCAGGAGTCGATGGCCTTCGCGCGTTGCTCGTCAGGCTCCAGCGGTTGGTTGCCGACGACGGCCACCGAGCGGGGATCGGGCCGGTCGGCGTATGCCTCGATGAGCTTGACCAGCAGGCTCGCCTCGTGCGAGACGGAGTTCATGAGCGGAAGCTACCAGGCATCCGACGGCTCGTGGCACGCACACGCACGGTTACCACGCTCCGCGGCCGAAGACTCGCAGGTCGGCGCGCCCGTCGCCGGTTCGGGCGGGCACTCGCAATGCGCTTGCCCCGCCGCCAGTACCCTCATATCTCGTGCACGCCACAAGCACCGCCGATCCCACAGAGACGACAACGATGACGTCGGCACCTCCCACCGCCGGTAGCCGTTCCTGGGCCCGTGCCTTCGCCGACCTCAGAGAGGGGTTCGGCCAGAGAGAGCTCTGGGGACACCTCGCCTGGCAGGACATCAAGCAGCGTTACCGGCGTTCCGTGCTGGGGCCGCTGTGGATCACGCTCAGTATGGGGATCACAGCGCTGGGTCTGGGGCTGCTGTACTCCCAGCTGTTCGATGCCGCCATCGGCACGTTCCTGCCGTACATCACGACGGGTTTCATTGTCTGGAACTTCATTCTCGGCTGCCTGACCGAGGGTACGGACACCTTCATCTCGAACGAGGGCCTGATCAAGCATCTGCCCGCCCCGCTTTCGGTGTACGTACTGCGCACCGTGTGGCGGCAGAGCATCATGTTCGCCCACAACTTGATCATCTACTTCATCGTGATCGCGCTGTTCTGGAACGACGTCACCACGCCCGACTACTCGATCACCGCGGGCGGGGTGCCGCAGCCGGGTCTGAACTGGGGCGTGCTGCTTGCCATCCCGGCATTCGCACTGATCGCCGTGAACGCGGGCTGGGTCGTGCTGCTGTTCGGGATCAGCTCAACCAGGTTCCGCGACATCCCGCAGGTCGTCGCGAGCCTCATCAACCTGCTGTTCTTCCTCACGCCGATCGTGTGGTCGACCGACATCCTCAAGGACAAGTTCGGCGAGTCGGTCGGCTGGCGCGATCTGGTCGCCGAGCTGAACCCGCTGTACCACTTCATCCAGATCCTGCGGGCTCCGCTGATCGGTAACCAGCAAAGCTGGCACCATTGGGCAGTGGTGGCAGGCTTCACCGTGGTCGGCTGGGCGCTCGCGCTCCTGGTCATGCGCAACTACCGTGCTCGTGTCTCGTATTGGGTGTGACGACTCTTGATCAGCATCGACGTCTGGAACGCCTCCGTCGATTTCCCGATCTTCGACGCCAAGACCAGGTCGTTGAAGAAGAAGGTCCTCGGCAAGGTCGGCGGAAAGATCGGCACCGACAGCAAGGTGCCCGTCATCGAGGCCCTGCACGACATCACCCTTTCGGTTAAGGACGGTGACCGGATCGGCCTCGTCGGCCACAACGGCGCAGGCAAATCGACCCTGCTGCGGCTGCTTTCCGGCATCTACGAGCCGACCAGGGGCACAGCGAGGATCAACGGCAGGGTCGCTCCGGTGTTCGACCTCGGTGTCGGCATGGACCAGGAGATCTCCGGCTACGAGAACATCATCATCCGCGGGCTCTACCTGGGTATGACGCGCAAGCAGATGGAGAAGCGCATCGACGACATCGCCGACTTCACCGAACTCGGCGACTACCTTTCGATGCCGCTTCGCACCTACTCCACCGGTATGCGGGTTCGGCTCGCGCTGGGTGTGGTGACCTCCATCGATCCCGAGATCCTGCTGCTGGACGAGGGCATCGGAGCGGTCGACGCCGCGTTCCTCAACAAGGCTCGCGACCGGCTCGTGGACCTCGTGCGCCGCTCCGGTCTGCTCGTGTTCGCCTCCCATCAGGACGACCTGCTGCTCGAGCTGTGCACGTCGGCGATCTGGATGGACGAAGGCCGGATGAAGATGCATGGGTCGCTGCGCGAGGTGCTCACGGCCTACAAGGGCAAGGACCCCTTCGAGAACGTCAGCAAGGAGACCCTCGAACGCCTCGGCGAGGCGCCTGCGATGAGCGGTGACTGAGGTGGCTACCGAACCCCTTGGCGAAGGCAGCGTTGCCGCCGTTGTCGTGACGCGGCACCGGCGTGAACTGCTGGCCGAGTCGCTGAAGCTGCTCGCGGCACAGACAAGGCCGGTCGACCACCTGGTCGTGGTGGACAACGGCCCCGACGAGCAGCCGGTGCGCGATGTCGTGGCCGACTGCCCGCTGCCGTCGACCTACCTGCCGTCCTACCGCAACCTCGGCGGCGCGGGCGGGTTCGCGCTCGGCATGCTGCACGCGCTGGCGCTGGGCGCCGAGTGGGTGTGGCTGGCCGACGACGACGGCAGGCCCGCGGACGAGTACGTGCTCGCCGTGTTGCTCGAAGAGGCGCGGCGAAGGGGACTCGCCGAGGTCTCGCCCGTTGTCACCAGCATCGAGGACCCGCAGCAGTTGGCGTTCCCGCTGCGACGGGGACTCACCTGGAAACGCTCCGCCGCCGAACTCGGCACCGACTTCCTTCCCGGCATAGCGTCGCTGATGAACGGTGCGCTGTTTCGTGCCTCCACGCTGGAGGTGACAGGCGTTCCCGATCTGCGGCTGTTCTTCCGCGGCGACGAGGTCGAGATGCACCGGCGCCTGGTGCGTTCCGGTCTCCCGTTCGGGACGTCGCTGAAGACCGCCTACCTGCACCCCAACGGCACCGACGAGTTCAAACCGATGCTGGGTGGCCGCTTCCACGCGCAGGACCCCGAGAATCAGGTGAAGCGCTACTACACCTACCGCAACCGCGGCTACCTGCTGTCCCAGCCGGGGATGCGCAAGATCGGCGCGCTCGAACTGCTGCGGTTCGGCCTGTACTTCGTAGCGGTCAAACGCGACCCGAAAGCGTTCGCGCAGTGGCTTCGGCTGGTGCGCCAGGGCCGCAGGGAACGGTTCTTCCGCTACTGAGCAACGGTTTTCGCGATATGCGGTGGCTTCCCAGTCATCCGGGAAACCACCGCACGTCGGCTACTCGCCGATAACCGGCGGCGCCGTGCGCTCGTTGGTGCCGAACACCTCGTCGGGGTCACCTTCGACCAAATAGGTCGGTCGCTGATGCTCCTCGTCCTCACCGCCCTGACCGCCACGGCCCGCGCCTGCGCCCATGGGAGCCGCGCCCATACCGCCACGACCGGCGGCAGCCGCCGCGCCCGCGCCACCAGGCATCCCACCACCGGGCATACCGCCCGGCCTGGCGCCCGCACCGGACCCGGCTCCGGGTCCCGCACCGGCCGCCCCCGAGCCGCCGCCCGGCCCGAAGCCGCCCGCGCCACCACGACCGAAGCCGCCCGCGCCGCCACCACTGGCACCGCCTGCACCGCCCGGGACCATGCCGGGCATCGGCATCGCACCGATCCCCGGCGCGTTGCCGCCACCGCCACCCCCCGGCACGCGAGAACGCGGAATGCTCGGCGACCGATAACCGGACGGACGCGTCCCGCTGGGCATCGGCCCGACGCCCGTGCTCACCCCGCCCGGCAACGACCCCGAACCAGGCGTCGAACCGCCGGGAGCGAAAGCCGAACCGCTACCGCCACCACCCGGCACGCTGCCACCCGGAACACCACCGCCCTGATAGCCGGAAGGAGTGGTTCCCTGTCCGCCGCCCGGTTGCTGCACCGCGGGCACCGGCCGGTTCACCTCACCGGAACCGCCCTCACCGAACTTCGGCGGCTCCGCGAACACCGGCTGCTTGTTACCCGCGTCGTGCAGGTCGGTGTCGTATCGGGTCATGACCTGCGCGGCCTGTTCGTGAGCCTGCTTGCTCTGGTTGTACGTCTCGATGCTCTGGCTGACGTTGCCCACCACGTTGAAGGGGTCGTCACCCCAGCGCTGCATCTCCGTTTCCCAGCTGAACGGCACGGGCTCGGGCATGCTGTTCCTCGCCCTGCTCGCCGCCTCCGACTCCTGGTGGATGATGTCGGACGCCAACTGGGCATTCTGCGAGTTGCCGTCGGCCCACGTGCTCAGCCCGGTGAAGTAGTTGTGGGCCTGGTCGGCCGCCTGGCCTTCCCAGCCGTGCTGGGACTTGCCAACGCTTTCCTTCAGTGCATCGGCGAGGTCCTGGAACAACCGGTGCAGGTCGTGATATCCGTCGGAATACGTTTCGACCTGGGCCGGATCCACCGCGGCAACGTATTCCTTGAGCCGCTGATGATCTTCACCCAGGTAGTTCCCGTCGGGCGAGGGAACACCACCCATGTACTCGACGTCGCCCGACTGTCCCTCGCGAATTCGTTGCTCGCTGATCTCGTCGGCGCGAGAACCCGCCCGCATGTGATCGGCGAACCGCTCGAAGATACCGGCGTCGCCTGCGTTGACGCGTGCCTGCAGGTACGGCTCGATCTGGCTTGCCGGGAGCCGCTCGATCTGCGCTTCCGACAGCGGTGGCGGTTCTTGTCCGCTCTGGAGGTAATTCCTGACCTCCTCCGCCGACATGTCGAGGAACTCCTGTGCCGTGGGCTGCCCCGGCGTAGCACTGGTCACTTCGATCACCCCATGGGAAGTTTCGGATCGATGATCTCGGCGATTCGAGACGCTATGTCGCACGCCTGGTCCGGCTCGACCCCATCCACAACGACGTCGACCCGGGCACCCTCACCGACGGCCATCGCGATCAGGCATCCATGATCCGTTGTCGTGGTCCGTACCACCTCACGACCCGAATCCATTTCGCCGCGCTGCAAGCCCGTGCCCAGATCGACCACACCGTCGACGCCGACATTGTCTCGCACACTAAAACTGATCAGCGGAAGCTTCTGTTGAGCATTTTCACGCACCGCATTCCAATCGCAACCGCGAGCCGTTCCGACCTGCCGCGCGTTCGGTTCCTGGTACTTGCCGAACGCGGCCACTTCACTATCGGTCAGCAGCGAGCACGGGTCCACAGAATCGATCCCACTCGACGCCGAGCCAGAAGAATCGCTGGTCGGTACCATAGACCCCACCGAAGTGCGCGCCGCAGGACGGGAGTCCTCCGGCGAAGCCAATCCGGACTCCGCATCCGTACATCCCGCCAGACCAAACACCGCGACGAGCAGCGGCACAGCCGCGGACCTTCGCATCACGAAAGCCATTGCTAGACCACCTCAGACCGAAACGTGCTCGACGCCGAATCCTCGTTGTCGCGATACTTCCGCATAGCGAGCTCCAATGCTTTGTCCGCGTCAGACAAGACTTGCTCGAGCTTGCCAAGCACGTCGAACGCCGACCCAGGAGCTTCGACAGCAGTCTTCATCTGGTGCGTCGCCACAGTCTGCCCATAGGCATGGCTTCCCAACTGCGGCTCCTGCATGAATTTGTAGGACAAGTCTGCCCTAAGCGTTTGCACCCGGTTCTGCATTTCTGAAAGCGTCTTGCGAATCGGCTCGGCCGCATCTTCGCTGACCCGGAAGTGACCCTGCCGCGCGGCGCTGACCATCTCCCTGGTCTCCGCTGCCATCTTGTCCATGGCCTTTGCGTCGAGCGCGGACACCGCTGCGGCACCGGCACCAACACCCGCACCAACCGCACCCTGGCCGGCCCCCGCATCATCCCAGGTGATCGGCATCGTCTACCCCACATCCTCGGCTGCGTCATCCGACGGCAGTTTACCGACCGTAGAACGCCCATGACGGCACTTCACAACAACCCACCACTGCGACGCACACCGGCCGCCCTCGGTTCCAGGACTGCACGACCGAACGCCCGATCAGTGAGGGCGGCAGCCGATCCCTCACGAGACAGCCTCATCTTTCCGTCCACCGGCATGTCCAACACCCTCACACTATTGGACGGATCGGGCTCACCACTAGTCCCAGCGATCACCCCATGGGAAGCTTCGGATCAATGATCTCGGCGATTCGAGACGCGATGTCGCAGGCCTTGTCCGGCCCAACCGCACTTACAACCACGTCGACTCGGGCCCCCTCTCCGACGGCCATGCCGATAACACACCCTTCTTCGTTAGAGGTCTGTGCCACCGCGCGGCCAGAGCCACCCAACTGTCCTTTTCGAACACCGGAACCGATGTCGTTCATACCTTCGACGCCAATATTGTCGCGCGCGTCAAGATTGACCAGCGGAAGCCTTTGTTGAGCGTTTTCGCGTATCGGCCTCCACCGGCAATTGCGGGCACCCGCCGAGAACCGTGACTCCGGCTGCTTGTAATCGGCGAACTCAGACAGTTCTTCATCGGTGAGCAACGAGCACGGGTCCACGGAATCGATCGCGTTCGGCGCCGAACTGGAAGAGGTCGCCGGTGCCGAGGGAGCGGGGGAGCTATTTGCCGAGCTCGAAGAATCCCGTGGAGAAGCTATGCCAGGTTCCGCATCCGAGCAAGCACCCAGCACTAGCGCTGCGACCAAGATCGGCACCGCGCCAGCACTCCGGGATATGTGGCGCATGACTAAACCTGCCCATTCCGGAACGTGCCCGACGCGGACTCCTCGTTCTCCCGATACTTCCGAACGGCGATCTCCAGAGCCTTGTCCGCATCAGCGAGCACTTGCCGAAGTTGTTTCAGTACTTCCATTGCCGAACCAGGCGCGTTGGCGGCAGCCTTCTGCTGGTGCTTCGCCACATTCTGCCCGTAACTGTGACTACCCAACTGTGGCTCCACCCCGAAACGAACCTGCAAATCGCCCCTCAACTCATCTACCTGGGTCTGCATTTCCGCGAGCGTCTTACGGATGGGCTCAGCAGCGTTCTCGCTGACCCGGAACCCACCCGAGCGAGCCGAGTTCACCATCTCCCGGGTCTCGGCCGCCATCTTGTCCATTGACCCCTTGTCGAGCCCGGACATCGCCACAGCAGCAGCACCAACACCCGCACCAGCACCAGCACCCTGGCCGGCCCCCGCATCATCCCAGGTGATCGGCATCGTCTACCCCACATCCTCGGCTGCGTCATCCGACGGCAGTTTACCGACCGTAGAACGCCCATGACGGCACTTCACAACAACCCACCACTAAGACGCACACCTGCCGCCATCCGTTCCTCGGCAGCTACCTCAGCTGTTCCGAAGCTGTTCCGACTGCGAGCGCAGGTGCTGGGTAATCCTGGCGTTGTCAGCGGGAGCGTAGGTGAGCCACTGCTGCCCGTCCTCGGCCGCTCGCTGGGTGCAGAAATAGCGCCCGTCCTCGGTGTCGAACCACACCACGGGCGTCAGGTTGCGCTGCTTGCCGTCATTGCCACGCATGAAGACCGTGAACTGACCGATCCGCAGCTTCGGCTTCTCGAACAGTCGTTCCACCGTGCGCAACTGGGGTGCCGACTGCGATCGGGCTCGGGAGGCGCCCGCGAACGGATCGTAGGAGCCTTCGTCGCTTCCACGCGCGGGCCTCGGCGCCTGCGGTTTGGCCACCGTGACCGACTGGCCCGGTCCCGGTTTCGCGCTCGGAAGCAGGTCCACGATCGCCGAGACAACGCTCGCGGGCCGGACCTGCTCGAACACCATCAGGTTGCCGTCCTGTCTGGCCACGACGCCGAACTCGCCGGAAACCGCCGACCTGGCGAACAGTCGCTCGGTTTCCCCCAGCCGCGCGGCCGCCGTGACGGCGACAGGTCCGTTCACGAACGTCTCGAGCGCCGCCCGCGCATCCGGGTCCAGTGCCCCGCCGCGCAGCAGGCCCCTTCCATCGAGGTCGCGAAACACTGCCTCGCGCACCTGCGCACGCTGGGTGTGGGTGGTGCCGATGTGCGGTACCTCGAAGGGAAACGGCGCCCGGCCGAGCCGGGCGTACTCGAGCAAGATGTCCACCGCCGCCAAGGACAGTGAGAATGAGTGCGCCATTCCCTGTTCCCCCCGGATGTCCCTCCAACGTGTCGGAAATGCACGTTAGCACTTGCGCCCACAGCGAACCGGCTTGCACGGCTGATCACGCGATGCTGTCGTTGGTGCATGCCCGATGAGAAGCCCGCACTCGTCCTCCACCTGGCAAGCGGAGGCGAACCGCTACTGTTCGCGCTCGAACCGGACGACGTCGTCGAACTGTCGAAGCAGCTGCATCTACACGTCGAGCACGGCTCGACCCAGACCATCCGCACCAAGGAGGGAACGACCGTGGCCGTGAACTTCTCGCATGTCGCGGTCGCCTACATCGACGATCTGCAGCGCAAGGGCAAGGTGTTCGGACTCCACTGACCGCTGCGGCGGAGATTCACAACCGGTAGAGACGCTTCCAGTTCTCGCGGCTGGTCAGTTCCGGCATAGCGCGCTTGTACTGCGCCTGCACCGCCTTGCCCTCCTTGCGCAGCCGGTTGACCACCCGGACACCATGCTTGGCCAGCTCGAACATCCGGTCCCGGTCGTAGCGCCGCACCCGCACGCCCTCCTGCGAGGCATCGGTCACCACCGCCGTGTCGAACAGCGCGACGTGCCACCAGTGCGCCTCGTCGCTCGGAATGGCCCCGAGCGCGAATCGGTGCTTGCCGAGCAGCCGAGTGAGGACGCGCTTCAGCAGCACCAGTCGCTGCATGCTCGGTCGCGGCGCGGTGTTGATGATGCCGATGTCGTTGGACGCGATGCCCGGCACGTCGGTGGCCGGATGGCGCTTCGTCTCCGGGTACCGGGCCCTGATCTCGCGGATCTCCTTCATCGCGGCCACCCCGCCGTCGTGCAGGATTTCGGGCCCCTCGAGGAAGTCCTCGACCGCCTTGATCAGGGTCGCGGAGAGTCCGTACTGCATGCCGAGCAGGTACCGCACCAGTTGCGCGAGCAGCACCCTGGACAACACGTTCAGGTCGAACGGGCTGTGCAGGGCAGCGGTGATGATGGAGTTACGCAGGTTGAAGTAGCGGTGCCACTCGTCCCAGTCCTTCCAGTGGAAGTCCGCGTGCCACACGCCCGCACCGGGAAGGGTGACGGTGGGGAAACCGTGGGCGCGTGCCCGGTAGCTGTACTCCGCGTCGTCCCACTGGAAGAAGAACGGCATCGGGTAACCGATCTCCTTGACGACCTCGTACGGGATGAGGCATGACCACCACCCGTTGTAACCGGCGTCGAGGCGACGCTCCTGCCGGTTGGGCTTGCCGGTCTTCTCGTCCACGCCGAGCAGGTCGGCGGTGGAGAGACTGTGCGTGACCGGTTGGCCGGGTTCCAGCGTGTTCAGGCGGGCGTACTCGGCGCCGACGTGCAACTGGTTGGGGTGCAGCAGATTGAGCATCTGGCCACCGACGATCATGGGGTTGGCCGCCCGGTTGGAGAACGCGGTGAGCCGGATGACCAGGTCCGGCTCGAGCAGCACGTCGTCGTCCATGAACAGCACGTTCGCGTGCTCGGTCTCGGTGTGACCCGCCACCTCGTAGAGACCGCGGGTGAAGCCGCCCGCACCGCCGAGGTTGGGCTGCTTGATGTAGTGCAGCTTGCTCTTGAGCGCTTCGGCGACCTCGGCGAAGCCGTCTCGCGAGTCGACGGTGTCCGTGCCCTGGTCGGCGACGTAGATGGCGTCGAGGGTGTCCAGCGCGGGCAGCGAGTCGGCGAGTGCCTTCAGGTTGGCGAGACAGTCGTCCGCCCGGTTCATCGTGCAGATGGTGACCGCGGTCGGGCGGATGGTCGCGGGCGGATCGACGGTCCAGCGCACATCGGAAACGGTGAGTCGCTGGCCCGCCTCCGTTTCCAGGTCCAGCCACAGCGCGCCGCCGTCGAGGAACTTGTCCAGCGGGGATTCCAGCCGCACCGGGGTGGGCTGTTCGGCGTTCTCGACCTGCCGCACCGCGACCGTGCGCGGGTCTCCCTTCACATCGGAGGCCCGCACGGCGAGCATGCCCGCCCCGGTGACGGTGGCTTCGACAGTGACCGAACCGGCCGTCGTCCAACGCTGCCAGTAACTGGCGGGGAAGCGACCGAAGTAGGTGTTACCGGAAACGCGGGCGGAAGGCTCCAGGGTCACGCTTTCGCGCCTGCGGGCGACGACTCCCTCGACGACCTCGGAGTAGAGGTCCTTGCTCACCACATCGGACGGTCCCGCGTACAGGCCACGCTGCGCCAGCAGCCTGCCTTGTGGTGCGTGCTCGGAGAACGTCGCCTGCTCCTCACCCTTCGGTGTGGCGGCAGTGGCCTTGCCGGTGGTGGCCGGTTGAGCAGCCGGTGCGGCTTTGCCGGGCATGAGACCTCAGTCCTCCAAGGGAGACATTCAGGCGGGGGTCACCCAGTAAGGTACAGGCTTACCGCGCGGCGTCGTTCGGAGCCCTTCACGCACGCGCTTCGCGGAACACGACCCACTTCAGCATGACGAAATTGATCGTGGTCGCTGTACCCTGCGCGATCACCCACGCCAGCGCGACGCGCCAGGTGAACTCGGGCAACAGGTGCAGGGCCAGGGCGTTCGTGCCGACGTTGACGAAAAACGTCACCGTGTAAAGCAGCACGAAACCGCCCAGCTGGCCCGCGCCGCCCTTTTGCGCCGCGGTGAATGTGAAACGCCGGTTAAGGAAGTATGCGGTTGTCGTCCCGGCGATGAAACTTATCGCCTTTGCGAGGTGTACCCACATTCCCGCTTCGAGCAACAACCAGTAGATGCCCGAGTCGACCAGCGCGCAGAACCCGCCGATGAGCACGAACCGGAAGACCTGTGTGAGCAGGCCCGGGGAGGCCGACCGAGCCGCCTCACTCGCCTGGGAGTCCGTCGCCACCACCGCACTACCTCGTCAGTCAGGGTTGGTCGTCCCGTCCGAGTCTAGGCAGCGTGGCATGGCTACCCTGGTCCGGGTGAGCATCGAACGGCGCGCACTCAGCGGGTGGGGCCGCACGGCACCCACGATCGCCAACGTCCTGCACACCCCCGACGTCGATGTCATCGCCCGTGCGGTGAGTCAGGCCGGGCAGCGCGGCGTCATCGCCAGAGGGCTCGGCCGCTCCTACGGCGACCCCGCTCAGAACGCGGGCGGCCTGGTGGTCGACATGACCGCGCTGGACCGGATTCATTCGATCGACCCCGACACCGCCGAGGTCGTGGTCGACGCGGGCGTAAGCCTTGACGCGCTGATGCGTGCCGCGTTGCCGCACGGGTTGTGGGTCCCTGTGCTTCCCGGCACCCGCCAGGTGACCATCGGCGGCGCGATTGCGAACGACATTCACGGTAAGAACCACCACAGTGCGGGCAGCTTCGGCAACCACGTGGTGTCGATGGACCTGCTGACCGCGGACGGTTCCATCAGGACACTGACCCCGCAGGGCCCGGATTCGGAACTGTTCTGGGCAACCGTCGCCGGCATCGGGCTCACCGGAATCATCCTGCGCGCCACGGTGCGGATGAAGCGCACCGAGACCGCCTACTTCGTCGTGGACGCCGACCGCACGGCGAACCTGGACGAGACCCTGGCGCTGTTCACCGACGGCTCCGACCTCAACTACGACTACTCGATGGCCGTGCCCGACCTGATCTCCTCCGACGATCGGCTCGGCCGCGCCACGTTCTCGCGAGGGTCGCTGGCCACCGTGGAACAGTTGCCGGAGAAGCTGCGTCACGACCCGCTGAAGTTCGACGCCCCGCAGCTGATGACCCTGCCGGATGTCTTCCCCAACGGGCTGGGCAACAAGCTGACCTTCGGGCTGATCAGCAACCTGTGGCAGCTCACCGTGCCGAAGCAGGGAGCACGCGGCAAGATCCAGAACCTGACGCAGTTCTACCACCCGCTCGACATGTTGGGCGAGTGGAACCGGGCGTACGGCTCGCGTGGCTTCCTGCAGTACCAGTTCTCGGTCCCGTTCGGCGCGGAGGAGGTGTTGAAGGACATCTGCCGCAGGATCGCTGGGTCCGGCCACTACTCGTTCCTCAACGTGATCAAGCGAATGGGCGAGTCCAACCCGGCGCCGCTTTCATGGCCGTCTCCGGGTTGGATGCTCAGTGTGGACTTTCCCGTCAAGGACGGGCTGAGCCGCTTCTGCGACGAACTCGACGCCCAGGTACTCGAGGCGGGCGGACGGCTGTACACCGCGAAGGACTCGCGTACCTCGGCCGAGGCGTTCCACCGCATGTACCCGCGGCTGGACGAGTGGCGCAAGGTCAGACACTCGGTCGACCCAGAAGGCGTATTCATCTCCGACATGGCCAGGAGGCTGGAACTGTGATCGACGCGGTGGGCAACCCCAAGTCACTGCTGCTGCTCGGCGGTACCTCCGACATCGCCCTTGCGATCGCCGAGAAGTACCTGGCGCAGCGCCCGCTTCGGATCGTGCTCGCCGCTCGGCCTTCCGACCGGCTGGACGCCGCGGTGCGACGGCTGCGCGGCAAGGGTGCGGATGTGTCCACAGTCGACTTCGACGCCACGGAGACCGCAGCCCACCCCGCCGCTGTCGAAAAGGCCTTCTCCGAAGGCGACATCGATCTCACCGTGGTGGCGTTCGGCCTGCTCGGCGATCCGGAGCAGGCCTGGCAGGACCACGAGACCGCGGTGCGGCTGGCCACCGTGAACTACACCGCCGCCGTTTCGGTGGGCGTGGTGCTCGCCGACAAGCTGAAGGCGCAGGGACACGGGGCGGTGATCGCGCTGTCGTCCGTGGCTGGCGAGCGCGTACGCAGGTCGAACTTCATGTACGGCTCGACGAAGGCAGGCTTCGACGGGTTCTTCCTCGGTCTCGGCGAGGCACTTCGGCCCCACGGGGTGCAGGTGACGGTCGTGCGGCCGGGCCAGGTGCGCTCGAAGATGACCGAGGGCCTCGGCAAGGCCCCGCTGGAGCAGACCCCCGAGCAGGTCGCCGAGACCGCGGTGAACGCCGTCAGGGACGGCAAGGAGCTGGTGTGGGCTCCTTCCACGTTCCGCTACGTCATGTCGGTACTGCGGCACGTGCCGCGCCCGATCTTTCGCAAGCTGCCGATCTGAGTCGGCCGAGTTCACTGCGCGAACCAGTACCCGAACGACGTGTACTCCGGGTACGGGCTCAGGAACGGCCGCACGGGCTTCAACTCGACGGAGACCGTGGGCGAGGACACCAGCTCACCGGGAACGGTGAACTCGTCCACGGTCCAGCCACCCTCCCGCCTGCTGAACCGCCACACGCCCGCATCCTGACCGTCGACCACGACGCGAACCTCGTGCATCTGCCCGGTGGCGAACACGCGCGTCGCGATGGTGAGCGGCTGCCCCGGCGAGAGGTTGCCTGCCGTGAACCGCTCCCCTCCGACGATGATGCGCCCGCTGTCCACCACGTCGCCCTCGCGGCGTAGCACCGTGTACGGCTGCAGGCCGGGCTGCTGCATGTCGACCTCGTAGCCGTGCGCGGCTTCGCTTTCCAAGGAGCCCGCATTGAGGTAGTCCCTGACGTCACCCGCCACGGGAGCGGCATCACCGCTGCCCGCCAGCGACCAGTCCGCCCGGTACACCTTCGTGTCGGTGAACGGCACGATCCGGCCGCCGTTGAGATCGGGCGGTGTCCGTACGGGAAACACCGCCAGTGCTGGTGTGCGGAATACGCCGGCGTCGACGAACGGCTTCATGTCGGTGCCCGGCCACGGCTCGTACACGGCGAAGTAGCCGGGTCGCTGCCCCGGCGGCAGGTCGCGCAACGCCTCGTACAGGCTGCCGGGGCCGTTGTTGCTCGGCTCGGCGAACCCGTTGGTGGCGAGTCCGATGGTGTCCACCACTCGCCGCTCGCCGAAGTAGGCGATGGCACCGACGTCCTTGACACCCACGATGGCGTCCTCCGGCAGGTTGCCGCTGATCCAGGCGCCTACCGAGACGTCGGTGTCGCGGATGGTGGCCGACTCCCTGCCGAGCCGGACGGCCCAGGTCGGCAGCGCGGCCAGCGAGAACAGCAGCACCACCAGCAACAGCGAGTGCAGCGTGACCGCTTTGGAGCGTTCCTGCGGCACGAGGCGGGTGAGCGCGTAACCACCGCACACCGTGAACAGCAGGAACAGCGGCAGGAACGGCTGGAAGTAGCGCAGTTCGTGGATCAGTGCGGTTTCCAGAGTCGACGCCGACACCACGACGACCGCGAAGCCGACCGCGGTCGCGGCCAGCAACGGCCGCCACTCCACCCTCGTGGCGAGCAGGTAGCCAAGGCCGACGAAGAACAGCAGCAGGGCACCGGGGAAGGCGAAGTCGGTGTTGTCGAGTGCGGTGAACGAACCGACGAGTCCTCGCACGTTCGCCACCGTCCGGTCGACGAAGTCACCGACGTACAGGATCGGGTCGTTGTACAGGTGGGACTTGGATCGCACGCCGTTCGCGGTGAACGTGCCGGTCGCCAGTTTGTAGAAGAGGTACTGCCCGGCACCGGCGGCCACGGGCAGCAGGCTCCACACCGTGAAGACCGGCACCGCGCGGGTGCGGACCATGCCTGCCTTGCGGGCGGCGAAGATCGTCCACGCCATGGCGGCGACGAGCGCGATCGCGAAGAACAGGCCTTCCGGCCTCACCAGCGCGAGCAGTGCCGCCACCACCGGGGTGTACAGGAAGCGTCCCTTCGGCCGTTCCCTGGTGAAAGCCAACACCGAACCCGTCAGCAACACCGCGGTGAGGCCGACCTCCATCCCGCTGGCCGCACCCCACAGCAGCGGGCCGCTGACCGCAGTGAGCACGCCCGCCCACACGCCGACGGCACGGCCCGCGAACAGCCTGCCGAGCCGGTAGGTGAAGGCGGCGGACCCCGCGAAACCGACGATGCCCACCGCTACCGCGAACGGCAGGAAGAGACTGCCCTTGAACCCGATCGCGTAGCCCGCGCCGAGCACGAAGGCGTAAAGCAGGCTGCTGGCGCCGGTGCTGACCGGGTCGCCGGTGTTGTACTGGAACGGGTGACCCGAGCCGAGCTGCCTGCCGTACTGCAGATGGATGTAGGCATCGTCGATCGGGGCGATCAGATTCCCCTGGTTGTAGGCAAGATCTACCAGTACGAACACGCCGCCAAGCAAGAGGGCCAGCGCGGCGACCGCCCACGCCAGCGGGTCACGCCGCCCGAGGAAACCGCGCTTGTCTCGGGGCACTGCCTCGGGCGACGACTGCGCCATCGGCTCCGCCTTGCCATCACTTTCCGTGTCGGCTGTCGTGGTCATATCTCCCCAACCGTCCGGCTTTGCTCGTAAGCTACCCGGGAAATCACCACCTCGATCGGGTGGGGCAACGGTTACCACTTCTCAGCTATCGGCGTCCTTCGGCGGGCACCAGCGTGAAATGACCGACGCCACGGGCGGCCGAGTACACCTGCCAGGTGTTGGGCCCACCACCTGGACCTCGCTCGTACAGCAACCGGTAGTCCAGCGGGCGCGGCTCGCGCGAGTAGTCGAACCACAGGTAGTTCAGCCGCAGCAGAGCTGAGGTGACCGGACCCGCTTCGTCGATCCGTTCCCTCACCATGTCGGTGACGTAACCGCGGTCGGAGAACGGGTCCACGATCGAGCACTCGCAGTAGTAGGCGAGGGTGCCGATCTCACCCGGTGAACGCACCGTTGCCGCACCGACGCGTTCCTTGAGTTCGCGGCCGACGCGGGCATAGTCCTGCGCGCTCGCCCAGTTGCCGAAGATGACGGGCGAGCGCCACGGCACGCCCTGCTTGACGTCCACCGCCACCGCCCCGAGCAGCAGCAGGGCAACAGCGCCCAGCGCGGTCAGCGGGCCACGCGAGAGCAACACCTCGCGCTCCCTGGAGCGGGCCAGCCACAGGCCCAGTGCCGCGACCGCGAACATGCCGAGCGAAGTGATCGGGGTGCCGTAGTACCAGTGGTAGGGGCCGACGTCCAGCAGCGAGTAGGCGATGTAGTGCGCGATGCCACCTGCGCCGAGCCCGGCCAGCGCACCCACGGGCGGGAACCGTTCCCATCGCGCCGAGAACCGCACGGCGACGAGGGCGAACCAGGCGAGCACCCCGACCAGCGCGGGCCCGAAGGACAGCAACACGACGACGCTGCGGCTCAGGTAGTACATGGCGGGGCCGCTGAAGAAGCTCCACCGGCCGAACAGGTCCGCCTGCGCCTGCTTGATGACGAGCGTGTCCGGCAGGGCCGAGCCGAACGCGAACCAACTGAACAGGTACCACGGTGCCGCGACAGCGATCGCCGCCAGCGCCGACCGAAGCAGCCCCCGCCTGATCGCGGGGGTGCTCAACGCGATGACCACCACGAAAACGATGAGGTCCGGCCTGGTCAGCAACGCCAGACCGGACACGGCGCCGTACAGCAGCGGGCGTTCCTCGGTGGCGAACACCGTCAGCAGCACGAGCAGGGCCGGGATCAGCAGCACCTCGAGCCCGATCGCGGACAGCACGAACGGGTTCACCAGCACGAGCACCGCGCCGAGGAACGCGACCGCCGTGGAGAACCGCAGTGCCGCCGCGAGCCTGCCCCAACCCCACCCGAGCACGGCCGCGGCACCGACACTGAGCACACCCAGCGCGATCACCGGGTGCGGGCCGGTACCGAACAACCTCGTCGCCGCCGTCAGGGCGCCGAGCAGCAACACGTTCAGCGGGGACGTCGCCGAGTTCGACGGCATACCGGGGACCAGAGCCCACTCGCCGTGTACGGCGAGGTTCTTGGCGTAGGCCAGGGTGATGTAGGCGTCGTCGGTGAGGCTGTCCTTCACGAGCAGGAACGCGGCCAGCGCCACCGCGGCCGATCCGAGCGGCAGGGCCCAGTTGGGGACGGCCCTTTTCATGCTCGAAACCGCGCCTTCTCTAGGGTCCAACAGTGGCCTTTCATCGCTGGGTGATCGCGGGTCTTGGGACGCTGTCGGCACTGACCGCCGTGCTGTTCGTCCTCGCCCCCGTCGAGCAGGACGTCACGACGTACGAGTGGCCCTCGGGACCGGACACTTCGAGCACGGCATTACCTCTGTTCCCCTACGAGCCCGACCGGATGGACGTGACGGTGCGCTGTGCCGACGTCATGGCGCTGGGGGCGGACGCGAGGGTGTCGACGGTGTCGACGGTGCTGGCGACCACCGCCTCGGACGATCTGGACGTCGACCAGCACACTAGTGCGGGACTCACCCTCAAGGTCAGCCACGACACACTGTCGGCGCAGGTCGGCGACCATTCCGTAATGTCGCGGCCGGTCGGCGCGGACTGCGTCGCGGCGGTGCACTCCGACTCCGGCGGCACCACCGTGCGCATCGACGGCGTCGTCGCCGGGCACACGCCCGCGCGGCCGGTGGTGACCAGCCTGCACACCGACCTCGACTCGGCCGGTTCGCTGCGCGTGAGCGTCGTGCCGGACACCCGGTACGAGACGACCCCGAGCGCGGTCAAACTCACCCTCGGCGCGGTGACGGTGGCGGGGCTGCTGGCCATGCTGGTGCTGCTGAGCCGGTGGGAGGCGCCCAGGGTCAGGCACGTACGGCTGCTGCCTGTCGGCTGGTGGCGACCGCGGCCCACCGACGCGGTCGTGGCCGTGGTACTGGCGGCATGGGCGGTGATCGGGTCGCCGACCGTGGACGACGGCTACATCATCGCGATGCTGAAGGCCGCCGACGACACCGGCTTCGTCGGCAACTACTTCCGGTGGTTCAACGCACCGGAGGCGCCGTTCAGCTGGTTCTACGAGCTGTACCGACCGTTCGTCGAGGTCAGCGGCGACGCATGGTGGATGCGGGTGCCGTCGGTACTGCTGGGGCTGGCGTTGTGGCTGCTCATCGATCGGCTGCTGTTGCGCAGGCTCGCGACCGGGCCACGGGCGGCGGCACGCTGGAGCGCCTGCGTGGTGTTCCTGGCGTGGTACGTGCAGTTCGGGGTCGGCCTACGCCCGGAACCGTGGGTCATGTTCGGCACGCTGGTCGTGTTCGCCCTCGTCGAGCGGGCCGTAGCGACACGAGCACTGACTCCGCTGGCGGCGGCGGTCTTCGCCGCGGGGGCGACGATCGCGGTGACCCCGACCGGCTTGGTCGCGTTGGCGCCGTTCGTAGCGGCGCTGCCCGGTGTGATCCGGCTGCTCCGGGCGCACTGGCCGGTCTCGTTGCCGGTGCTGCTCGGCTCCGGCGCTGGCGCGTTGCTGTTGATGTTCTTCGACCAGTCGCTGTCCGCGGTGCTGCACTCCACCGAGGTGCGCACCGCCATCGGACCCAGCTTCGGGGTGCTCGACGAGGGCGAGCGCTACCAGGACGTGTTCGATCCGCTGCAGGGCGGGCTGAACCGCCGGATGCCGCTGCTGCTGTTGTGGCTTTCGATGGCCGCGCTCGCCGTACTGTTGTCGGTCAAGCGGGCGAGGGGGCTGGCGGCCGGGCCGACCCGCAGGCTGCTGATCGTGGGTGCGCTGTTCTTCCTGGCGCTGGCGTTCACGCCCACGAAGTACACCCACCACTTCGGCGCTGTCGGCGGGGTCGCCACCGTGCTCGCCGCCGCGCTGGTGCACACGGTCGCGCGGGGCGCGCTGCGCAGGGCGTGGCAGCGCTCGCTGCTGGTCGTGGCCGTCGCCGTGACGGCCTCGGTGGCGCTCGCCGTGCCGGTGCGCTGGTGGTACATCGCCAACTTGAACGTCAAGTGGTCAACTGTGCCGCCCGGCTTCCTCGGCATCGATCTCGCCGACGTGGTGCTGCTCGGCGGTGTGGTGCTCGCACTGGTCGGCCTGTTCGGAGTGGGCCGGGTACTGGTTCGCTCACCTGGTGTGTTCCTGGCGCTCGCGGCGGCGGGAACGGTGCTGCTCGAGGTCGGCACCATGGCCTACGCGATGGTGCCTCGCTGGGACACCTACACGATGGGCCGATCCAACATCGCGGCGCTGGGCGGCGGGAGCTGCGGCATCGAGGACTGGCTGGAGGTGGAGCCGGACGTGGCGGCAGGCCTGCTGCGGCCGGTGAACGCCGGTGAGCGAGCCCGGGTGAGCGGGTTCGCGGTCAACGGCGGCTTTCCCGAGGACGTCGCCCCTGTTCGGCCGTACGGCACCGAGGTCGCCCCGGTGTGGGGCAGCGGTGGCGACGCGGGGTCTGTGACCACGGGCTGGTACCGCCTGCCGGAGCGAGCAGCCTCCGCCGAGGCGCCGCCGCTGGTCGTGCCTGTAGGCGGGCAGGGACTCGTCTCCGCGAAGGTGCAGTTCGCCGACGCAGGCGGCCGGGTGGAAAGGGAACTGAGCCTGCGGCTGGACCGCGACGGGGAATGGCGTGAGGCGCGCTTCGCACCCGGCCACGCCCGGCTGGTCCGCGTGCTCGCCACCGACGAGCGCGACGGCGAAGGCTGGATCGCCGTGGGCGCACCCCGGCTGCCCGAGGTGGTGCCGCTGACCGAATACATCCCGCTGACCGAACCGGTCGCGGTGGACTGGATCGACGCCTTCCTGCTGCCGTGCAGGCAGCCCGCCGCGCTGGCCGACGGGATCGTCGAGCCGGTGCGGTACCGGTTCGCCTCGGGTCCCAGCATCCGCAGGCTCGGCAGCATGTCGTTCGTCGCGGGCGCTGGCGGACCGTACGTGCCACTGCTGCAACTCGCCACGCAGACGCCCGTCCCGACCTATCTGCGCGGCGACAAGCTGGTGGAGCCGATCAGCGTGTTCCGCCTCGACTATCCGGTGCCGGTGCGGGACTCGCTGGTCACAGGTAGTAGGAGAACACCAGAGTGACGACCCACGTCGCACCGAGCACCTGCAGCACGCGGTCGCGCAGGGCGATCTCCTCCGGCTCACCCGCGTTGCCCCCGTCGACGTCCACCGCGTAACGCAGGACGGCGATGACGAACGGCACCATGGAGATGACGCTCCATACGGTGCCGGACACGCGCTGCTGCTGCTCGAAGGCCCACAGGCTGTAGGACATGATCAGGATCGCGGCGGAGGTCGCCCAGACGAACCGCAGGTAGCTCGCGGAGTACTTCTTCAGCGACGACCGGATCTTCGCGCCCGTGCGCTCGAACAGCATGATCTCGGCGTAGCGCTTGCCCGCCACCATGAACAGCGAACCGAACGCGGTCACCAGCAGGAACCACTGCGAGAGGCTGATCCCGGTGGCGACACCGCCCGCGATGAGCCGCATCAGGAAACCCGAACCGACGATCGCCAGGTCGACCACCGGCTGGTGCTTGAGCCCGAAGCAGTATCCCAGTTGGATGGCCTGGTAGATCAGCAACACGATGAGCAGCCGCCAGTCGGCCAGGAGGCTCACCGCGCAGCCTGCGGCGAAGAACGCGACCGCGGAGACGTAAGCGACCGGGATGGGCACGATCCCGGCCGCGATGGGGCGGTTGCGCTTCGTCGGGTGCGCGCGGTCGGCTTCGACGTCGACGGCGTCGTTGATGAGGTAGACCGAGGACGCCACCAGGGAGAACGCCACGAACGCGACCGCCGCGTCCCGAAGCACGTCGAGGTTGGCGATCTGGCCCGCCGTGAACGGCGCGGCCAGCACCAGTACGTTCTTCACCCACTGCCGTGGCCGCGCCGTCTTCAACACCCCGAAGACGGTCCCGACCGGACCCTTCTTGCGTGCCAGAGCGCTGTCGCTCACTTCGGCATGCTCGGTGGTCTCACTCATCGTGGTTTCCGCTTCCGTGAGTTCAGCCTGCGGCGCAGGAGGCCGCCGACGGCGCCGCCGAGCGCCGCGCCGACGACCACGTCTGTCGGGTAATGAACGCCGAGCACCAGCCGAGAGGCCAGCATCGGCGGCACGAGCGCGGGCACGAGGTTACGGCCCGTCAGTCCGGAGTACAGCACGGCCGCGGCGGTGGTCGAGGTCGCGTGTGAGGACGGGAAGCTCAGCTTGCTGGGCGTGCCCACACCCACCTTCACGTCCGGGTGGTCGGGACGGGGACGGCGTACCACCCGCTTGACCGCGATGGAAGCGGCGTGGGCGCCGACGACGCCCGCCGCGGCGGTGAGCCAGTCCTTGCGGCGCTTGCTGTCGACTGCCGCGCCGAGCAGGCCCAACGCGAACCAGCCCGCGCTGTGCTCACCGAAGTGGGAAAGCCCGCGAGCCACGCGAACGGTGGCGGGGCGAGCCATGGCACGCTGCACACCCGCGAGTACGGCGAGTTCACCGGACAGTTCGGGATGAGCGGGGCGGGCGTCGGCAGCCACCTTCGCCGTAGGGTCCTTCTCAAGCATCGATCGATCCGTCCAGCGGCGCGCCCTCGGTCAGGTGCGGGGCGATCTTGTTGTCGAACATGGACAGTGCCGACCCGATGGCCATGTGCATGTCCAGGTACTTGTACGTACCGAGCCGTCCGCCGAAGAGCACGTTGCGCTCGCGGGCCTCCTTGCGGGCGAGTTCGCGGTAGCTCTCCAGTTTCGCCCTGTCCTCGGCCGTGTTGATCGGGTAGTACGGCTCGTCGTCGTCGGAGGCGAACCGCGAGTACTCACGCACGATCACGGTCTTGTCCTCGGGGTAGTCGCGCTCGGGGTGGAAGTGCCGGAACTCGTGAATCCGGGTGTAGGGCACCTCGATGTCGTTGTAGTTCATCACCGAGGTTCCCTGGTAGTCGCCGGTGGCAACGACTTCCTGCTCGAAGTCGAGCGTGCGCCAGCCGAGCCTGCCCTCGCGGTAGTCGAAGTAGCGGTCGAGCGGACCGGTGTAGACGGTCGGTGTGCCATGCGGGACGAGGTCGCGGACGGCGAAGTAGTCCACGTTGAGCCGCACCTCGATGTTGGGGTGGTCGGCCATCCGCTTCAGCCACGCGGTGTAGCCGTCGACGGGAAGGCCTTCGTAGGTGTCGTTGAAGTAGCGGTTGTTGAAGTTGTAGCGGACCGGCAGCCGGGTGATGATCGACGCCGACAGTTCCTTGGGATCGGTCTGCCACTGCTTGGCGGTGTAGCCCCGCACGAACGCCTCGTACAGCGGGCGCCCGATCAGCGAGACGGCCTTCTCCTCGAGATTCTGCGCGTCCTTGGTGTCGATCTCGCTGGCCTGGTCGGCGATCAGCGCGCGTGCCTCGTCGGGGCTGTGTGACTTGCCGAAGAACTGGTTGATGAGGTGGAGGTTCATCGGGAAGGTGTAGACCTGTCCCTGGTACTTGGCGAACACCCGGTGCTGGTAGTTCGTGAAGTCGGTGAACTGGTTCACGTAGTCCCACACTCGCTTGTTGGAGGTGTGGAACAGGTGAGCGCCGTAGCGGTGCACCTCGATGCCGGTCTCCGGCTCCGGTTCGGAGTAGGCGTTGCCGCCGATGTGTTCGCGCCGCTCGAGCACGAGAACGCGCTTGTCGAGCTGACTCGCCGCCCGCTCCGCCACCGTCAGGCCGAAGAAACCCGACCCGACGACGATCAGGTCGAAACCGGCGAACGCGGCTTCGGTAAGGTCTGTGGGATTCGTCTCCGTGCTCACGACCGAAGAGGCTACCGGCGAGCCGTGGCCCTCGTGCGGCGAGGCCATGGTTGGGGGTGAGGTTTTCACAAACCCGCCCAAACCTCCGCGCCCTACCCCGCCTCACGAGGGCCACGAGGCCCCCTGCACCCCCGGGTGGCCTTCGCGGTAGTCCGTGACCGGATCGACGCGGGCGGAGGGCGAGTGGTTCCCGAAAACCCGATCCTCACCCGTTCGGGGTAGGTATCAGCGCGTTCACCGCTCCCGCAGCGTCGGCAACAGCTCGTCCGCGACCTGCTCCAGCACCGACTCGTGCCCGCAGTAGGGCGGCTCGCTGCGTGGCCAGTGCGCCACGACATCGGTGAACCCCAGCTCGCCCGCCCGGCCTGCCGCCTCGGCGAAGGCGTCGACGCTGGACAACGAGAACACCGGAGCCGAATCCAGGCTCAGGTAGCGGTGGACGCCTGCGGGGTCGCGGCCCGCTTCGGCCAACCCCGCCTCGAACCGCTCCTTCAGTTCGCGAACGGAGCGCCACCAGCCGTCCTGGCTGTCGGCGGGCTTGCCGTTGGTCACCCAACCGTCACCGAATCGGGTGGCCAGTTTCATCCCTCGCGGACCGTTCGCGGCGATCAGGAACGGTGGCCGTGGCCGCTGCACGGGTCCTGGGAGGTTGCGCGCGCCGTGTGCGGTGTAGTGCTCACCGGAGTAGTCGAAGCCGTCGGTTCGCAACAGGCCGTCCAGCGCCTCGACGAACTCGGCGAACCGGTCGGCCCGCTGCCTCGCCGACAGTTCGCGGCGGCCGAACACCTCGACGTCGTAGCCACCGCCACCCGACCCGACGCCGAGCACGAACCTGCCGTCGCTGAGGTCGTCCAGTGTGGTGATCTCGCGGGTGAAGGGCACGGGGTGACGGAAGTTCGGCGAGGCCACGAAGGTGCCGAGCCGGATTCTGGACGTCACCATCGCCGCGGCGGTGAGCGTGGGCACCGCGCTGAACCACGGGCCGTCGACCAGCGAGCGCCAGCCGAGGTGGTCGTAGGTCCAGGCGTGATCGAAACCGTATTCCTCTGCGGCCCGCCACTTGGGTTCGGCGGCCCACCACCTGTCTTCCGGGAGAATCACGATGCCTACACGCACGCCGTCACACGCTATCGGTGGCCGCGAGGGCGTCGCCGGACGGGCATGCTCTGCAAAACTGGTTGGTGTGGAGAAACCCCGGCTTATCGCCTCAGACGTCGACGGCACCCTGCTCTCACCGATGGAGCAGGTGACGAAGCGCACCGTGGAAACCGTCGGCAGGGCTGTCGAAGCGGGTTCGCCCGTCGTGTTGGTGAGCGGCCGCCCGCCTCGCTGGATTCCCCGCGTGGCCGAGGAGGCCGGGCTGGACGGCTACGCGGTGTGCGCCAACGGCGCCGTGGTGTATGACATCGGCGCCGACCGCGTGGTGGACGTGCACGGACAGCTCGACCCGATGCTGCTGCACGACGTCGCAGAAGCGCTCGACTTCGCCATCCCCGGCTGCCGGTTGGCGGCTGAGCGCATCGGCACGAAAGCGGTGGACCCCGACGTGCGCACCTTCGTGATCGAGAGCGAATACCACAATCCGTGGGGCGACGGCGAGGGTTCTGTCACGTCGAGGGCGGAGGTACTCGGCTTTCCCGCCGTGAAGCTGCTGGTCAGCCACAAGAAGCTGACCTCGGACGAGATGGCGATGGCCGCGCGCACGGTGCTCGACGGCGCCGTGGACATCACCTTCTCCTCCGGTGGCGGGCTGATCGAACTCGCCGCGCACGGTGTCACCAAGGCCACCGGACTCGCGGGTGTGGCGCGGCGCATGGGTGTGACGGCCGAACACACCATCGCCTTCGGTGACATGCCCAACGACGTGGCGATGCTGCGCTGGTCGGGGCACGGCGTGGCGATGGCCAACGGGCATCCTCTCGTGCTCGACGCCGCGGACGAGGTCACCGCCCCCAACTCCGAGGACGGTGTCGCACAGGTGCTGGAACGCTGGTTCTGACCTCAGGCGCAGGGCACGTGGCGGTACGTGCCGTCGGCCTCGAGCAGTTCCAGCACCCTTCGCTTGGCGTCACGCCGTACATACAGCGAGACCCACTGCTCGGTGTCGGCACGCTGGAAACTCGCCACCTCGTACAGCCCGGCGAAGGCCGGATCCATGCCGCAGTGCTGCTCAGCGGTGTATCCGGTATCGGTGTCCACCGCCACCAGCGGCATCCTGCTGACCACGTAGCCGTCGTAGCCCTCGTAACCGCCGTAACCGCCGTAGCCGTCGCCTCCCGCCGGGTAGCCCGCCGCACCCGCCGACGGCTGCTGCGCTCGCGCGCCGAGGTGTTCGTCGGCTCGCCCGCTCGCCGCCACGATCACCAGCGCGGGTCCCGCCCGGTATCCCAGCGCACCGGGCTTGTAAGCACTCACGACGCTGCCCTGGGGCAGGTTCTCACCCAGCCAGCCGCCGATCTGCTCGAGTTGGCCCGTCGCCGTGCGCCACTCGTGCATGGCAGGCAGCATCCGCGGGTGGGCGGTGGTGACCACCAGCGACAACCCGCACACCGCGGCAGCGACGACCGGCACCGTCCTGCGGCGCGCGAGTGCGGCGGCCCGTGGCTTCGGGGAGGGAACGGAAGGCGCACCGATGCCGATCCCGTACGCCGCCGCCGCGGCCACCGCCAGCAGTGGCGGGACAACGGCCAGCAGCCGCCATGCGGGCATCGGATCACCGCCCGCGTAGCCGACGAACATCGACTGCGCCACCGCGAGCAGCAGCGGTAGCCACACCACGGCCCTGGCGCGGGCAGCGGCCGGGTCCTGCGCCCTTCGGCGGGTCAGCAACAGCGCGACCGCCGCCGCCGTAAGCAGCAGGAACGCCTGGTACCCCAGCGCGAAGCCCGCCAGGTAGTCCCAGCCCGCGCCCAGCCGTTCGGTGGGCGAGATCCCGCCGCCCGCCGGGTGGTCGTAGAAGGTCAGCCGCCACGCCGTCCACGGCACCAGCAGCACGAGCGCACCCAGCGCGTAGGCCGAGGGCGCCCAAGCCGTGGTGTGGCCGCGCGCGGCACGCGCCACCAGCCACAGGCCCACCACGACGGCGACGACCAGCCCGTCCGGCGTCGTCATCGCGGCCAGCGCCGCGATGACCCCGGCCACTACCGGCCGTTGCGCGGCGACGGCGTAGCACACGGTCAGCACGAGCAGCACGAACAGTGACGTCTCAAGTCCGGAAGGGCCGTAGGCGGCCAGCGAACTGACCCCCGCGGTCAGCGCCGCGGCGGCCACGCCAAGTCCGCGCATGCCGGCGCCGCCGTGCTGCGCATCCGCGACCATGCGGTTGACCAGGAAGTAGGAGAGCAGCACGGCGCCGAGCGTGCACAGCACGCCGAGCACGACCGCGCCGGTGACGACGCTGCCGCCGAACATGGCCCGTGGCAGCGTGATGAGCACCAGCCACAGGAAGTTGGAGTAGCCCTCGACGCGCTCACCCGGGTTGAACACCGGCCCGTAGCCGTCGGCGATGTTGCGGGCGTAGCGGAAGGTGACGAACGCGTCCTCCGCGATCGTCGAGTAGAGCAGCTGGTGGGCGAGCGAGAACGCCAGGGTCAGTGCCATGGTCGCGGCCCGCCAGCCCGGCTCGGCGTTGAGGCGGGGCCACGCCGCCACCAGGACGGCGGCGAGCGCCAGCCACGCTCCGATCGTGACAGCCACCACTGCCCACCCCGCCCTTCGCACGGACCCAACCGCCGCTTCCGGCAAAACTACCTGGTCAGAACTCGCCCCCGGGGAGAAGGGGTCGGCCTAGGACTCCTCCCGCACCAGTCGTTCCAGCTTGCGGTAGTCCACCTTCCCACTGGCCAGCAGCGGCACGGTGTCGACACCGCGCACGTCGAACCCGCTGACGTGCAGGTGCAGGCGGTCGGCGAGGTCGGAAGAGACGGCCCGGCACGTCTCCTTGCCCGCGCCCTGCGCGAACAGCACCACCTTGTCGTCGGCGGGAACGGCGGCGACCACCTCGATGCCGGTGTGGCCCGCGCGCACGGCCTGCTCCAGGTCGTCGAGACTCACGCGGTTACCGAACACCGAGCCGATGCGCTTGAGCCGCCCGGTGATGAACAGGTACTGCTCCTCGTCGA
This sequence comes from Saccharomonospora marina XMU15, assembly GCF_000244955.1. Taxonomy (GTDB): domain Bacteria; phylum Actinomycetota; class Actinomycetes; order Mycobacteriales; family Pseudonocardiaceae; genus Saccharomonospora_A; species Saccharomonospora_A marina. Next base: position 379,756 of record NZ_CM001439.1, on the reverse strand, counting down.
GGTAGCCGAGGTCGCCGGTGTCGAGCACGCCACCCATGTCGTCGCCGTGTGCGAGTTCGGCCTCGCTGTCGGCGTAGCCCATCATCACGTTCGGCCCCCGGTACACCACCTCGCCGACGATCTTGGGGTGGGTGGTTTCCTCGCCGTCGCCCCTGCGGATCGTGAACGCTCCACCGGGAAGGGCCACCCCGGCTGAGCCGAGCTTCTCGCCGAGGCGCTCGGCGGGCACCGTTGCCATGCGCGGCGCGGCCTCGGTCTGCCCGTACATCACGAACATCCGTCCGCCCGCGTTGCTCATCACCTGGTGGAAGTGCGCGACCAGTTCGGTGCGCAACTTGCCGCCTGCCTGGGTTAGCGTGTGCAGTCCCGGGTAGCGGCCGGGGTCGAAGTCGATGCGGTGCAGCATCTCGTAGTGGTGCGGAACCCCGGCCAGCGACGTCGCCCCGTGCGCAGCCACGGCATCGATGAAACCCCGCTGCAACGGCCCGCCGCGTTCGACCACCACCGTCGCCCCCGCGACGAGGTGGGAATTCAACACCGACAGCCCGTAGCTGTAGTGCAACGGCAGTGTCGTGGGGGCGACGTCGCCTGGCGCGATGTCGAGCACCTCGGCGATGGCCCGGGCATTGGAGAGCACGGCGTGCCGTGACAGCCGCACCAGTTTGGGCGTGCCGGTCGACCCGCTCGTCGGCAGCAGCACGGCCAGTTCCGGGTGCGGCAGGACGCATTCGGCCTGCTGCCTCACCCAGTGCCCGTCCCGCGGCGTGTAGCCGGGCGGTGGTGCGATCGGCGGTGGCGTCAACACGGCGGCGGGGCGGAACCGCTCCACCAGGCTCCGCAGCGATTGCGTGTCCAGCGCGGGGTCGATGAGTGCGATCGCCCTGCCCGCCTCGAAGGCGCCCAGGTAGTGCAGCACCCCGTCCAGTTCCACGGCGGTGCGGGTGAACAGCACACCCTCGGGCAGGGCGCACAGCCGATCCCCCGCCCTGCGCACCTCGGCGAGCAGCCCGGCCCCGGTCAGCGTCCGCCCGCTCTCGGCGTCCACGACCCGTGCGCTTTCGGCGAGTAGCCCCGACACGGCTGCGGCACCCCGTCGGCCCACGTGGTCCGTCACGGGCGACGCCTCCTCGCTGACCAGGCCGAGGGCGGCTGTTTCCTTGGTCCGGCCCGACCCGACCGAGTCCTGTGCTCGATGTGACGCGGTGATCGGGCGCTCACTGTACCGGACCCGCAAGGCCGCACCTCGCCAGGAAGATCGGCCCGGACCTAGGCTGTCAGGGGTGCGTGGGCGTTCGGCGTTGGTCATCGGAGGCGGAATCATCGGCCTCGCTGTGGCAGCCGAGCTGGCCTCGCGGGGCGCGCGGGTCACCGTGCTGGAGAAGGAACACCGGTGGGGCTCCCACCAGACCGGCCACAACTCCGGTGTCGTGCACGCGGGCCTGTACTACCGCCCGGGTTCGCTGAAGGCCAGGATGTCGGTGGCGGGCAACCGCTCGATCGTCGCGTTCGCCCGCGAGCACGGGGTGCCGGTGCGCGTGTGCGGCAAGCTGGTGGTGGCCACCTCACGCGCCGAGCTTCCCGCGCTCGCCACGCTGGCACAGCGCGCCGAAGCCAACGGCGTGCCCGCTCGAACGGTCTCGCCCGCCGAGGCTCGCGAGTACGAGCCGCACGTGTCGTGTGTGCGGGCGCTGCGGGTGGAGTCGACGGCGATCATCGACTTTCCCGGTGTCTGCGAGGCACTCGTGAGGCTGCTCACCGACGCGGGCGCCGAGTTGCGGCTGGGTACGGCCGCACTCGGCATCCGGTCGAGGGCCGCTGGCGGGGTCGAGGTGGCCACCGGGGACGAGGTGCTCGGCGCCGACGTGCTGGTGAACTGCGCGGGACTGCACTCCGACCGGGTGGCGCGGATGGCGGGTGTGCGTCCCCGTGCCCGCATCGTGCCGTTTCGGGGTGAGTACTACGAACTGCGCCCGGATCGCAGGCAGCTGGTTCGCGGTCTGATCTATCCGGTGCCCGATCCTGCGCTGCCGTTTCTCGGGGTGCACCTCACTCGCATGCTGGACGGCAGCGTGCACGCCGGGCCCAACGCCGTGCTCGCGCTGCGCAGGGAGGGCTACCGCTGGTCGGACGTGTCGGCCGGTGACGTCGCCGACATCGTCGGCTTTCCAGGGACGTGGCGGCTCGCCCGCAGGTACGCCCTCGGGGCCGGGCTGGCGGAGGTACGCAGGTCGCTGTCGAAACAGCTGTTCGCCCGCAGTCTGGCCCGGCTGGTGCCTGCCGTGGGGCCTGCGGACATCGTGCGGCACGGCTCGGGTGTGCGGGCACAGGCGTTGCGCCGGGACGGTTCGCTGGTGGACGACTTCCTGATCGAGCGGGCACCGGGCCAGGTCCACGTGCTCAACGCGCCGTCCCCTGCGGCGACGAGTGCGCTCGAAATCGGCCGTTACGTCGCCGACCAGGTCGGCTCGGTGAGCTGACTACGCGGCGGGCAACGCGGCGGAGACCAGCGGAATCGCCGCCATGACCGTGTCGCACACCTTCGCCCGCTCGTCGTGGCCTCCGAAGATCGTGGCGGAGGAGCGCTCGGTGACATCGAGTTCGGCCACGCATGCGGTCTCGATGTCGGAAGGCTGCGGGTAGAGCCGCCACTTCCAGCCGGAGGCCTCGATGACTTCCGACGGCTCGTCCGTACTGTCGAGCGCGCCTCGTTTCGGGTAGAGGGTGATCATGAGCGAGTTCGCGCCGGAGTCGTCTGCGGGGTCCCACGAGCAGTCGACCGACTCCTCATCACCTCCGCCCTCTCCGTTCGGCTTCAGCCCCAACTCTTCGGCATGCTCGGGGGTGAGCAAGGTGCACGGGTCGAGGTCGGCGAGCGGGCTCGGTGGTCGGGTCGGCTCCGGCGCGGGGTCGCCTCCAGGTAGCCGGGCGGCGACGAACGGTGCAGCGGCCTCGGCAACCTCGCAGGACTTCTCCGGGTTTGTAAAATCGCTGCTCATCAAGCTGACGAACGACGTTTGCGAAACCTCGGCGGCCAACAGGCACACCGCCTCATCGCCAACCGGGTCCAGGTAGCGCGACCAGTTGATGCCACCCAGTTCGACGGTCTCCTCCGGCTGCGCGCCGTCCACGTAGTCGACCAGCGGAAGGTCGGTGGCCAGTCCGACGTTCAGAGAATCCAGGTTCGGGTCGACAGGCGACCACATGCACGAAGGTGGAAGAAGCCGGGACGGCTCGCCGGGGGTGAACTCACCCTCTTCGGCCAACCCGAGGTACTCGGCTTCCTCGGGCGAAAGCAGCGCGCACGGCTCACCGGACTCCACTCCCGAGGTGCTCGGTGGCGGGGCGGCGACGGTGCCCGCCGTGCCGGTGACAACGCTGGTGCACGACGCGAGCAGCAGGACGGTGCCCAATACCGTGCCCAACACGGCAGCGTTCGCGCGCACGAGACCCCCCGGTGTCGGTCGGTCGTGTTGCCGACAGATGAACGGCCGTCAGCCTATCCGGCGACGCAGGGTCACCGGGGTTACTTCCGGTTTCGCGGCCGTGAAGAACGCGCTCGAGCGGCTCCCGTGGGGCCGGGGCGAGCCTAGCGTTGGCCGGGTGTTCCCCGAGATCGCACGGTTTCGCACCACCGAGCAGGTCGGCATCGGACTGGTCGCGCCCTTCGACTTCGCACTGGACCGCGAGCTGTGGCGGTGGCTGGACGATCGTGCCTGCCTGCACTCCACCCGGCTGCCGTACCTTCCGGAGCCGGTGACGGTTCGGCTGGCGACGGCGCTCGCCGATCCACACGGGGTACGCAGGGCGACGAGAGACGTGCTCGCTCCCGATCCCCACGTGGTCGCCTACAGCTGCACGTCCGGCAGCTTCGCGGCAGGCGCGGCAGGAGAGGCCACCATCGTGGCGGCGATGCTGGCGGCGGGGGCACCCGCCGCGGTGACCACCTCGGGTGCGTTGGTGGGCGCGCTGACCGAACTCGGCATCGGCAGAGTCGCGATCGTCAGCCCCTACGTGGCGGAGGTGACCGAGCGGCTGCTCGACTTTCTGTCCGAGTTCGGTGTGACCACGACGGCGAACATCGGGCTGGGCATGCTGGGCGACATCTGGAAGCTGTCCTATTCCGACGTGCTGCGCGCGGTGGCGGGTGTGGACACCACCGGTGCCGAGGCGCTGTTCGTCGCCTGCACCAACGTGCCGACCTACGACATCATCGCGCCGCTGGAGCGGCTGCTGTCGATACCCGTACTCACGGCCAACCAGGTGACCATGTGGGCGGCACAGCGTGCCGCGGGGGTCGGCCCGATCGACGCGCCCGGCCTGCTATTCGCCAACGGGGGCAAGAACCTCGCGACCGCCTAGGAACGGCCGCATCGCTTCCGGCACCCGCACCGAGCCGTCGGGCTGCTGGTGGTTCTCCAGGATCGCCACCAGCCAACGGGTGGTGGCGAGTGTGCCGTTGAGCGTCGCGGCGATCTGCGGCCGCCCGTCGTCGTCGCGGTAGCGAACCGAAAGCCTGCGCGCCTGGTAGGTGGTGCAGTCGGAGGTGGAGGTCAGCTCACGGTAGGTCTGCTGGCTGGGCACCCAGGCCTCGCAGTCGTACTTGCGGGCCGCGCTGGAGCCGAGGTCACCCGCTGCCGTGTCGATCACCCGGTAAGGCACCTCGATCTTGGCCAGCATCTCCTCCTCCCAGCCGAGCAGCCGCTCGTGTTCGGCCTGTGCCTCCTGCGGCCTGCAGAAGACGAACATCTCCACCTTGTCGAACTGGTGCACGCGGATGATGCCCCTGGTGTCCTTGCCGTAGGAGCCCGCCTCGCGGCGAAAGCACGACGACCACCCGGCGTAGCGAAGCGGCCCGGCTGAAAGCTCGAGGATCTCGTCGGCGTGGTACCCGGCGAGCGGGACCTCCGAGGTCCCGACCAGGTAGAGGTCCTCATCCGGCAGCTGGTAGACCTCGGAGGCGTGCGCGCCGAGGAAACCGGTGCCCGACATGACCTCCGGACGCACCAGCACCGGCGGGATCATCAGCTGGAAGCCGTTGGCCGTCGCCTGCGCCGCGGCCATGTTCAGCAACGCGAGCTGCAACTGCGCGCCGATGCCGGTGAGGAAGTAGAACCGGGCTCCGGAGACCTTGGCGCCGCGTTCCATGTCGACGGCGCGCAGTCCCTCGCCGAGTTCCAGGTGATCCCTGGGAGTGAAGTCGAACTCCGGTGGTGTGCCGACGTGCTTGAGCACCACGTAGTCGTCCTCGCCGCCGGAGGGCACTCCGGGGCGCACCAGGTTCGGCAGCCGCTGGTACAGCTCGTCGAACTCCGCGCTGGCCCTCGCCTGCTCGCTCTCTGCGGCCTTGACCCGCGCGGCCAGCTCCTTGCCCTGTGCGAGCAGCGCTTCGCGCTCCTCGCCCGACGCCTTGCCGATCTTCTTGCCGAGTTGCTTCTGCTCGGCGCGCAGCGTGTCGGCGCGGGCAATGGCGGACCTACGCGTGGCGTCGAGGGACAGCAAAGTGTCCACCACGCCCTCGTCCTCACCGCGGGCGCGCTGGGAGGCGCGCACGACGTCCGGTTCCTCGCGCAGGGTCCTGAGGTCGATCACACCGACCGAGGGTAGTCGGCGCCGGTTTCCGGCGGTCGGCGTGGTGCCGCCTGCTGCGCCTCAGTGCAACTCGCGCACGAAGTCGACCACGACCTCGGCCAACCGCTCGCCCGCGTCCTCCTGCAGGAAGTGGCCCGCACCGGTGATCGTGGGATGCTGCCTGCCCTCGGCGCCCGCCATCCGGCGCCGCAGGATCGGTGCCATCGCGCCGGTGATCGGGTCACGGTCGGAGAAGGCACACAGGAACGGCAACTCCAGGGTCGACAGTGTCTGCCATGCCCTGCGGTTGGCCTCCGTGGCCGGGTCGTCGGGGGTGGTCGGCACCAGGCCGGGCATCGCCCTCGGCCCGGCCTTGTACGTCTCGTTGGGGAACGGGGCGTCGTAGGCCGCTCGTTCCGCCTCGGTCAGCTCGCGTACGCAACCTGACTGCACGAAGCGCGCAACGTCCAGCACGGGAGCGTTCTGCACCGCGTCGTGGAACTCCCACCACACGGCGGGCATGTCGTGGTCGCCGGTCGGCAGCCCGGTATTGGCGGCCACCACACCGGCGAAGCGGTCCGGGTGCTCGGCGACGAGTCGCAGCCCGATCAACCCGCCCCAGTCCTGCCCCACCAGGGTGAGCCCGCGCAGGTCGAGCGCGTCGAACGCGAAGGCCCGCATCCACTCGACGTGCCTGGCGTAAGTGTGGTCGGCCACCTCGGCGGGCTTGTCGGAGCGGCCGAACCCGACCAGGTCGGCAGCGATCGCGCGCAGCCCGGCGTCGGCCAGCACCGGCAACAACTTGCGGTAGAGAAAGGACCAACTCGGCTCGCCGTGCAGCAACAGCACCGTCGGCCCGTCCGGCGGACCGGCTTCCACGTACCCGATCCGGACGATCCCGTGCACGGGATGGTCCACGTCCGCGTAGAGGGCCGGATAGTCGAAGTCGGGGAGGTCGGCGAATCGGTCTTCTGGTGTCCGCAGTAGCCGCACGGCGACCACCGTAATGGTTAGGAGATGGCCACGGCCACCACCAAGCCGAGAGCGACGTGCGCGGCGGCCACGACGAAGCTGGCCGGAGTGAACCGGTCGCTCTCGATGGTGGAACGCACGTCGATGCGGGTCACCCACTCCAGCAGCCGTACCGCGAGCACCTGCGCGACGATGCCGATCAGCCCGTAGACCAGCGCGGTGATGAGCCCCTCGGCCAGGTCGCTCGCCGACGACCAGATGGCGATCACGATGATGAACGCCATGGAAACCATGCCCGACGCGGTGACCACCACCGCGTTCGGCAGGCCGCGCCGCACGAGTTCCGACAACCTCCCCGGTGTGGTGAAGTCGATCGCGTAGAAACCGAGGAGCATCAGCACGAGGCCGACGATCGCGTAGAGCATGATCGCGCCGATTCCCCTGGCGAGGTCGGTGCCGAAGGTCTCGGACAGTGCAACAAGCACAGCAGTCTCCTGGGTCGACGTTGAAGGTGTCGGGCGTGTCCTATCACGATTGGGGTATGCGGTGGGGCACAAAAGCCGCACCGTCATCGGTGACCAGTCCAGCGGTCTCCCGGATGCCCAGTCCGGCCGACTCGTCGCCGACGATCCACGCGCCCAGCGCAGGTCTGAACCCTTCGAACTCCGGCAGCGGGTCGAAGGCCTGGTAGACAAAGCCTTCGGTGCCGTAAACGCCACCGGTCTGGGTCTCGTAGCCGGGCGCGACGATCTGAACGTTGGCGCCCTCCCGACCCAGCTTGGGCTTGCGCACGTACTCGGTGAGGACGCCGGGTTGGTCGATGAACGCGGGTAGCAGGTTGGGGTGGCCCGGGTAGTTCTCCCACAACAGGCCGAGGATGGCCTTGTTGGACAGCAGCATCTTCCACAGCGGTTCGATCCACATCGTCCGCGGCAGCGACTCGACGGCGAAGCGGCCGAACTCCTCGTCGATCACCCATTCCCACGGGTAGAGCTTCACGACGGTGGCCATCGGGGCCTCTTCCAGGTCCACGAACCGCTTCAGCAGCGGGTCCCAACCGATCTCCTCGATGGCCAGGCCCACGGTGTCGAGGCCCGCCTCGGCCGCCGTCTCCTGCAGGTAGGAGGTGGTGATGTGGTCCTCACCGGTGCGGTCGGCGCTGGACCAGGTGAAGTGCAGTTCCTTCGACGGCAGCCGTCCTCCGACCTGCTCCCAGCGCTGCACCAGCCGTTCGTGCACGGAGTTCCACTGGTCGTCGTCGGGGAAGACGTCGGTCTTCCAGTGCCACTGCACCACCGAGGCCTCGAGCAACGAGGTGGGGGTGTCGGCGTTGTACTCCAGCAGCTTGGCAGGCCCCCTGCCGTCGTAGCGCAGGTCGAACCGGCCGTAGATGTGCGGGTCGCCGCGCCGCCACGACTCCGCGATGTGCGGCCACACCCACTCCGGAATCCCGAACTCGGCGTATCGCTGTGCCGTCACGACGTGGTCGACGGCTTCCAGGCACATCGAGTGCAGCAGTTCGACGTCGGCCTCCACGGAGAGCACCTCCTCCATGGAAAGCACGTAGTGCACCGACTCGTCCCAGTACGGCCGCGCCTTGCCGGAGGCGTATCGCGCCGGTGTGCCGAAAACGAGCCCCTGTTCGGCTACGATGCGTTGCCAGTCGGGCCGAGCTTGCCGCGACTCCCTGTGCAACTACGAGCCCCCGCTCTTGCCGAATCCGCTGCTGCCGCTGATGCCGAACCCCCCGCGCTGGATCGTCTTGCCCGAGGGCGTGCTGATGCTGGCGTTGGCGGGCCGCGTGTACGAGCCGCCGCGCACTGTGCTGCCCACCGCCCCGGTTCCGCCGTAGTTGTAGCGGTACTGCTGGTAGCCGCCGCCCGGCATGGGCAGGAAAAGGAACCCTCCTGAGTAGTAGCCACCGTGGCTGGTGACGTAGTCGCGGTCGCAGTACTCGTCGTTCTCGACAACGGTTCCGTTCGCGTCGGTGCACACGGCGGTGACCTCCTCCGGCGCCGCCACCGCGTACCAGCCCGCGACCAGCCCCACGAGTCCAACCGTGACGCCGCCTCCGATCAGCACCTTCCGCCTGACCTCGGCTTTGTGCTCGGCCGCCTCGGCCTCCTGCTGCCGCGCCGCCTCGCGCTCACGCTCCTGCTCGGCCGCCTTCTTCCGCGCGCGCTGCTCGGCCAGCGTGGGTTCGCGCGGCGTCGCGCTCTCGGCGTCCTGGAACCGCATGGAACCGCGCGGCTTGCGATCCTTCGAGTCGAGTTCGTCGGGGTCGTCCGTCATCGAACACTCCAAGTACCCGCGGGACAGGGGCGAGGTCACCCTATCGGCTCAGCGGCAGCCGCGGTACGAGAACAGGCATCATGGACAGCGATGTCCGACCAGCCTGTCCGGTTACGTTCGACCAGAGCCGCGGTTCGTACCCGCGTGCTCATGGTCGGCCTTTTCCTCGGCGCACTGCTCGCGCTGTCCGTGAGCTGGGTTTTCGCGCTGGGACCCGAGAGCGAACGCGTCAAGGCGGAGCGCGAGGCGCAGCGCATCGTCGCGGCACGGGAGCAGGCCTTCCGCTCGCCCCCCGGCAGCTGCCTGACCTGGACCAAACCCGACGCGAGCGACGTATCCAAGGTCTCGTGTGAGAAGGAGCACCTGTTCGAGGTCGTCGGTGCCGCGGACATCTCCGACGAGTACGGCCCAAGGGCCAAGGCACCCGACATCGACGGCTGGCGCAAACTCACCGAGGAGCGCTGCGGCAGCATCGCGCGCGACTACCTGCCCAAGCCGCTCGACCCGTTCGGCAAGCTGACGCTCGGAGTGCTCCGCCCCGACACCGAACAGTGGGCACGGGGCGACCGCAAGCTGCACTGCGGGTTGCAGTGGGTCGGTCCGGGCGGGGAGATGCAGCAGCTGGACAAACCCGCCGCCGAGATCAACCAGTCCAACGTCTGGCAGCCGGGCACGTGCCTCGCGCTGGTCGGCAAGACGGTGGGCGACCCGATCTCGTGTTCGGCCAAACACTCCTACGAGATCGTCGGGCTCGTCGACCTGCGCGACGAGTTCGACGAGTACCCACCGCCCGACAAGCAGATGACCTGGTTGGACACGACCTGCTCCAAGATCGCCAGGGACTACACCGGCGGGAAGGATCTCGCCAAGGACGGGCTGATCCTGAGCTGGGACGTGCGGGAGAAGGAAAGCTGGGACGCGGGCTCGACGCTGGTCAACTGCAAGGTCGGTGCCGTGTTGGAGGACGACAGCGGCCTCGCACCGGTGCGCGGCAGTGTGAAGAAGTCCGAGAAGCCGCCCGAGACCAAGGACGGCAAGGCGGCCGATGGCGAGAAGTCCGGTGAAGGCAAGGATGGCGACACCGACCAGGGCCCGGGTGGCGGCGGGGAGTCCCAGTCGCCCGAAACGCAGGACACCGGCGGGTGAGGCCGTGGCCGTGCGGATGAGCGAAGCCCGGTTCGAGGAACTGGTGGCTGATGCGCTTGACCAACTGCCGCCGGAGTTCGCCTCGGCCATGGACAACGTCGTGGTGCTCGTCGAGGAGCGCAACGAGTCCGAGCCCGACATCCTCGGGCTCTACCACGGCGTCGCGCTCACCGAGCGCGGTCACGACTACGGCGGGGTGCTGCCCGACCGCATCTCCATCTACCGCGAACCCATACTCGGCATGTGCGACACCGAGGACGACGTGGTGGAGGAAGTGCTCGTCACCGTGGTCCACGAGGTGGCACATCACTTCGGTATCGACGACGCGCGGCTGCACGAGCTGGGCTGGGGATAGGGATAGTTCTGACGAGCGGCGAACCGGGCATCCCGTACCGCTGTCGCGGCGGTTCGCCCGACCACGACACCGGCGGCCACCTGGGCCCGCACGGCGCTGACCCGCAGGCGCCACACCTGCTCGCGTGCCGCTCGCGGTCCCGCCGGGCAGGGATCGTGGGTACGATCGGAGCTTTCGTGCCGCCGCCACGCGCTACGGCCGGTGCGGATGCCGCGCCGGGTCCCGGTCGCTGATGCTTCGCACGCGCGGCGGGTTGGGCTGGCTGCTGGCCTCCAGCGCGGCGGGCAACCTCGGTGACGGCATCACCAAGGTGGCATTTCCGCTGCTGGCGGCAACCCTGACCAGGGATCCGGTGCTGATCGCTGGACTCGCCGCGGCCCAGTTCCTTCCGTGGCTGCTGCTGGCGCTACTGACCGGCGTGCTGCTGGACCGGGTCGACAGGCGCACGGCGATCGTGCTCGCCAACACCGTGCGGGCGGTCACGGTGGCCGCCACCGCGCTGCTCGTGCATCTCGGGTTCGCCTCGATCTGGGTGGTCTACGCGGCGGCGCTTGTGGTCGGCGCCGCCGAGACGGTCGCCGACAGCGCCACCAACGTGCTGGTTCCGGCCGTGGTGCGAGGTAAGGGTCTTTCGCGGGCGAACAGCATGTTGCAGGGCACCGAGATCGTCGGGCAGACGTTCGTGGGCGGGCCCGTGGGCAGCGTGACGTTCGCGGTGTTCGCCGCTTTCCCGTTCCTGCTCAACTCAGCGGCGTTCGCGCTGGGCGCGGCACTGCTGCTGGCTATGGCGGGCAGCTACCGCCCGCCCGCCAGGCAGACTCCGGCTTCGGGGGTGCGTGCCGATGTCGCCAGCGGGTTCCGCTGGCTGCGCAGCAGCCCGGTGCTGCTCAGGCTGCTCGTCTTCGCCGGGCTCCTCAGCTTCACCACCGAGTTGGCGCAGGCACAGCTCGTGCTCTACGCGTTGCAGGACCTCGGTCTGAGCGAGGCCGCCTTCGGTGTGTTCGCCTTCGTGGGCGGGATCGGCGGGCTCGCCGGCGCGGCGGCGGCCACCCGATTGCTCGACAGGATCGGCAGGCGCGGTGTACTCGCGGGCGGCATCGCGGTGTCGGGCACAGCCTTCATCGCCATGGGGGCCAGTGAGGATGCGGTGCTTTCCGCTGTGCTGTTCGCGGTGTTCGCGGCGGCGATCGTGACCGTCAACGTCATGCTCGCGACGGCGAGGCACGTGCTGGTACCGAGCGAGTTGCTCGGCAGGGTGCTCGGAGTGTGGCGAACCGTGGTGTGGGGTGCCATCCCCGCGGGCGCGTTGCTTGGTGGCGTGCTCACCGACGCATTGGGCACCTCCAGTGCGACGTTCGTGGTGTCGGGGCTGTCGCAGCTCGCCCTCGCCGCGGCCGCGGCGCTGGCCGTGCGCCGATGACGATCAGGCGCCACCGGGGCCGGGTTCGACGGTACGCACTGTCAACTGGTTGCCGGGGATGTCGTCGCTCGCACAGCCGGTGCCTGGTGCCTCGATGTACTTGGCCCCGGTTTCTCCTGGTGGGTACACGCGTAGCCCGCGCACCGGTGTCGGCTTGCACGCGGCCGGGTCGTAGTTGCGGACCTGCACGAACCCCACCACGGCGTGGGCGACCTCGCCCGGTCCGAGCGAAACCGGGTCGCCCTTGGGCCCTTCCCGTCCCGCGGCCGGGCCCACCTGGCGGCCGTCCTCCCCCGCGACGTAGGAGACGCCGGGGAAGCCGCGCAACACGCACCGGTCGTCGCCCTCGTTGGTGAACCGCAGCGGCCGGTAGTAGGTACCTGCCGCGGCGGAACCACGCCCCAGCGAAAGTGCCAGCTCCGCCGACCGGCACGGCGCGGGCCCGCCCTGCGCGGGCGTGCCACTTCCCCGCACCGACTCGCTGGTCGTGGGGTCGGCCTCGGTTTCAGCTGTGGGCTGCGCCTGCGTGGTACGCTGGTCACTCGGCCGCGACTGAACCGGCGACTGCGCCGAACCCGCCGTGTTCTGTGCGCCGCCACCGCAGCCTGCGAGGCCGAGCACCGCGGCCACCCCGGTGGCCACCAGCGCCACGGCCGGGCTTGCGACGCGCTTCCTGGTCATCACTCGCCTCCTCGGGAATGGTGGCTACCCGATGGACGAGTGAGATACACACAGGGTTGCCCTCGATCAAGTGAGTAATTGTCGAAGCCCTCGGTTGCTCAACCCAGCGCCATACCCGCCCAGTCATGGCAGTGCCAGCCACCGTCGGGCAACGCCTCCAGCCGCACGATTCCGGTGTTGGGCAGCAGACCCTTGTCGGCGACCTCCGAGGTGACGTTGCGCGACATCCATTCGGCACCGAGCCTGATCGCGCCGCCGTGACTGACCACGACGACTACCCCGTCGGCGTGTTGCTCCGCGTGCAGGCCGCGCAGCCGCTCGACCGCGCCGAGGAACCGTTCGCGTACCTCGTGCCCGCTCTCCCCACCCGGCATGGAAGGGCTGAGATCGCCCTGGGTCCACGGGTGCACGACCTTGAAGTAGGTTTCGATCGCCTCCGGGTCGCCGCGGTCCTCCAGATCGCCGACGTTCACCTCGTGCACCCCGTCGAGCGGGTTGACCTCCGTGGACAACGCTTCGGCCAGCGGCTGGGCCGTCTGCTGCGCCCGGATCGCGTGGGATGCGTAGACGGCCGCGACCGGCTCCTCGCCCAACCGCTTCGCCAGTGCCTGCGCCTGCTGCCTGCCCAGGTCGGTCAGCGGTGGTCCCGGCAACGCGGTGTTCAGCGTCCGCAGCACGTTGGCGGTGCTCTGCGCGTGCCGTACCAGGTAGAGCCTCACGCCAGTTCTCCCCTTCTCACGGCGGCGACCCAGTCTGCCGCGTTCACGAAGTCCTGGTTGGCCGCTCCCTGCTCGACCGTCGCGGCCACCCCGTCCGCCCTCGGGTGCGAGCCGAGAAAGCGGACGTTGTTGCAGCGGCGGCGAAGCGCTGCGAGCGCGTCACCGATCCTCGGTTCGAAGATATGGCCCTCGAAGTCGATGAAGAACCGGTAGAGACCGAAATTGCCTTTGATCGGGCGCGCGTCCAGTCGCGTGAGGTTGATGCCGCGAAACGCCAGTTCGGTGAGCAGTTCGGCGAGTGCGCCGGTGCGGTTGGCCGCCGCGGCCACGATCGAGGTGCGGTCGCATCCGGTGGGCTCGGCAAGCGTGCCCGGCGGGCGCAGCAGCAGGAACCGCGTCCGTGCGTCCGGCACGTCGGCGACACCGGTGGCCAGTACGCGTAGCGGGTAGTGCTCGACGGCAACCGGAGCGGCGACAGCGGCGTCGTACTCCCCTCGTTGCACGGCCACGGCGGCCGCCGCCGTCGACGACGCGACGACGGTGCGGGCCTGCGGAAGGTTGGCCGCGAGCCACTGACTGACCTGGGCGAGGGCGTGCGGGTGGCTGGCGACCGTGCCCACGGTCTCCACGTCGTCGCGGGTGAGCACGCTGAAGTGCACGGCCAGCAGTTCCTCCGCCACGGCCACGAGTGGAGCGTCCTCGGCGAGCCCGTCGAGCGTCGCGGTGACGGCACCCTCCACCGAGTTCTCGACGGGCACGCAGGCACCGGCGGCCTCGCCCTTGCGGACGGCGGTCAGCGCTGCCGAGATCGTCTCCACCGGGAACAGTTCGTCGTCGGCCGCGAGTCGGCGCGCGGCCTGCTCGGTGAAGGTTCCCTGAGGTCCGAAATAGGCGATCCGTGACACCAGGCAAGGCTACGGTGAGACCACTGTCACTCGCATGGCCGGTAGGACCAGCGGTTACCAGGCGCCACGTTTTTTGCGATGCTGTAGTTGTGACCGCCGAATCAGGCACGCAGGCACGAAACGGGTCCGACACGGCAGCCACTCCACCGCACTTGCCAGAGCTGGTGCTGTGCGCGGTCGACGAGCCGTTGGCGAGAGCTTGGCAAACGGTACGCGACACGGTTTCGGGTTCGGTGCACGTCCACCACGGCTCGGTACTCGACGTGGCCGCGCAGGCGGTGGTGAGCCCTGCGAACTCCTACGGCTGGATGCGCGGCGGCATCGACGCCGTCTACGCCAGGGCCTTCCCCGGCATCGAACAGCAGGTGCGCAGCACCGTGCTGGCCTACCACGGCGGCGAACTGCCGATCGGGGAGGCGGTGGTGGTGCCGACCGGCGAAGTGGCCCCCGAGTGGTTGATCAGTGCGCCGACGATGCGGGAGCCTGGCGAGCGGCTTGCGGAGGACTCCGTACACCCCTACCTGGCCGCTCGAGCGGTCTTCCAACTCTGGCGCGACGGCAGGTTCGAGCACGGCGTCGAGATCAGCGAGGCCGTACAGACCATCGCCATGCCCGGCCTCGGCACCGGCGTGGGCGGCATCTCGCCGATGACGTGCGCCAGGCAGGTGGCGGCCGCCTGGGCGGAGGTCTTCGAACGCGGCTGACGCCGCAGGCACTCAGCCGTGACCACCGTGGCCGTGCTCGGCTTCCGTGGAGTGCGCGGGCTTCGAAGTGGAGGTCGGCACGGCGGCTGCCGAACGCACCGTGAACGCGGCGCCGCGCACCTTGCCGCCGTGCTGGAACTCGAAGAACAGCCGGTAGGTCCCTGCCGAGGGCACCTCGACGTGGAAGGTGACCTCGGGGCCGGGCTTGGCGCCGCGGTCGCCGGGCGAGCCGTCCGGGTGGACGTGCAGGTATGCGAGATCCCCGTCCCGTAGCGCGACCAGGTGACCGTAGGCGTCCAGATACGGCTGCAGGTCGCGGATCTGCCTGCCGCGTGAGGTGATGCTGAGCGTCACCTTCGAGGTCTTACCCGGCACGAGGTCGCCGTCGAGACGCACCTGGTAGCCGTCCGCCTCCGCCACCCGCGACGGTTCGTGGTCCAAGGGCCGGAACTGTCCCGGCACGGCCACGTCGAAGCCCAGGGTGGTCGGCTCGCCTCCTGCCGGCGTGAAGTCGGCGAACGCCCGGTAGCTGCCCGCGTGCGCGGGCTTCAACGGGACCGTCCAGGTACCGTCCGCCGCCATTTCCGGGTGAGCGTGCTGGAAGTCCACGCCGTCGCGCCGCACGACGATCAGGTGCATCCGCTTGGAGTGTTCGACGTCGAACCGGGTGACGGGTGCGCCGTCGCTGCCGGTGATGCGGAAGGCGAAGTCGGTGGTGGCGGCGCGTGTCAGCGTCGTGGTGACAGGACTGAACGTGTAGCCGCCCGCGGCCGAGGCCAGCCCCGCGGACTCGCTCGGCCGCGCGCTGTTCGCGGCGTCGCCGTCGGCCTGCCCGTGCTCGCTGCCGTGGCCGACGAAGCTGCCGTCCTCGCTCCCGAGCGGACCGATACCGGCACCGATCGCGTAACCGCCACCGGCAAGGAGAACGAGCGCCGCACCGTAGGCGCTGAGCTTCACGGCAGTGTTCATGTCAATCCTCGCATTCGCAGACCGCCGTACCGAGGCGATCGACTCCTACCCCGCGCCCGTCATCGGGTGCGCACTGCCACAGATGTATACCGTACGGGGGTAGTGTGCCGCCACCGAGGTAGGGGATGACCGGTTCGAACCTCACCGGGAAGCCCCTGCGCGAACGACCGGCGACGCCGCCCGCGGCCGATCTACAGGCATACCCCCCTGGCGTATCGAACACTTCGGTGCTAGGTTCACCGGTGCCTTGATACCCCTAACCGGTATGGAGTTAACGATGTCGACAGTGGAATCTCGAAGCAGTAGGCGGTGGTGGGCACTGCTGCTCATCGCCACCGCACAGTTCATGGTGATCATGGACACCTCGATCATCGGTGTCGCACTACCGCGCATCCAGGCCGATCTCGGCTTCTCCCAGGAAAACCTGTCCTGGGTGTTCAACGCCTACGTGATCGCCTTCGGCGGTCTGCTGCTGCTCGGCGGCAGGCTGTCCGACCTGCTGGGCGCCCGCCGGGTGTTCAACATCGGCTGGCTCGTCCTGCTGGCGGGTTCGGCGGTGGCAGGAGCGGCAGGCGCGATCTGGGTGGAACTGGCGGGCAGGGCGCTGCAGGGCGTCGGCGCCGCACTCATCGCTCCCGCCGCGCTCACCCTGCTGATGATGCTCTTCGGCGGCAATCCCAGGGAGTTGACCAAGGCCCTTTCACTCTACGGAGCCGCCGCGCCCGCGGGCGGCACGGCGGGTGTCTTCCTCGGCGGCGTGATCACCGAGTACATCGACTGGCCGTGGGTCTTCTACATCAACATCCCGATCGCACTGATCGTGCTGGCCGCCACCCCGGCGCTGATGCCTGCCGGCGCGAGCAGGCGAGGCTCCACGGACGTGCTCGGGGCGGTGACCGTGACCGCGGGCCTCGCCGTGGGCGTGTACGCGATCGTGCGCGCACCCGAGGCAGGTTGGGGATCGGCCGAAACCGTGATCGGGCTCGTCCTCGCCGTGGCGCTGCTCGGCGTTTTCCTTGCCATGCAGGCCAAGCGCCGCGCACCGTTGGTACGGCTGGGCATCTTCGGCACGCCGAACCTCGGCGCGGCCAACCTCGCTCAGTTGCTGCTGGGCGCTGCGTGGATCCCGATGTGGTTCTTCCTCAACCTCTACCTGCAGCAGGTGCTCGGACTCGGCGCGTTCGCGAGCGGATCGGCGCTGCTGCCGACAACCACGATCATCATGGTGATCATGATCGCGGTCGCCCCCCGGCTGATGGCTCGCTTCGGTGCCAAGCCGATGGTCGTCGCCGGGCTCGTGGTACTGGCGCTGGGTCTGGTGTGGCTGTCGTTCGTGCGTCCCACCGGCAGCTTCTGGGCGGACGTGCTGCCCGCCTCGCTGGTCACCGCGACAGGCATGGCGCTGGCGTTCGTCCCGTCGCTGGGTACCGCGATCTCCAGCGCCCGGCCCGAGGAGGGCGGTCTCGCATCCGGCATCGTCAACACCAGCTACCAGATCGGCTCCGCGCTGGGGTTGGCCGCGATGACCGCACTCGCCACGTCGCTGGGTGCGGGCAGGCTCGGTGAACCCGAAGCGCTGACCGACGGTATATCCGCCGCCTTCCTCGGCGCGGCCGGTATCGCCGTCGCCGGTGCGCTCCTCGCGGGAGCGACGCTGCGCGGCCGCCGCACGGCGGCGCCGTCACAGCCCAGCGGCGCCGACAGCGTGGACAGCCTCGCGTAACGGCGCGGCCCACTTCAGGGAGGACGTCATGCGAAACCTGCGACCACTCGACCCGGCAAAGGCCCCCGACCGGTCACGCGAGCTACTCGAAGACATCATCGGCCGCCGCGGTTCCGTGGGGGACATGGTCGCCACGATGGCGCATTCGCCTGCACTGCTGCGGGGCTACCTCGAGCTGTCGCGGGCGGTGAAGCGGGTCAAGATCCCGCGCGCGCTGAGTGAGAAGCTCTCCCTCGCACTGCAGGAATGGCTCGGCTGCGGCACCTGCCTGCGGGCCCACACCGAAGCCGGGCGCGAGGCGGGGTTGAGCGAGACCGACATCGCACTGGCCCGTCAGGCGACCGCCACCGACGCAGCGGAGGCAACCCTCATCGCCTTCGCGGTGCGGGTGCTGGCCGAGCCCGCCGCCATCACCGGCGCCGACGTGGCGGCACTGCGTGACCACGGCTGGAGCGATCGGGTCATCGCCGATGTCGTCGGACTGGTGGCGCTCAACCTGATGACGGGGGCGTTCAACCTCGTCGCCGGAGTCGAACCCGATCCGCCGCAGGAGGCAGGCCCGACACGTGCGAACAGGTGAACGGCCGAGTTCGCCGACGTAAGGCTCAGGCCGCTCAGGCCGCCGGTACCGCAGCTTCGCGGTATCGGCGGCCTCGGCGTGACTCCCGCCACCGCACGGGAGTCGCCCGTTCGGAGTCCACGCCCACCGGCAGCGGCGTGGAGAAGGTCACAGTCGGTTTATCGGGCAACCGACCTAACGTTGAATCTGCGGTTACGCAGATGTACGGCGCTGGCCCACCGACGGGCAAGGAGTGAGCGTATGCCACGGGTCCGTGAGCTGAGCCCCTATGTCGAGCTGCAGCGTGATCAGTGGCGTGAGCTGCGCCGCTCCACCCCGCTGCCGCTTACGGCCGACGAACTGGTGCGGCTGCGAGGGCTCGGCGAGAAGATCGACCTCACCGAGGTCGCCGAGGTGTACCTGCCACTCTCCCGGCTCATCAACCTGCAGGTGGCGGCGCGGCAGCGGCTGCACGAGGCGACGACGACGTTCCTCGGCGACGACGTCCACGGCACGAAGGTGCCGTTCGTCATCGGCATCGCGGGCAGTGTCGCGGTCGGCAAGTCCACCACCGCCCGCATCCTGCGCACCCTGCTGGCCCGCTGGCCCGACCATCCTCGGGTGGACCTGGTCACCACCGACGGCTTCCTCCACCCCCGCGCCGAACTGGTGCGCAGGGGGATCATGCACAGGAAGGGCTTTCCGGAAAGCTACGACCGAAGGGCGCTGCTGCGTTTCGTCACCGACGTCAAGTCCGGCGCCGACGAGGTCCGTGCACCCGTCTACTCCCACCTGGCCTACGACATCCTTCCCGGCGAGGAACAGGTGGTGCGCAGGCCGGACATCCTGATCCTGGAGGGGCTCAACGTGCTGCAACCGGGCCCCCGGCTGACGGTCTCGGACCTGTTCGACTTCTCCATCTACGTCGACGCGCACACCGCGGACATCGAGCAGTGGTATGTGGAGCGGTTCCTCGAGTTGCGGCACACCGCCTTCGCCGACCCCAACTCGCACTTTCACCACTTCGCCAGCCTGCCGGACGACGAAGCCAGGATCGAGGCACGGCATCTGTGGAAGACGATCAACGAGCCGAACCTGATCGAGAACATCCGACCCACCAGACCGCGCGCCACCCTGGTGCTGCGCAAGGATGCCGACCACGCGATCAACCGCGTGCGACTTCGTAAGCTCTGAATTCACCCGTTCCGGCTGTTTCCACGCCTGGCCGTCGGGCGCGCCCGGCCTGACGATATTCAGGATGGACAAGGCGACGCGCCGGGTGCTCGTGAGCGTTCTCGGCCCCCCGTGTGTCCGCAGGCGTGGCCACGAGGAACCGATCGCCGACCCCGCGCTGCGGGTGGTGCTGGCGACACTGCTGGTCAACGCCAACCAGCCGGTCGCCGAATCGGAACTGATCGCGGCCGCGTGGGCGGGCACCGAGACACCGGCCAATCCGCACGACTCGCTCTACACCCGCATCTCGAGGCTGCGCACGTTGCTGGCGCCGGAAGCCGACGTGACGTGGTCACCCGCCGGGTACGTGCTGCGCATCGACCCGCAACGCATCGACGCGGTGTGCTTCGAGTGGCTGATCGAGGCCGCGCGCTGGTCGCAGCCCGCCGAGGCCGTCGAGCTGCTCAGCGGCGCGCTCACGATGTGGCGGGGTGAGCCGCTGCCGCAACTTCGTCTCGGAGGGCTGGACCACCCGGAGGCGGTCCGGCTGAAACAACTCCGGTTGCGCGCAATCGAGGAGCTGGCTGTCAGCGAACTGCGACTCGGCGACCCGGTGCGGGCTGCACAGCGGCTGCTCGCGCTGCTAGAGGCGCAGCCGCACCGGGAACGCGCCTGCGGTTACGCGATGTGGGCGCTGCACTGCATCGGCAGGACGGCCGACGCCGCCAGGCAGTACGAGCTGTTGTGCGAGCGGCTCGCCACCGAACTGGGCGCGCAACCCTGCGGCGAACTGCGCTACACCTACCACGCCCTGACGGGAAGTCCACCGCCACGGTCGCCGCGCGTCGCCACACCGCCGACGAGCGGTTTCGTTGGCAGGCAACCCGAGTTCGCCAGGCTCACCGCGATGCTGCGACGTGACGGGATCGTGACGGTGGTGGGCAGGCCCGGCGCGGGCAAGACCCGGTTGGCGCTGGAAGCGCTGTCCGCTGTGACCGATCCGGTGGCCGTGGTGCCGTTGACGGGCCAGGACGGCGACACCGTCGCACCGGCGGTGGCCGCGGCGCTCGGGGTCCACGCCAACGGCGACACCGAGGCCGCCGCCGCTGCCGTTACCGAGTACCTCATCGGCAGGCGGCAGGTGCTCGTACTGGACGGCTGCGAGCACGTGCTCTACGCCGTGCGGGGGCTGCTCAGGCGCATCCAGTGGCGCTGTCACGCCGTGACGGTCCTGGCCACCAGCCGGGTCCGGCTCGGCCTCGGCGGTGAACAGGTGCTCCCGCTCGGCCCGCTGGCCGTCGACCCGGCGACCGACCCGCTCACCTCGCAGGCAGGGCAACTCTTCCTCGATCGGGCGCGGGAAGCGGGCACCGGTTTTCCCGCCGACCAGGCCGAGGCCGAACTCGCCCGCGCGGTGTTGCGCGGCGCGGACTGCCTTCCGCTCTCGCTGGAGTTGCTGGCCGCACGGCTGGCTTCACGAGAAGGTCGGCCACCGGCGCAACCGGCGCAGTGGCCACCCGACATCGCAGAGTGGTGCTACGAGAATCGCGATCACGCCGAACGGGGCCTGCTGGCCGCGCTGACGGTGTTCCACCGGGATTTCGATCTCGCCTCCTGCCGAGCCGTTGTGGCCGACGGTGGTGACGTCGAGGGTCTGCTGCAGCGCCTCGCGGGCGCGCGGCTGCTTGCCACCGACCGCACAGCGGCACAGCCACGGTACCGGCTGCCGGATCAGCTGAGGCGGATCGCGGCAACGCGACTGTCCGGTTCGGACCACGAGCCGAAGGTGCGCGAGCGGCACGCCCGCTGGTGCCGCGATGTCCTCGCGGCTGCCACCCGCCGCGCCGCTGCCGACTTCGCTGCCGCGGCGCGATACGTGCACGAGGCGGCCACCGACATCGTGGGCGCGCTGCGGTGGGCGCAAGCCGAGGATCCGCCGCTCGCCGCCGAGTTGACCGGCCACCTCGGGCTGCTTTCGCCGTACCGGTGCGAGCCAGGCCTGCTCGCCTGGCGACTGCGGGTGGCGCGCACCGAGCCCGAGCACGCGTTGGCGGTGGCTTCGGGCGCGGCGGCTGCCGTGCACCTCGGCCACGCCGAGGAGGCGTTACGGCTTGCCACGAAGGCCACGGAGTCGGCGACCACGACCGAGGAGCGCTACCTGGCGCTGCACTCGCTGGCGAGCGCACGGCTGCTGGCCGGTGACCTCGCCGGGTCGGCCGCCACCTGTGCGGAGCTCGGGGCCGTGCCAGACCTGCCCGAGCGCTACCGGGTCGACGCGCAGGCACTGCTCGCACTGGTCGCGGCACGCAGCGGCAACCACGAGGAGGCACGCCGCACCGCCGCCGACGCGGTCGGATCGGCGGAAGCATCCGGCGCGGCCGACCGGGTCGCGTTCGCGCACTACGTCGAGGGCGAAGTGCGGACGAGCGCCGACACCGCGGCGGGTGCCGCCATCCTGCGGACCGCCCGTGCACAGGCCGTGGCCGCAGGTGCCACCGTGGTGAACCGCAAAGCGACGACAGCGCTGGCGGCCGCGCTGGTCCGGCTGGGCAGGGTGCCGGAAGCGGCGAAGCTGCTGCAGGAGGCGCTCGGGCACTGCAGGCGTGCCCGCGTGCTGACCGACACCGTGGCGGCCGTCGGTGTCGCGGCCGACCTGCTCACCGCCTCGGGTGACCGGCAGGCGGCGCAACGGCTTCGCTCCGCGCCGCCGCCCGGCGATCACCTCGCGGCCGCCGAGGTCGCCGAGGAGGCCGCCCGCGCGATCGCGGTCTGGTTCGGCACCTGGCAGCCGTGAACTCCTCGCGCACGCGGGAGCGGGTGTACTCCACGCCTTGCCGGTGCGGCGGGTCCACGTGAGCTCCCGCGCACGCGGGAGCGGGCATACAGTTGGCGGTCATGCGGCGGCGGTGGTTGATCGGCCTCGTTGTGGTCGGCACGATCGTCGCCGTGGTGTTCGGCGGCGCGTTCGCGTTCCAGCGAAAGCTGATCTACCTGCCTTCCGGAGGGCAGCCACCGAGTGCGGCCGAGATACTGCCGGGTGGTCGCGACGTCACGTTCACCACCGACGACGGCCTACGGTTGGCCGCCTGGTACTTCCCGGTGCCCGATGCCAGAGCAACGGTGCTGGTGGCACCGGGCAACGCCGGGAACCGTTCGGTGCGGGTTCCGCTCGCGCGGGCGCTGACCGGCAACGGCCTTTCGGTGCTGCTGCTCGACTACCGCGGCTTCGGGGGCAACCCGGGAAGCCCCACCGAGGAGGGGTTGAAACTCGACGCGCGGGCCGCGTGGCGCTTCCTGGTGCGAGAAGCCGGTGTGTCACCCGGCGACCTGGTGTACTTCGGGGAGAGTCTCGGCGCCGCCGTCGTCAGCGAACTCGCCGTGCGGCAGCCGCCCAAGGCGCTGGTGCTGCGTTCGCCGTTCACCGACCTGGCCGCCGTCGCGAAGCGCCACTACCCGTTCCTGCCGGTGCGTATGCTGCTGCTCGACACCTTCCCCGTCGTCGAGTACGTCTCGCGGGAACGGGCGCCGGTGACCGTGGTGTACGGAACCGCCGATTCCATCGTCCCCGCCGAGCAGAGCGAAGCCGTGGCCGACGCGGCAGGCGCCACCGTGGTGGAGGTGCCCGGTGCCGACCACAACGACATGGCGCTGCTGGACGGCCGCCTGCTGATCGACGCGATCGTCGAACAAGCGCTGCGGCCACGGTGACCGTACTCGCGACGGCTCAGCGCTACCGGCCTCATCCGTTCGGCCCAGGCTGTTGGCCGAGCACTAACCGGTTGGCCGATACCGCGCGTAGCCCTGTGCGGTGACGCTTGTGGGGGTGTAACAGCGGCGCGGGGAGGTTCGCCAGTGCTCTCGATCATCCTCACCTGGATCGGCGCGATACTTGGCATCGCCGTGCTGCTCGCCATGGCCTTCGGTGCCTTCGTGCTCGACTTCGACGACACCCGTGGCAGGCGTGAGCGCGACGAGCAGTCGCAGCAGCCGCAGCGGGGCTGCGAGCAGCGTTGAGCGCCGAGGGGGTCATTGCCTCGCCGCCTTCGGCAGCGCGATCCTCGCCCTGCGGATCTCGTCGAGCAGCCTGCGCTTGCGCTTGTGGGTCTGGACCAGTTCGGCCAAGTACTCGCTGAACTCCTCCGCGGTACCCGCGCGCTTGTGCAGCGTCCGCAACCTGCGTAGCTGGCTCGCCGCCCGCGCGTAGTTCTCCGCGTCGCGCTGCTCGATGAGCGCCTCCACGTGACTGCGGTAGACGGGGATGAGCTCGCACGCGGGGTGCTGCCCCGCCGCGCGCCATGCCTCGTCGGCCCTGTCTTCGGCGAGCAGGTCGCGCACCAGTTCGGCGGGTTGGCGGGAGCTGGCGCGTTCCAGCGCATCGACAACGTGGCCGCGACGCGCGGCTCCGTCGTTGCCGAGCGCCTGCGCGGCGTGCGCGATGGCCTCCGCGTGCCTGCCTGCCGCGCGCAGCACCCGCACGATCCGGAGACTGACGTCCAGTCGTGGCAGTTGCTCCGAAAGCAGCCGCACCACGGTGTCGACGTCGCCGGTGATCTCGGCGATCTCCAGCCGGAGCCGCTGCGCCGTCCGGCTCCGGTCGGTTGGCTCCTCGGGGTCTGCCTCGGCCAGCACGGTGTCCACAGCGGAGCGGACCAGCTCGATTCCTTCGGCACCCAGTGCCTGCGCGAACTCCGAAAGCCGGATCTGCGGCCGCCCGGGACTGTCGAACGCGACCCCGACTATCCACTCCGCCAGTTGCTTCGGCTGCGGTGGGTGCGCGGTGCAGGCCCTTGCGTACAGCGAGATCGCTCTGTCCAGCTGGTCGCGCATACCGCCCGCCGGGTCGTCCACATCGGCGAGCGCCGTGATGATCCGGTCGACCGCATGTCTGGCCAGCGGCGCGACGTCGGCCTGTGTGCCCGCGTCGAGCAGCCGGCGCAGCGTGTCGAGCACCGAGGCGAGCTGTACGGACTCGGCGGCACGTACGGCGTCATCGAGCAGGTCGCTGACCTCGGCCAACTCTCCGTCGGTGGCACCGCCTGCCATCGCGTGCAGCCGCTTGCGCAGGTCGGCGTCGCGGTCGGCCTGTTCACACAGGAGGTCGGCCAGCGTCTCCTTGTCGAGCGAATGGAGGAACGAACGCAGGTCCGATCGGTGGTTCACCCGCTCATCGTGCCATCCGCGGCGGGTTCGTTGGTCACCGTCACGTGCCGATCGATCGCCGACTGTCGCCGCTGCCGAGGCACGAACAACTCCCCGAGCCTGCGCACCTCCAGGCCCGCCTGTAGTCGCAGCGCGTTCACGGCACCCAGCGGTGTGCCGATGGCCGCCGCCTTCACGGCCTCGAGGTCGGCGAGCAGGAACAGCCGGTCTCTGGCCCTGGCAACGGCCGAGGCGAACTCGCGGCAGTGGTCCCGCCAGTCGTCGCGGGTCAGGTCGAGCACCACGGTGCCGAACTCGTGCCCTGCCACCGTCCCCGCGGTGCCGACCGACACGGCAGGCGCGTCGCGAAGCGCCCGTAGCCAGTCGTCCACATGCGAAGGCTCAGGCACGAACACCGCGCCCCCTCGGGCGGTGACCAGCTTGGCGAGCGCAGCCCGTTCCCCCGCGCTGCCCGCGGTGTCGAGCAGGAGCACCTCGGTGGTGCGGTCGTCGCCGCCGGTAAGCACCTCGTAGCCGGTGGCGTTGGCCAGCGTGCGAACGGAGGGGCCGAACCGGAACTGCGTGGTGAGAACGGCACAGCCGGGGTGCGCCCGCGCGTCGGCCGGGCTTTCGATGCCGCAGTGGGAGAACGCGGTAGCCAGCGTCCAGCTACACACCTCGGGCGGATCGCTCGCGGGGCGCGGGATTCGCCGTGTCGGTGGCTGGTTGAAGTCACCGAAAACCACAGCGGTTTCGCGGGCCTGCGCCACCGCCAGCAACACATCGGCAAGCGGAGCCGACCCGGCGTCGTCGATCACCACCACGTCGAAGGGGCGGCTGGTGAACACGTGCCGGTCCAACGAGGTCCGCACCACCCGTCCCGACTCCCATGCCGCCGCCTGCGCCTCACCGCGAAGCCGGTAGGCGCGCTCCCCGATCCACCACAGTCGTTCCTCGAACCGGCCGCGCAGCGCCGCGCGATGCCTGCTGCGCTCCCGCAGCCGCTCCCGTTCGGCGTGCAGCCCGGGAAGCCCACGCCGTACACATTCGGCGTGAAACCGCTCGTCCTGCTCGCTGGCGACCCCACCGGCACGAAGCCGTACGATGCTGCCGCGCAACTGCTCGGCGTGGGCGTGCGCTCGCGACTCGGCGCGCGTGGCCTCGTCAAACCTGGCGTGCGCGGCGGCCAGTTCGTTCTCGAGACGGTGCAGTTCCTCGTCGGCAAGCTTGCGAGCGCGCCTGCTCGCCTGCTCGATGCGCTGCACCACCAGGTCGCGCTCCGCCTCGGCGGCAAGCAGGTCCTTGCGGTCGCGGCGTCGCCCCCGGTAGAAGCGACCCCCTTCGCCGAGCCTGCGCCGCAGCTCGGCCAACCTGGTGTCGAGGCGAGCGAGTCGCTCGCCGAGCGCGCGGGTCTCGACACTGCTCACCCGCTCGTCGGCCACGCAGGCCCAGGCCTGCCGCTTGGACCACAGGAAGGCACGGACGTCGGCGAGTTCTGCGACCGTTTCGGCGTGCAGCCTCCTCGCGTCCGCGTACTCCGCCTCCAGGACCCTGGCCCTGTTGCCGCTGTGCAGCCTGCGTTCGGCTTCGAGGAACGCGTCGTGGTCGTAGCCTGCAAGCACCTCGTCGAGGTAGCCGAGCCTGCTGTCGGCCGAGGCGAGTTCGGCCAGGTCGTCCTGGATGCGGACACGCTCTGGGTCGGTGGGCGCTTCCACCCGGTTCTCGGCAGCGGTCACGTGCAGCACGCGCTTGCCCGCGCGGGCGAGTTCCGCGACCGCCGAGGAGGCGATCCGTGACTTGCCCGTGCCCGGTGGGCCCCACACCAGCCGCACCCCCGGGGTGAGGCAGGCCTCGTAGGGATCGTCCGCGGGGTCGAGTTCTGCGGCGGCGAGCCGATCGGCCAGCGGGGCGTAGCCGATGTCGCGAAGCCCTCTCGCCAGCCGGGCGAGCGCGTCGTGCGGCGACAGTTGCCGCACCCACACCTGGTCGCACCCCGGCGGCAGCGTGCCGGTCTCGCGCAGCCAGAGCACGCCACCGCTGACCTCGCCCTTCACCGGAACGGCAGCCCCCTCACGCGGGCCGTTGTCACCGGCGAGCCGGATGTCCTCCAACAGGTCGATCGCCTCGCCACGCAGATCGACCACCAGGGTGCCGTCGGTGGTCTTGCGCGGGTGCCCCAAGCTGGTCCATTCCTCGACTCGCCGCGCGTGTCCGAGCTCGGCCTCAACCGCGCGGGCCGCCTGCTGTCGCCAATCGGCCATCCCGCCCCTTTCGTCGCGCCCCGAGTAAACCAAGGAAGGCCCCCACGGGCGCTGCAAGTAATCCGAGTGTGTTACCTGCGTGGTAGGTAGGAACGGTGACGTTGCCACGATCCGGCCAGCGGCTGTCGTGAGTTCGCCGACGCGCGTGATCCGGGCGACTACCACACTGTGCGAAGAACCGGCCATGGCACGGTCCGGTGAGGTCGGTGAGCTGACGGGGTGTTCGGTGGTCGGCCCCGGAGCAGTCCGCCGCCGCCATGGCCGACGAGCGGCCGCGGGACCAGGTACTCGACGAACTCACCGACGTGCCGCTCCACCTGGTACGGCTGGCCGATGTGCTCGGCGTGGAACCGCGGGCCGACGCCGGGGCCAGGATCGCGCGCAACGAGCGCTTCCCGTCCCCGGGTCCTGCTGGAGCACCGGACAGGTCGGCGCAGGCGGCTGTGCCGAACCGGCATCCGGGTACGACCTGGCCGGTCAGGCACAACGCAGCTGGTCAGCGACGCCGCAACGAGCTCGCCATCGGGTCGTGCGGTCCGTCGTCGTGGTAACCGGATTCCCGAGAAACCCGGACACGTTCCGGCACGCTGGGCACGCCCGGAGTCCGTTTTGCATCGCCCGCGGCCGTGCGGCGACGCTCACCCGGAAGTCTCCAGCTCGATACCGATCTCCTGCATGTCCGCCACCTGGCGTACTGCGCTTCGGAACCCGTCCCGTACCGCGTTCTTGTCGTTCTCGTCTCCCCAGGTGTCGACTCCGAGTTGTTCGGCGTAGTGGAGCAGCTCAGGATCTATCGAGGCAGGGACGCGGGCCGACAACTCCTCCGCCAACCGACCGTACTGTTCTGGATGAACTCGCCTGCCCCAGCGCAATCCGTACTGCCGGCCGATTTCGTACGGATCGGTGCCCTCCTCAACGGCGTTTTCCGCCTCGTGACCCGGCGTCGGGGCCGCCGAGACCCCGAGCAGCCCTTCCTGAGCCACATCGCTTCCGTACTCGGGAAGGCAAGCCGGCGGCGCGGACTCCCCACCATCGGACAGCGACGTGCCCGAAGACTCCTCGATGCGTCCCGCTTCCTCGGTCGAAGGCACGGCAGGTTGTGCCAGTTCGAGATACGGACTCAGCCAGTCGCGGCCGAGTTCGCTTCGACGATCAGCGGTCGCGATCAGTTCACCGGACTGGTTGCGGAAGTGTGCTGCCGCCTCAACGCCCCACAAATGAATGCGCACACCGTGCTCCTGTGCGTGCTCCACCGCCGGGCACAAATCCTCGTCACCACTGACCAGCACGATGTCAGCCACGGCTCGGTTGCGGGCGAGGGTGACGAGATCCGCGTGAATCAAGGCGTCGACACCCTTCTGCTCCCAACGACCATCGTCGCGCCTGACCAGGTTGCCCAGCCGGAGCTTCACATCGGCGAGCATCGCGATCTCCCGATGCTCACGGCTGGGCCGCCTTTCCGGCGCGGCGTCGTACCAGTAGATCCGCAGTACCGGAAGTTCCGTCACCCATTTCGCCCGGCTACGCAGAGCTTCGCTCAGACCCGAGTAGTCCGCACGAAGTCGCGACGTCCGCTGTCCGGCCCTCCCAGCAAGGAAGCGACCGCTTCCAGCAGATATCCCGCATCCACCAGCACGGCACACCGGTCCACGAGGGTCGCCCTCCCACCCATGCCCAGCCCGCGAAATGACTATTTTCAGGCCACCGCCAACCGGTAGCCAACGACAGGAAGGCATTCGTGACGCAAACGGTGCCTCCCGCACGCGGCTGGAGCAGATCCCTACCAGCCCGGCGGTGGTTGCGCACCCAGCGGTGTCACCACCGTGCACGGCACGTCACGCGGGTTGTCCGGATCGAGCGCGTTGAGCACCAGGCCGGCCGCCACCGGATCGGCCATCACGCCGCCGTGCTCGGCGAAGTCGCTCGGGCAGTAGTCCTGCAGCACGTGATTGGTGACGTTGGGCGCCTCTGCGATTCCGCTCGTGTAAGGAACGACGAGTTCGTCGTAGCGCGTCACGATGTTGGTATAGGTGACCTCCGGGGCGAAGGTGCCTATCGCGTGCAGCTTCTTGTAGTAGTCCGATCCTTGGAAGAACTGCGGGCACGACGCGCACACCACGCCGGCAACCGCGTCTATCACCGGGTTCAGCCCCAGTGCCTGCGCGGTCTGGTAGATCAGCGGGAGCCCGGCGAGCGTGGTGCCCTCCCAGATCGGCGTCAGGCTGACGTATTTGTCCACTTTGCTCTCGCCGTCGAGGAAGCGCACGTAGTAGCTGGGCATGATGGTGCCCTGCGAATGCCCGAGC
Organism: Saccharomonospora marina XMU15; assembly: GCF_000244955.1. GTDB lineage: Bacteria > Actinomycetota > Actinomycetes > Mycobacteriales > Pseudonocardiaceae > Saccharomonospora_A > Saccharomonospora_A marina. The sequence goes on along the minus strand of NZ_CM001439.1, from coordinate 350,864 downwards.
AGGTCCACCTTCGCCGCACCGGTGCTGGCCAGCACCTGCTCGACGAACGCCTTCAACTCCTCGGCGCTGTCCTCCATCCTCGTCATCCCGCCCGGCTGGTAGCCGGGCAGCGCGCCGCCGAGCGAGTTGACGCCGTAGGTGAAGGAGTAGACGCAGTAGCCCTCGTTGGCCAGCAGCGGGGAGAAGGTCTGCCAGTTCACCGTCTGGTTGGCGATCAGGCCGTGCACGAGCACCACCGGATTCGGGTGCTCGGCGCTGGGCTCGCAGGACCAGTCGTTGGCGCCGGGCGGAGGGCTGTCCGGGTGGGCCAACTGCGCGGTGACACCCGCCAGCAGTGACCACGGCACCGGCAGCTTCTGCTCCTCCGCGCTCGCGGTACCCGGCAGCGCCACGACCGCCACGAGCACGGCGACCGCAGCGGCGAAAGACCTCATCGTCGACACGCCTCCCGTCATTTGTCGTACGACGGGGGGAGTCAATCACGAACCCGGCGGGACGCCGACAAAGATCAACCGGATGGCGCAGCGCGGTTCATTCCCGCCGCTGTAGCTCGCCGTCCACGTAGACGTCGGCCTGTTCCTGCGGAAACGCCACGCGGCTCGCGATGCGGGTGCTCTCAGGCAGCGGGGTCCGGTACGACCACGCCAGGTCCGGCACCAGCGTCTCACCGGTGTTCACCGACCAGTACTCCGCCTGACCCTTGTAGGGGCAGTGCGTCACCTTGTCGCCGGCGACCAGCAGGTCAAGGCGCACGTCCGTCTTGGGAAGGTAGAAGCGGGTCGGCAGGTTCGTCTCGAACAGCAACGTCGGCCGGTGCGAATCGGCCACGGTGACACCGTTCACCTCCACCCGCACGTGCCGTGAGCTCGGCAGGATGTCCACGCGGGTGTGCGGGTCGCGTGCGTGGGTGAAGACCTCCTCGTCCTCCTCGAACCAGGCGTCCATCGCGGGCCAGTCCAGCCGCACCCGATCGCGCAACGCTTCGACCGGCGAGACCGGGTACTCGGTGACAGCGCCTTCGGCCTCGCGGTCGCCGACGCGCAGTGTGGACACCTTGCCTTCTCCCCTGCTCGGCGATCGCCGGGTCTGCCCCGTCGGCACGAACAACTCGGTACGCACGTCGGCTCGCGGGAAGTAGTACGTCGGGTAGTAGGGCACCTCCCAGACCAGCAACGGCCGTTCGGTGTCGGCCACCACCTCGCCCGCGAGCACGGCGCGTACCCGCTTGGCCGCCTGTTCGATTCGGACCTGGTCACGGTTTTCGGCACTCATACCGGGGCGAACTCCGCCGGGCCGAGCCGGTATTCCCACCGCCTCGCCACGTCAGGCGAAAGGGGTGCGACGGTGGTCTCAAGCTGGGCTCTTGGCCGTTTCCGCGGACGTAACCTTTGGCTATGGCCATTCAGGTGCTGCTTGTCGACGACCACGAGGTGGTGCGCAGGGGCCTTCGAGAACTCCTCGGTGACGAGGCGGGCATCGAGGTCGTCGCCGAGGCCAGCAGCGCCGACGAGGCCCTCGCGGTGGCCCTGCACGTCGAACCGGACGTCGCGGTGGTCGATGTCCGGCTCGGCGAACGCGGTGGCGACGGGGTGGCGCTGTGCCGGGAGTTGCGCTCGCTGGCCAACCCGCCACGGTGCCTCGTCCTCACCGCTTTCGACGACGAGGAGGCCGTGGTGGGCGCCATCATGGCGGGCGCCTCCGGCTACCTGCTCAAACAGGTTCGCGGCCAGGACGTGGTGAACGCGGTGCGGGAGGTGGCGGCGGGTCGCTCTCTGCTCGACCCGCTCACCACCAGCCGCCTGCTCGAGAAGGTGCGCCACCCCGAGGAGCCCGACGAGCTCACCGTGCTGAGCGAGCGGGAGCGCAGCGTGCTCGACCTCATCGGGCAGGGCCTTTCCAACCGGGAAATCGCGGCGCGCCTGTTCGTCGCGGAGAAGACCGTGAAGAACCACGTCACGTCGGTGCTCAGCAAACTGGGCATGCAGCGCCGCACCCAGGCGGCCGCCTGGATCGCCCGCCGGGGCGGCGTCACCCGAGGATGACCGCCGAGTAGTCCGGTGCGTTCGTCACCAGGCCACTGTCCAGGTGGAACCGCTTGGCTGTCTCGTAGGCATCCCGTTGCACGTCGGGTGTGCTCGGCACCTCCGAGCGCAGGATCGGCACCAATGCGTCCACCGCCGCCGGGTCGGACTTGTCGAGGTACTGCCCGAGCAGCTGACGCACCTCGGCCTCGTCACCGTGGATCACTTCCAGTGCCTTGCCCATCGCCCGCTGGAACGCCGCGACCTCGTCCTTCTTCTTGTCCAGCAGTGCGGTGGTGCTGAACATGACCCCGTGCAGCGCCCCCCGCATCGACGGCACGTCGCCGCGGGCGGGTGAGATGAAGATCCGGCCTGCACCGACGGCCTCGGCCTGCTGGCCGATGGGCTGGAAGAACGCGAGCGCGTCCACCCGCCCCGACTTCAGCGCCCCCACCGCGGAGGTGGCCGCGGCACCGAGGTTCACCAGCGTCGCATCGACGGCCGCGTCCTTGCCGATCCTGCCGAACAGGTACTTCACCAGCGCCTCGGTGCCACTTCCCGGCCCGGTGATGCCGATCTTCTTGCCGACCAGCGCCGCGGCCTTGTCCTCGACGCTCGCGCCGTCGCCGGGCACGTCGAGCGAGGTGGCGACGATGATGTCGACGTAGTACTCGCTGACCAGGCTGGACACGATCCGGGTTCCGTCGTCGGACTCGGCGAGGTTGAAGGCGTCGGTGACGACGCCCGCACCCAGGTCGATGCTGCCGGACTTGAGCGCGGCGGCGACCTTCGCGCCGGTGCCCAGCCGGGGCCGGTCGCCCAGCTTGACGCCCTCCTCGGCGAAGATTCCGCGCTGCTCGGCGATGAACAGCGGAAAGAACGCCACCGAGTTGCTGATCTGGCCGATGTTGAGGGTTCCTGTCGGGGTCGAGGACCCCCGCGACGCGCAGCCTGCGAGCAGTAACGGAGCCGCCGCGAGGCCCTTGAGAACGGTGCGGCGTGCGAAGTTTTCAGTCATTTATCGGCTTCCATTTGTTGACACGTTTGTCGATGAGTCCCACGAACACGTTGAGCACCGCGGCGATCACGCTCAGCACGACGAGCGTCGCGAACACGCCCGCGGTGTCGAACTGTGCCGCGGCATCGTTGATGAGGTAGCCGAGTCCGCGGTTGGACGCGACCAACTCACCGATCACCGCACCGATCAACGCGTACGGGATCGCCACCTTCAACCCGGTGAGCACACCGGTCATCGACGCGGGCAGTACCACCTTGCGAGCGATGTCCCAGCGGTTTCCTCCCATCAGCCGCACCGCGTCGACAAGGCCTCTGTCGACGTCGCGAACGCCTGCCGCGGTGTTGAGGAACACCAGGAAGAACACGGTGGCCGCGGCCAGCAGCACCTTCATGTGCATGCCGATGCCGAACCAGACGATGAACAGCGGCGCCAACGCGACCTTCGGAATCGAGTACAGCGCCATGATGAACGGGTCCAGGACCCGGTAGAGCAGATTGAGTGAGGCCAGCACGAAACCGGCGAGAGCACCGGTGACCGCACCGAGCAGGAACCCGTAGACGATCTCCTGCACGGTGATCCAGCTGTGCAACCACAGCGTGCCGTCGGCAGCCCACTCGACGAGTCTGGTGACGATGTCGGTGGGCTTGCTGGTGAAGGTGATGTCGATCCAGCGCTCGCCCGCGATCTCCCACAGCACCAGCACGAACGCGATCAGCGCGAGCCGAAGCACCCACACCGTCGTGGTGGTGCCGTGCCGCTGCCACCAGGTGCGGGGAACCGCGACGCGGACGGGGCCGCCGTTGCCCGCGGTTTCGGTGATGACTCCGCTTGCCTCGGTCATCGCGCTCCCTCCTGCAACGCCGCCGCCAGTTCGGTGTGCAGCGCGACGAACTCGGGGTCGACCCGCAACGTGTCGGCGTTCCTCGGCCTGGCGAGCTCGATGGGACGGTCGAGCAGGATCGCGCCGATCTTGCCGAGCACGACGACACGGTCTCCCAGCAACAGCGCTTCCTCGATGTCGTGGGTGACGAAGACGACCGTCTGCCCGCCTTCGTGCCAAAGCCGCAGCAGGTCGGCCTGCAACTCGGCGCGCAGCTGGGCGTCGAGTGCGCCGAACGGTTCGTCCATCAGCAGTGTCGAGGGGTTGCCCGCGAGCAGCCTGGCGAGGCTGGTCCTGCGGCGCATACCGCCGGACAACTCACGCGGATAGTGGTGTTCGAAGCCGGTGAGCCCCACTCGGCCGATGAGCTCGGTGGCGACGGCTCGCCGCTCGCGGGCAGGCGTTCCGCGGATCTCCAGCGGCATCTCCACGTTGCGGAGCACGTCGCGCCACGGCATCAACGTGTCCGACTGGGTGAGGTAGCCGATCTCGGTGTCGGGTCCGGTGAGGACCCGGTCGCGGTAGCGAACCTCGCCCTTGCTGGGCTGGGTGAGGCCGGCGAGCAGGTTGAGCAGTGTGGACTTGCCGCACCCGCTGCGGCCGAGCACGGTGACGAAACTGCCCTCCTCGATGGAGAGCGTGAAGTCGCGCAGCGCGACGGTCGCCACGTCGTTCTTCGCGAACTGCTTGGTGAGTTCGCGGGTCTGCAGCAGTGTCGCGGTCATCAGGGGCTCTTCTCGTCTTCCGCGCGCATGCCGTAGGCGTCGTAGCTGAACTCGCCCGCCTGCCACCGCTCGCGCAGTCGGTCTTCCTTGGCGATGCGCTCGCGAACTGATCGGATTACGTCGTCGACGTCAGCCGCAGCAACGGCGACGGCTCCGTCGTCGTCGAGGACCACGAGGTCTGCTGGGTTGACCGTCGTGCCGCCGATCTCCACCGGCACGTTGACGCTGCCGCGGACGTTCTTGCTCGCCCCGCGCGCCCTGCGCCAGCGGCACCACACGGGCAACTCGAGCGCCGCGAGTTCCGCGCTGTCGCGCACGGCGGCGTTGACGAGCACCCCCGCGGCTCCCGCGACGCGGGTCTGCGTCGCCAGCAGGTCACCGAGCAGTGCGACCGGCTCCGGGTTCGGCATCGTGAGCACCAGCACCTCACCGGGCCGCAGCTGCGTCATCGCCTCGTGCACCGCGCGGTTGTCGGCCTGCCCGCACAGCGCGGTCCTCGCCGGACCGGCGACCTTGCGGCCCGGGATGAGCGAGATCCACTCCTCGTCGAGCAACCCGCGCCGCGAGTAGCCCTCGTACACGGTCGCGACGCCTGCCAGCGCGAGTTCCTCCACCGGGGCGCTCACAGCGCGCTCACCACATTCGGCAGCAGCCGGTGGAAGGCTTCGGCCTGCCGGATCCCGGCGTTGCCGGTGACCTTGCGCGCGTGGTTGCCACGCTGCTCGGCGCGTTGGGTGTAGTACTCCTTGAGGTACTGCTGCGCGGCCATGTGGCCCATCGCCTCGACCTTCCTGTCGAACACGGCTGTGATGTCGACGTAGACCGTGGGCACGAAGCCGCACAGTTCCGGCTGGTGCGGCTCGAACGCGAGGAACTCCGACGGCGGTGCGGTGCGAAAGCCGCTGGCCACACCGGCTCCGGAGGTGAGCAGGCGTGCCTTCGCCACGGCGGCGTGGGCCACCGGGTGGTCGGGGTTGAAGGGGTCCTTCTCGGGATGGGTCAGCACCACGTCGGGCCCGAAGTCGCGCATCAACTCGGCGAGCCGCGTGATCGCCTCCTTGCCCACCTCGAGCGGGTAGTCGCCGAGGTCGAACGCCTCGAAGCGGGCGCCGACGGCGGCCGCGGCCTTCGTTGCCTCTTCGTGCCGGATGCGTTTGACGTTCTCCTCGGTCTGGCCTTCCTGCTTCCACAGCTCGCCGGACTCGCCGCGCTCGCCGTAGGACAGCGCGACGACCAGGGCCTCACCGCCTGCGGCGGTGTGCGCCGCGACGGCTCCCGCCGACCGCCATACGAAGTCGGCGCTGTGGGCTCCGACGACCAGCAGCTTTCGCGTGCTCATGCCTCTCCCCTCACGGGCGCGTCCGGCAGCGGCTCCGCGCCGACCAGCCACCTGCTGTTGTGCACGGTCATGGTGCGGACCTCTTCCTCGGTGAAGCCGCCTTCGAGCAACACGTCGGCGGCGATGGCCAGGCCGTCCTCGACCGGAGGGTTGAACGGCTGGCCGAGGTCACTGGAAATCACCGAGTGCTCGTAGCCCGCGTCGCGGATGTTGCCCAGCCACACGTCCCAGTCGACCTTGCCGGTGTACGGGGTGGTCAGGCAGCGTTCCAGCAGGGCGCCCCTTTCGGCCAGCCTGCGTTGCCGCTCGATGCCCACGCGCTGGGAGGTGAACTCGGGGTGGGTGACGACGACGCGCCGCACGCCTTCGGTCTCCGCGGCCTCGACGACGCGTTCGATCTCGTCGGCGTGCAGATGGCCGGTGGCCAGCACCATGTCGTGTTTGGCGATCAGCCGCAGCACCTGCCTCGTCTTCGCGAGAACCTGTCCTGCTTCGTCGAGCACGTCCACCGCTTCGGCGGCCATTCCTGCTTCGGCGAGTTCGGCCTGTATCCGGGCCCACATCGGCGGTGTCGCGCCCTCGGGTTCCGCGGCCTGGCAGTCGCGCTGGTTGGCGCTGTCCACAGTGGGCAGCCACACGAACTTCGCGCCGCTTCTCGCGGCGATCTCCACGGCGATGGGGTTCATGCCGCCGACGGAGGCGTTCAGCGTGATCGCGCCGAGCACGGTGGTGTCCGGCCGCACGCCGCGAACCACCTCGGCTCGCTCGGCCGTGGGCACGTAGTGCGATTTCAGTACGAACCCGGCCATCCCCACTTCCGCGAACCGCTGGGCGAGGGTGACGTCGTCCACCCTGCGGCGCATCACGTCCGGCGCGATGTGGATGTGGACGTCGAACGCTCCTCGCACCAGTTCGCGAGCACGGTTTGACGGCTGAGGGTGCTCAGGCATGTCGCTCCTTTGCGGCCATTTTCTGAGCCTAGATTGTTAACAATCTCGTCGCAGGAGTCAACAAAAATCTGTGCGCGGATTTCGTGGAGCCGAGCTACGGCAGGCCGTGCAGGGTTGGTCCCGGCAGGTCCACCTCTTTCAGCGCGGCGATGACGCTGTACAGGTGGGCGCGGGCGGCGCTCTCCGCGGCCTCGGGATCGTGCGAACAGACCGCGTCGATGATCGCCAGGTGTTCCGGCAGCGAAACCGCGGGCCTGCCGGGGTGCATCGCGAGCCGGAACTGGTGGCGCACGTTCTGCGCGCGCAGCCGCTCCAACACCTTCGAGGCGGTCTGCTGACCGCTGATCTCTCGCAACCTGCGGTGCAGCTTCTGGTTCAGTTCGGAGTAGCCGAGCAGGTCACCGTTGGCCACCGCCGCGCGCATGCCGGTCCCGATCCCGGTGAGCTCGCCGATCTCTGCCGCGTTGATCCGTTCGGCGGCCTTGGCGGCGCACAGCCCCTCCAGCACCATGCGGACCTCGGAGATCTCGACGGCCTCCTCCAGGGACACCGCGCGCACCCGCGCACCCCGGTTCTGCACGCGCTCCACGAGTCCCTCGTTGGTGAGCTCCAGCAACGCCGAGCGTACGCTGGCCCGGCTGGCCGAGAACCTGGCGGAAAGGTCCGCCTCGACCAACCGCTGGTCGGGGACGAACTCGCCGCGAACGATCGCCTGCCGAATGGCGTCGACCACGGCCTGCTGCTGCGGCCGTACGGCCTCGCCTCCCGCCACGGTAGCTCCCACCTCAAAGCACTGAGTATTGTCACCAATTTTGTTAGCTAGTGTACCGTCTCGCGGGCGAGAGGAGTTCTGCTGTGTCGCTATCGGAAGAGGGACCCACGATCGCGGTTCTCGGGCTGGGCGAGGCGGGCGGCGCCTTTGCCCGTGACCTGGTGGCGGCGGGCGCGGTGGTACGCGGCTACGACCCGGCGGTCGCCGCCGGTGACGGTGTGGTCGCCACGGCGGCCGAGGCGGAGGCGGTTACCGGCGCTGACCTGGTGCTCAGCGTCAACAGTTCGGCCGCGGCCGTGGCTGCGCTGCGAGCGGGCATCGACGCGCTCGCGCCGCGGGCGGTGTGGGCGGACCTGAACACCGCTTCACCGGCGAAGAAGCGACAACTCGACGAGATCGCGCGAGAGCACGGCCGCTCCTGCGTCGACGTCGCGATCATGGCCCCCGTGCCCGGTAGCGGGTTGCGGGTGCCGATGCTGGCCAGCGGGCAGGACGCGCAGCGGTTGACCGCGCTGCTGCGGCCACTCGGCGCGAACGTGGAGGTGTTCGAAGGCCCACCTGGGTCCGCGGCCAGCCGCAAGCTGCTTCGCAGTGTCTTTTTCAAGAGCCTCGCGGGCGCGGTCGTCGAGGCACTCGAGGCGGCTCGGGCGGCCGGTTGCGAGGAATGGCTGCGCGGCAACATCGTGGAGGAGTTGACGGGCGCCGACGAGTCGACGGTGGACAGGCTGGTGTACGGCACGTACAAGCACTCGGTGCGGCGGGCGGACGAGATGGCGGCCGCTGCCGAGATGCTGTCCGAACTGGGGGTGCCGCCCGCCATGGCGGCAGGCGCAAGGGACCTGCTGCTGCGGCTGTCGCGGCAGTGATGGCGCGTAAGGCGCTCACTGCCGCAGCGGCAGGTCGAACGCCACCAGCGTGCCCATGCTCGGGGAGGAGTTCACGGTGAAGGTTCCTCCCGCCGCGTCCGCACGCTCGGCGAGGTGGCGCAGGCCTCGCTTCGCGACGTCGCGGGGTACGCCGCAACCGTTGTCGCGCACCCGTAACCGGATGCCCGCGGCGTCGCGGTGCAGCGTCACCCTGGTTTCGCTCGCGCCGGAGTGACGGACCACATTGGACAGCGCCTCGCGCAGCGCGGCACGCACGTGGTCGGCGCGTTCGGGCGGGATGTCGGCGAGTTCCCCGGACAGTTCCAGGGTCGGCGGGTAGCCGAGGAGTTCCCCCGCGATGCGCACCTCGGCCCGTGCCGACTCGGCGAGGTCGGTCGCGGCGGGCTCCGGCTGCCTCGGGCGCGGCTCGGGCGAGCGCAGATCGCGCACGGTGCCCCTGATCTCCTCGATGGTCTGGTCGAGCTGGTCGATCGCCTCGGCGAGCCGGGCCGCGTCGGCGTGGGCGAACCGCGTGCGCATCCGCCGCCGGACTCGCTCCAGCCGCATGCCCGCCGCGTACAGCCGCTGCACGATGACGTCGTGCAGTTCCCTGGCGATGCGTTCCCGTTCCTGGTATAGCGTCACGCGGTGCCTGGCGTTGGCGCCTTCGGCGAGCGCGAGCACGACCCCCGCCTGCCCCGCGAACGCCGTCAGCACTTCGACGGTGCTCGCCGAGAACGGTTGCCTTCCCGGGGCTCGGTAGACGGTGAGCACGCCGAGGATGCGCCCGGGTGTGCCGAACGGCGCGGCCGCGAACGGCCCGTAGGCGCTCAGTTCCTTCGGCACGAAGCGAGAAGTCCTGGCGTCGCTGGTCACGTCGTCGGTTACAACGGGCTCGCCGCCGCCTGCGACCCTGCCCGCGGCCGACTCCGCGGGCAGCACCAGTCCGAGCAGGTCGGCCGTGGACTCGCCGTGCGCGGCCTCGACGGTGACCGAACCGTCGTCGGAGCGCACCATGACCAGCCCGAGATCCGCGTCGGCCAGTTCCACGGCGTGGCGCACAACCGAGCCGAGCACGGCGTCGGGGTCGTCGTCGGACAACGCGGTGGCCGTGATCTCGGTGGCGGCGGAGAGCGCTCTGGCGGCAAGGGTGGGTTCCATCAGCGCTATCAAGGTTAGGTCCCTTCGGCTGCCATGACCGGGTGTGTGGCGGTGACGTGCGCCGCCACGCTCCCCGCTCGAACCTCCAGCACGAGGTCGGCGAAGGCGGCTTCCTCCGGCCGGTGGGTGACGTGCACGACAGTCTTGCCCGCCAGCAGGGCGGTCAGGTTGGCCAGCACCTCGCGGGCGGTGGGTTCGTCGAGGTGGGCTGTGGGTTCGTCGAGCAGCACGAGGTCGGCGGCGTCGGCGGCGAGCAGTGCCCTCGCCAGCGCGACCCTGCGCGACTGCCCTCCGGAAAGGCCTGCGCCCGCGCTGCCGAGGACGACGCCGGGGTCGAGTCCCGGCAGGCCCGCAGCGGTGAGCGCTGCGGTGAGTTGCTCGGTGTTGGCGTGCGGATCGGCCAGCCGCAGGTTCTCGGCGACCGTGGTGGAGACGAGTCCGGGCTCCTGCGGCGCCCATGCCACCCGCCGGGGCAACACGATGTGGCCCAGCCGTGGCGGCAGGAAGCCGAGCAGGGCGGCGAGCAGGGTGGATTTACCCGCGCCCGAAGGGCCGATCACGGCCACGTGGCAGCCGTTGGGGATGTCGAGGTCCACTCCGGCCAGCACCGGGTTGCCGGTTTCGGGCCAGCCCAGCTCGACTCCACGCATGGTGATCGCGCCGTCGGTGGTGTACCGCACCGTGTCGGGGGTGGAGGGCGGTTCGGCGGCCAGGGTGGCGGCCAGCCTGCTGCGGGCGTCGCGCAGCGAGTCCCAGTGTTGCGCCGCAGGCGGCAGCATGGTCAGCACCTCGGCAACCGCAAGTGGAACGAGTGCGAGCACGGGCGCGAGAACGGGATCGAGGGCTCCTGACGCGGCCGCTCGCGTGGCGAACCAGGTGCTCGCCACCGCAGCGGTTCCGGTGGCGAGTACCACGAGGCCGTCGGCGGCGCCCGCGCCGAGTGCCTGCCTGCGCGCGGCTGCGGCCAGCCGGGCGTCGGTGCGAGCCAGTTCGGTGCGCCGCGCGGCCGCGACTCCGTAGGCGAGCAACTCGGCTGCCGCGTCGAACAGCGAGAGCACCTGGGTGGCGATGTCGCGCCGTCCCGCCGAGAGGGTCGCGGTCGCGTGGCGTTCGAGTGCCAGTGCCAGTGTGGGGGCGAGCGTGGCGGTGGCGATCACCGCGACGGCGAGTGCGAGCCCGGCGGCCGGCAGTACGGCGTACTGCACGGCCACCGCCCCGGCGAGCACCACCCCCACCACCAGCGGCGGCGTCACCACCCTTGGCAGCAGGTCGCGGACGGTGTCGACGTCGTCGACGAGCCTGCGCAGTCCCTCTCCCCTTCGCAGTCCCAGTGTGCGGGAAGGGCCGAGCCGCACGAGCGCACTCCACAACCGTTCCCGCAGCCTGCCCGCGATGCGGAACGCGGCGTCGTGGGTGACGAGCCGCTCGGCGTATCGCAGGCCCGCGCGGCCGAGGCCGAAGGTGCGCACACCGACGATGGCGACGGCGAGGGTGAGTATCGGGGGTTGCTGTGACGCCTTCGCGATGAGCCACGCCGAGGTGGCGGTGAGCGCGATGCCCGCGAGCAGCGCACCTGCGCCGAGCAGTACGCCCGCGGTGAGCCTGCGGTCCAGCAGCGAGCGAAGGCGCAGGGGTGAGCCCGCAGCGCCTCCGGGCTCACCTTCCTGCGTGGCCGGCTCGGGGCCGCCCAGGTCATCGCCGGTGTCGAGCGCGGTGCGCTCGTGCGCGGCGATCACCACGGCTGCCCCGGCCCGTTGTGCCTCACCGACCGCGGTGAGTACCCGTTCGGCGTTGTGCGCGTCGAGGTGGGCAGTGGGTTCGTCAAGCAGCAACAGCCAGGCCCCTGCCCGCACCCGCAACAGGGCGCGGGCCACCGCGACCCGCTGCCGCTGCCCGGTGGACAACCGGTTGACCGGGCGGTCGGCGAGCCCGGTGAGGTCCAGCCGCGCGAGCAGCTCGGTGACGTCTTCGGGTTGGGCCGCCGCCAGTTCGAGTTCGCCGCGGACGGTGCCGCCCGCGAAGGCGGGCGACTGCGGTACCCACGCGACGCGCTCGCGCCAGGCCGCCAGGTCCAGCTGCTCCAGCGGCACGCCCGCGATGGTGACGCTGCCGCTCGTCGGCCGTACGAAACCGAGCAGCACGGACAGCGTTGTCGTCTTTCCTGCGCCGCTGGGAGAGGTCAGCCACACGGTGGATCCGGGAACCGCGGTGAAGGACTCGCCGTCGGGGGCGAAGCTGCCGCGTCGCCGAACGCGCAGTTCGCGGACCCGCAGTTCGCCGCGTGGTGGAACCGCGGTGCCGGTTTCGGCACCGGGCTCGGCGAGTACGTCGGCGACCCTCCGAACGGCTTCGACGCCGTCCTCGCTGGCGTGGAAGGCCGCCCCGACCGACCGTAACGGTTGGTAGCACTCCGGTGCGAGGATCAGTACCCCGAGTCCGATCGCCAGCGTGAGGTCGCCGGAGACGAGCCGAAGCCCGATCACCACGGCCACCAGCGCGACGGAAAGGGTCGCGGCGAGTTCGAGCACGAACGCGGAGGAGAACGCGATGCGCAGGGTGGAGAGTGTGGTCTTGCGGTGCCGTTCGCTGACGCGGCGGACGGCGTCGGCCTGCGCGGCGGCCCGCCCGAAGGCTGCGAGCACAGGCAGCGCGCGCACGAGTTCGAGTAGGTGACCCGACATCCGGTGCAGCGCGTCGGTCGAGGCGCCGACCCGCTCGGCGGTGTACTTGCCGACGAGGATCGCGAACAACGGCAGCAGCGGCACGGTGAGCGCGATGAGCACCGCGGAGGGCCAGTCGGCGAGGAGCACGGCAGCGCCCGCGGCCAGTGGGACGACGGCGGCGGTGACGAGCGCGGGCAGGTAGTCGGTGAAGTAGGCGTCGAGCGCGTCGAGTCCTCTGGTCGTCAGCGCGGTCAACTCGCCGGGGCCACGCCGGTCGATCCACTCCGGACCGAGACCGAGGGCATGGTCGACCACCTTGGCACGTAGCTCTTCCTTCGCGCCCACCGCGGCGCGGGCCGCCACGACCCGCATCGCCCAGCCGACCACGGCGCGAACGAGCACGGCCGCCAGCAGCGCGGCCAGCATCGGACCGTGCCCGGTGAACTCGCCCGCGACGATGTCGGCCACTATCGAGGCGAGCAGGAAGGCCTGTGCCACGAGTGCGCCCGCGTTCAGCAGCGACAGCGCGGCGGTCAAGGTCAACGCTCGGCGCGCTGCGACCGACAGTGCGGGCAGCGCACCGAGCGGACCTCGTCCCACCCGGCCTGTGTCCGGTTCGGACACTTTGGCGGGAAGGGTGGCTCGGGTGGGAGAGTTCATCGGGGGACGTGCGCCTTCGGGATGTGCCTTGTGCCGATGCGGTTACGGAACACCCAGTAGGTCCAGCCCTGGTATACGAGCACGGCGGGTGCTCCGAAGGCCGCCACCCAGGTCATGACGCGCAGGGTGTAGGGGCTGGAGGACGCGTTTTCGACCGTGAGCGAGTAGGCGTCCGCCAGCGTGGAGGGAAGTACCTCGGGGTAGAGGCCGCCGAACAGAGTTGTCGCGGCCGCAGCGATGAGCACGCCGAACGCGGCGAAGGCCTGTCCCTCCCTTCCCACGGCCAGCCGCCACCACCCGACGGCGGCTGCCAGCGGCACGACGAGCAGCGGTACGAGGGTCCAGGTCACGCCCTCCCGCCATTGCACGAACAGCCCGAGTGCCACCAGCGGGAGCAGCGCCGCGGGTGCGATGCGCAGCGCGAGTGCCCGTGCGCGATCACGCAGCTCGCCTTCGGTCTTCAGCGCCAGAAACGTGGCGCCGTGAACGAGCGAGAACCCGGCGATGGCCAGCGCGCCGAGCAGTGTCTCCCAGCGCACGGCCGCGAACGGGGAGCCGACCCGGTTTCCGGCGGCGTCGATGGGCAGCCCGAGCACGGTGGTGGCCAGCACGAGGCCGACGCCGAGCGGCGGTATCCACGAGCCCACGACGATCACGCGGTCCCAGGCGCGCCGCCATCGTGCCGAGTCGACCTTGCCGCGGTATTCGAAGGCGACGCCACGGCCGATCAGCGCGAGAAGGAGCACCAGCAGCGGCAGGTAGGCGGCGGAGAACAGCCCGGCGTACCAGGCGGGGAACGCCGCGAACGTGGCACCGCCCGCCACGATGAGCCATACCTCGTTGCCGTCCCATACCGGGCCGATCGTGTTGATCATGACGCGTCGCTCGGTGTCGTCACGACCGAGTACGGGCAGCAGCATGCCGACGCCGAAGTCGAAACCTTCCAGGAAGAGGTAGCCGAGCCAGAACAGTGCGATGACGCAGAACCAGAGGGTTGCCAGATCCACTACGACTGCCCTCCGGCCGATGTCTCACGTGAAACCAGATTCCCCCAGGCTGTGCACAACCCCCCGAGTTGCCCACAACCCGCAGGTAAGAACCCGTGGATGCAGGCGAAACCGGTAGGCTGAGTGCGGGGTCGCCCCCCGGAGAGGGTGGGGGTTGGTACCTGCTCCCCGCTTGCTCGATTGGCGGGTCGAAGCATCTGCTCCACCTTCCTCAGTAGGCGAACGCGAGCGCGTCGTCGGATCCGGAGTCGTCCGGGTTGTCGGGTTTGCCAGGTCCGCCTTCCCCTGGTGGCGACTGCTTCGGTGGCATCACCGCGTCGACACCGCCCCGGACGTACTTGACCAGCAGGAACACCTCCACAACGGCAAGCGCCGCGTACACCGTTGTCAGCGAGATCAACGAGGTCCACACCTCGCCGGTCGACACGTTCGAAACCGCCTGCGCCGTGAACATCCACACGCCGTCCACGCCGGAGGGGTTCGGGACGACGACGAACGGCTGGCGGCCCATCTCGGTGAAGATCCAGCCCGCGCTGTTGGCGATGAACGGCAGCGCGATGCCGAGCAACGCCATGCGAGGGAACCAGGGTGACCGAGGAATCCTGCCTTGCCGGGTCAGCCACAGGGCCGCCACGCCGATGGCGGCGGAAAGCGCGCCGAACCCGATCATGATTCGGAAGCCCCAGTAGGTCACCGGCAGGTTGGGCACGTAATCGATCGGCTTGCCCGCCAACTCGCCGAGCATGGGGTCGTTCGGGTAGTTGGAGCCGTACCGCGCCTGGTACTCGCCCACCAGGTCCCGCACGCCCTTCACCTCCGTGGTGAAGTCGTTGTGGGCCAGGAAGGACAGCAGCGCGGGGACGGTGAAGGTCTTGACGCTGTCGCAGTCGGCGTCCGCGACGTCCCCGATGGCCAGGATCGAGAAGCTGGCGGGCTGCTCCGTCTCGCACAGCGCCTCCGCGGCTGCCATCTTCATCGGCTGCTGCTCGAACATGAGCTTTCCCTGCTGGTCGCCGGTGACCAGCAGCGCGACGAACGAGGCAGCACCGACCCACGCACCGAGCTTGAGCGAGGAGCGCCACGCCGCGGCGTGCTCGTCGCCGGAAGGCCGCTTCCGCCACAGCTGCCAGGCAGCGATGCCGACGAGGAAAGCCGCCGCCACGGCGAAAGCTCCGGCAATGGTGTGTGGGATGGCCGCGAGCGCGGTGTTGTTCGTCAAGACGGCCCAGATGGAGTTCATGGTGGGCTTGCCCTCCACGAACTCCGCGCCGACGGGGTGCTGCATCCACGAGTTGGCCGCGAGGATGAAGTACGCGGAGGCAAGGGTGGCCAGGGAGAACGCCCACACGGTGGCCAGGTGCACCCGTTTGGGCAGCCTGCCCCAGCCGAAGATCCACAGCCCGAGGAACGTCGACTCCACGAAGAACGCGACGAGCCCTTCCATCGCCAGCGGCGCGCCGAACACATCCCCGACGAAGCGGGAATACTCGCTCCAGTTCATCCCGAACTGGAACTCCTGCACTATCCCCGTGACCACGCCCATTGCGAAGTTGACAAGCAGCAGCTTGCCCCAGAACTTCGTCATCTTCAGGTATCGCGCGTCGCCGGTGCGCACCCACGCCGTCTGCATGCCCGCGACCAGGACGGAAAGTCCGATCGTCAGCGGGACCATGAGGAAGTGGTAGACGGTTGTGATGCCGAACTGCCAGCGTGCTAGTTCCAGGACCTCCACGAGATCAACTTTGCCGCCCTCCTGCTCCCCGGATCAGGTCCCGTAGTCCCTGGCTCACCGGGACCTTGGTCCCACCCGGTCACCCCCGCTCCGCGAAAGAAAGGCTTTCGGCGGGCCGAAACAAATAATAAGGACAGCCGACGCGAAATTTTTCTGTCCGGCTTATCCGACAATTCGTGATTCCCATGTACTGGGCATTTCTCGTAACCCCCTTTATCGTTGAAGTGAATAGGGGGTGTTCACCTAAGGATGTCGTCGGCCCTACTTGCTTTCGTAGCCGCGTTCGCGCTGGTCGTCGCCGTGGAACTGCCCGACAAGACGTTCGTGGCGACGCTCGTGCTCAGCACCCGCTTCCGCTCGAAAGCGGTGCTGACCGGGGTGATCGCGGCTTTCGCCGTGCAAGCCGTCATCGCCGTGGCGTTCGGCAGCGTGTTGACGTTGTTACCCGATCGGCTCGTTTCCACGGTCGTCGGCGTGCTCTTCGGCGCGGGCTCGGCGATGTTGTTGCGGCAGGGTTTTCGAACGGCCGACGACGGCGCGCACGACGCCGCACGCATGGCCGCGGCGCCGGCTTCGTTCGGACGGGGCGCGTTGTCCTCCTTCGGGGTGCTCTTCGCAGCCGAATGGGGTGACGCGTCGCAGCTTGCCACCGCAGGCCTCGTGGCTCGCTACGCTCAACCGTTGGCAGTCGGACTGGGTTCCTTCTTCGCCCTGGTCGGCGTGGCCGCACTGGCTGTGCTGCTCGGCCACAAGATCCGCAACCGGATCCACCCACGCATGCTGCAGCGGGTGGCTGGATTCGTCTTCGCCGGTCTGTCCGCTTTCGCGTTCGGCAGCGCGCTGTTGGGTTGAGGTTGACCGCACGGTTGCTGGCTCAGCCTCGCAGTACCTCGGCGAGTTCCGCCGCCGCGCGCGCGACCTGTGGCCCCACACGCGCGTTGTCCATCGCCTCGAGCGCCACCACCCCGACACTGGCGCGCAACCCCGTGACCCCGCGGACCGGCGCCGCCACGCCGAACGTACCTGGCTGCGGCTCTCCTGTCGCCACGGCCCATTCCCTGCCCTTGGCCCGCAGGGCGAGAGCCTTACCCGCCGCGCCTCGCGAGATCGGATGCCTGCTGCCGATCCGGTAAGCCACGTGAAACGAGGTCCAGGACGGCTCAGCGACGGCGATCACATGGAGCTGGTCACCTTCGGCCACGGACAGGTGCGCGGTGACGCCGACCGACTCGGCCAGCCCGCGCAGCACGGGCCGCGCGGCGTCACGTAGCTGCGGCAACATCTGTCCCGCCAACCGCAGCACTCCGGCACCGAGCCGCACCTTGCTGCCGTCGCGCCACACCAGTCCACGTTCGGCCAGCGGCACGAGCAGCCGGTACACAGCGGCCCTGCTGGTACCGATCGTCGCGGCGAGTTGGGAGATCGTGGCAGCCTCACCACCGGTGTCCGCCACGGCCTGTAACAGTGCGAGCCCGCGATCCAAGGTCAGCGAGCTCTCCCTGCTCACAGCAGGCCCAGACCTTTCAGATCCGCGATCGGCTCCGCGAAGCTCGCCGAGGCGTAGGAGGTGAACAGCGAACGCACGGCCGTGGCGGCGGGATCGCTGAACTGGCTCACCTCGCCCGCGAGCGACTCGCCATCAGTGCAGGCCAGCGCAGCACGTACATCACCTCCGCACAGGCAGCGAGCCGACGCCACCAGCACGTTCAAGAACCCGTGGTGCTCGAAGCCGGTCGCCTGGTCGGTGTACCGCACGGCGCGCTGCAGGCTGTTCGTCGCCTTGAACGAAGCGCCGGGGTAGCTGCTCACCACGGACAAGAAGTCCGCCACGTCGTCGATGCTGGGGAAGTTCTCGCTGGACAGACCCCCGCATCGAATCTTCGGCCAGCTTCCGTGTTCGATGACCTTGCGCACACCGTCGAGCCAGCCCACTCCTCTGCGTGGCTCTACGACCCGCACGACGTCCTCGGGCACGAATTCCGACACCCGCTCCAGCCAGACCTCGTCGACGTCGGAGGGTGCGGGCATCTCGACCATGCGCAGTGAGAGCAGTTCGTTGCGCGATTCGACGATGGAGATGGCCTTCGGAACGCCGCCGAGGCCGGTGTCGATGATCAGCGAAAGCGGCAGCGGCTCGGCAGGCCGGATCTTGATCAACTCCGTGATCATCTCCGGTAGCCGGGAGGCCTGGCACAGGAACACACCGAGCATTCCGGCGTGTTCCCCTGCTCTCGTCTCGAGGTGCTTCTCGAGCGCCTCACGCATCGTCGCTTCGCTTGGCGGGAACAGTGCCGAATCGTCTACGAGCCGCGCGAACAGGGGCGGGATTCCTCGCGGGCCGGGGGGCGGGAGTTCCACAGCGCTTGACACGCCTCACACGCTAGTAGCGAACGAAATCAGAACAAAGTCGTCCGTATTACGAACGACTAGCGAACGCCGTTCACGCCGTCTCGCGACGCCGTGTGGCCGAACCCACACCGGTCGCCACCAGCAGCATGCCCGTCATGTGCGAGAGCCTCGACCCGAAGAAAAGCCCGCGCACCGTGCCCCTGAGGTTGCCTACCGAGCGGCGGAACCTACCGCGGGCCGCGGCCTGCCCAACCATCACGACGCCTTTGCTGTCAGCGGCTCCTCCAGAGGTGTCGGCATCGCGCTGCCCTGCCCGGGGCCGGCCGGCAGGCGTTTTCGCTGCCGCACCCCACCCGGCAAGCGTGACGCCCCCGGCACCTCTCCCGCCGGGGGCGTCGCTCACCAGTCCGTCAGGACTGCTCAGGTACCTGATCCTTCGCTCTGCCCGCACTGCCGTTGGGCTCGACGAGTCCCTCGTCGATCAGGCTGTGGGTCACGTGCTCGGTGATCTCCTGGCGCTGCAACCGCCGCTGCACGCGCAGCATGGTTCTGCGCTCGGCACGGAAATCTCGCCAGATCGACACGCACATGCCCAGCATCACCACACTGAACGGCAGGGCGATCAGGATGGCGGCCAACTGCAGCGCACTGAGCCCACCGGCCAGCAGCAACGCGATGGCGACGGCGCCTTCCATGACGCCCCAGAACACCCGGCTCCACGTCGGCGGGTTCGGGTCACCACCCGACGCGAGCATGTCCACCACCAGCGAACCGGAGTCCGAGGACGTCACGAAGAACAGCACGATCAGAATCACAGCGCCCACGGCCATGATCGTGCCGCCGGGTAGGCCTTCGAGCAGGCCGAACAGCGCCCCCTCCGTGTCGACGGTGTTGGCTCCGGTCTCGTCGGTGCCGATCAACCCGCCCTCACCGAACAACTGCCGGTACAGCGCGGTCCCGCCGAAAACGGTGAACCACAGGAACGTGATGGCGGTCGGTACCAGCAGCACGCCTGCGACGAACTCGCGCACGGTCCTACCTCGGGAGATGCGCGCGATGAACACGCCGACGAAGGGCGCCCACGAGATCCACCAACCCCAGTAGAACGTGGTCCACCAACCCTGCCATTCGGTGCCGGACTCACCTTCGTAGGCGGTGGTGTTGAAGCTCATCCGCAACAGGTTCTGGAAGTAGTCGCCGATGGACTGCACGAGGTCGCGGAAGATGAACAGCGTCGGCCCGAGGATGAGCACGAACAACAGCAGCACACCGGCAAGGCTGATGTTGAAGTTGGACAGCCAGCGAATGCCCCGCTTGAGGCCGGTGATCACACTCACCACGGCCAGCGACGTGATCGCACCGATCAGCACCACATAGGTGAGGTTTCCCGGATCGCTGACCACGTTGAGGAAGTCCAGCCCCGCAGCCACCTGGATCACGCCGAGCCCCAGCGAGGTGGCCACACCGAAGAGCGTGCCGACGATCGCGGCGATGTCGATGAGATCACCGATCCATCCCCTGATCCGCCTGCCCAACAACGACTCGAGCGCGTACCGGATCGAGACGGGACGCTTCTTGCGATGGATGGCGTACGCGAGCGCGAGGCCGACGACCACGTAGACCGCCCAGGGGTGCAGGCCCCAGTGCAGGAAGGTCTGCACGATCGAGTCCTGCGCGCCCTGCTCGTCCTGCGTGATGCCGGTGGCCCGGTTCGGGATGCCCGCGAAGTGGTTGAGCGGTTCGGCCACACCCCAGAACACCAACCCGATGCCCATGCCCGCTGCGAACAACATCGAGAACCATGACCGCAGCCCGAACTCGGGCTCCTCCTCGTCGGGCCCGAGCTTGATGTCGCCGTAGTGACTGAGCCCGACCCAGATCGCGAACAGCACGAAGCCGGACACGATCAACATGTAGTACCAGCTGAAGGTGCCGATCACGGCTTCCTGCACGGCGCTGATGGTGTCGCCCACCAGTGTCGGGAAGGCCACCGTGAACAGCACGAATCCCACGATGATGACCGCGGCGGGCCAGAAGACCCTCGGTGCGATCGTCCTGTGCCACGGAGGTCGTGAACCAGGCGGCGCCACGGCCCCAGTACCTGACGTTTCCGTCACGAGGCTGCCTCCTTCGTCGCGGTGTTACGTCCGTAGCACCCTAGTGCCATCCGGAACGATCATGTGGAAAAGTAACGGTGACGGTTCGCAACCCGTTGCCGCGCTCGCCGCCGACCTGCGGTTTCGAAGAGTCATGTAACGTGCCACAGTGTCGAACGGCCTACGTGACTGGTTGCGGCCGGCGGCGCCGCCGCGCCCCTCGGTCGTCACCGACCCTGTTCAGCGGCGCGGGATCGTCGTCGAACTCGTCATCGTATTCGCCATCACGCTGGGTCTTTCCGGCCTGCGTAGCCTGCTTACGCTGCTGGACGCGCTGCTGCGCACGGAACCGCTGCGTCGGCAGCGGGTGGCCATCAACGCCCCGCAGGCCACGCTCGACCTGATAGACCTCGGCAAGCAGCTACTGAGCGTCGTACAACTTCTCGGCTGGGGTGCGCTGGGGTTGTACCTGCTGTGGCGAGGCGGGATGCGGCTGGCCGAGGTCGGGTTGGATCGCCACAGGCCGCGCAGGGACCTCGCGACGGGGGCGGCGTTGGCTGCGCTCATCGGTATTCCGGGCCTCGCCCTGTACTTCGTCGGCTGGCAACTGGGTTTCAACCTGGCGGTTCAGCCTTCCACGCTCACCGACAGTTGGTGGCGGCCGATCACATTGACGCTCGCGGCCTTCGGCAACGCCTTCGCCGAGGAAGTGCTGGTCGTCGGCTACCTGCTCACCCGGCTGCGCCAGCTGGGACTGCGGGAGAACTCCTCACTGCTGCTCGCCGCTGTTCTGCGCGGCTCCTACCACCTTTACCAGGGCATCGGTGGGTTCGTCGGAAACCTGCTGATGGGATTGGTGTTCGGGAGGGTGTGGCAGCGCACCAATCGGCTGTGGCCGCTCGTTGTAGCTCACACCCTGTTGGATGTGGTGGCCTTCGTGGGCTACGCGGTGCTGCGGGACCATGTGACCTGGCTGCCGTGAGGTTGCCGGGCACTCGAACATATGTTCTAATCGGAGGTGTCGGCCCGCAGGGGATGCGGAGGGTTGACACCGTCGAACAAGGAGGGGATTCCCATGGCTTGCAAGATCACACACCGCGTGAACGACCAGCAGATCCGGTTCGCCAACCGTGACGCCGCTGAACGGTATGCCGAGATCATGGGTGGAGGCGTGGACAACTGGCACTTCACGATCGTGCCGTCCGGTGAGTCACAGCGGGGCGTGGTCACCGAGTCGGTGAGGCCGCAGCGCGTCCAGTCATAGTGCGCAAGGATCCGCGGGCAGACGTTGGCACATCGAGGGGAAACCGAGCCGAAGCGGCTCAATCATTAGCGCGCCGCGCCGCGTCGTTTCGCGGGGCCGCGGAACGAGTCCCGGGTCATTACGCTCGCGCTTGTGACCCCACCACGCCTTGACAGCGCTCCGAGTCTTGACGACGTCGACCGCCAACGAACACCGTCACACGGTCCCCGGCCTCGCGTGGACAGTGAGGTTGGTCCGCTGCGGTCGGTCCTGCTGCATCGGCCCGGCGCCGAACTCAAGCGGCTGACCCCGCGTAACAACGACCAGTTGCTGTTCGACTCGATCCCGTGGGTGGACCGCGCACAGCAGGAACACGACGCCTTCGCTGAAGTGTTGCGGGGACGCGGGGTTGAGGTACTACTGCTGACCGACCTGCTGCAGGCGGCGCTCGAGGACCCGAGGGCACATGTGGCAGGTGTGCACGCGGCGGTGGACAACCGGCGACTCGGCGACGATCTCGCGGACTCGCTGCGGTCGTACCTGTCGGGAGTGGAACCAGCGGTGCTGGGTGAAGTGCTGATGTCGGGCATGACCTTCGAGGAACTGCCTGCGTCGGAGGGCACCTCCCTGGTGCGCAAGATGCACCACCCTCACGACTTCGCGGTGGACCCACTGCCGAACCTGCTGTTCACGAGGGACTCATCGGTGTGGATCGCCGACAGGGTCGCTATCGCCTCACTCGCGATGCCCGCTCGGCGCAGGGAGACGGCGCTGCTCGACATCGTGTACGCCTACCACCCCCGCTTCCGCGGAACGGTGCGGGCGTACGGCGCGCACTCGGCGCCCGTCGAGGGTGGCGACGTGCTGCTGCTGGCACCCGGTGTGCTGGCCGTCGGGGTTGGCGAGCGCACCAGCGCGGCAGGTGCCGAATCACTGGCGAGGTCGGCGTTCGCGGACGGTATCGCACATACCGTGCTGGCAGTCCCGATCGCGCAGAACCGCGCGACGATGCATCTGGACACCGTATGCACGATGATCGGCCCGGATGCGGTGGTGATGTACCCGTTGGCCAGGGACTCGCTGGTGGCCTACTCACTGCGCCCTGATGCGGACGGCGGCCTGCGCGTCGATGGGCCCGCACCCTTCCTCGACGCGGCGGCCCAGGCGATGGACATCGACCGGCTGCACGTGATCGATACCGGGCTGGACCCGGTAACAGCCGAGCGCGAGCAGTGGGACGACGGCAACAACACGCTCGCGGTCGCTCCTGGGGTCGTGGTCGGCTACGAGCGCAACGTCGAGACCAACGCGCGCTTGGAGGAGGCGGGAATCGAGGTGCTACGCATCGCGGGTTCGGAACTGGGGTCGGGCAGAGGTGGCCCGAGGTGTATGTCGTGTCCCGTTGCCCGAGATTCCGTCTGAAAAGACAGGCTTCCCTAACCACAAATTTTTAGGACAGCCTAATCGAAATTAGCGAAGCCTATCCCGAGTTGCGGTCCACAACTGGGTTCCACCTCACTCCTGTCCATTGAAGGACAGCGCCGAACTGCAGTATTTTGAATATATGGCCACCTTGAAGAAGCATCCGCGTTCGAAGTTCTACGAATTGCTGCAGGCTCAGATCCAAAACGAGTTCAACGCCTCGCAACAGTACGTCGCGCTGGCTGTGTGGTTCGACAACGAGGACCTGCCGCAGCTTGCGAGGTACTTCTACAAGCAGGCGATCGAGGAGCGCAACCACGCACTCGCACTGGTGCGGTACATGATGGACACCGACCACCACGTCGAGATTCCGGGTACCGGTGACGTTCGCAACGACTTCTCCGACGCGCGCCAACTGGTCGAGCTCGCGCTGGAACAGGAGAAGGGGGTCGCTTCGGACATCCAGACGCTGGCCAAGGCGGCACGCGAAGAGGACGACTACGCCGGTGAGCAGTTCATCCAGTGGTTCCTCAAGGAGCAGGTCGAGGAGATCGCGAAGATGTCGACGCTGCTCAACGTCGTCGACCGCGCGAAAGGCAACCTTTCGGAGGTGGAGCAGTTCCTGTACCGGGAGTCGGCCACCGACGAAGGGACCGACCCCACGATGCCACCTGTGGCCGGCGGCAAGCTCTGACCAGTCTCGAAACGAACCCGGGCTCTCCCCCTGTGGAGTAGCCCGGGTCCGTTCCGGCTGCGGCACGAGCGCGCTCGTGCCGACGATTCAGCAGGGCCAGGGCTGCGCGAGCAACCGCAACCGCATGACCGTTCCCTGCGAAATGGCGAGGTGGTAGCGCGCGTTGCCCACCGCGACCGAGTAGCCGTCGGTTTCCACGGTGAGTTCGTCGTAGGCAGCCTGTACCTGTCCCTCCGACGAGCCGGCCCCGACGCCCTCCGTCGTACGTGCCTTCGACGCGTTGAAGGCCACGAGCCCGTGCTCGGCCGAGATCACCACGTCCTCGATCGCGTCGGCACCTTCGGCGAGCGCGTAACGCATGCAGCTGCCGTCGGGTGGTGGAGGCTGCGCGTCCGAGGTCAGCATGCCGGTCGCCACGGCTTGCTCGTAGCGCATACCGAGCCGCAGTTCCTTGTAGCCGTCGTGGCGGAGCGCGGATTCGGCCAACATGACCGTACCCCTCGCCGGTGGCGCCGTCGTCGGTGTGCTCTTCGGCTCCGAGCCGGACGCGGTGCGCTCGGTCCGTGTGCCGGCCTGTGCCTCCGGTGACTCACCTGCTCGGCCCTCGCCCCTTGGCCTTTCAAGACGTGTCGACGGTGCGAGGTGCGACGTGGTCGCTCGGTCTGCAGCCGGTGGAGCGGCGATCTGGACCTCCGGCTTGCCCTCCGGTTTGCCGAGCTCGCCAAGTAGCACTCCGCCTGCCACGAGGCCCGCCACCGCGAGGGTCGCCGCACCGCTCACCAGCGCCCCGCGACGGCGGCGCCGCCGCCTCGCCCCCGCGACGATCCGTTCGCCCGCGTCGGATCTCGGCGCGACGTCCAGCCGGTCGTCGGAGAACAACCTGCGCAGCTCGACGTCCAGTTCCTCACCGCTGTCGGGGCCCCCAACGCCGTCCAAGTCCTCGCCTTGGCCGTCCATCCGTCATCTCCCCTCGGGAGCTCTGTCGTCTCGCAGCCTGCCGCGCAGCGACGCGATCGCCTTGCTCGCCTGACTCTTCACGGTGCCAGGGCTCACCCCGAGGGCGTCGGCGATCTCGGCTTCTGACAACCCCTCGTAGTAGCGCAGCACGATCACCGCACGTTGCCTCGGCGGTAGCTCCCGCAGCGCTTGCCACAGCGGCTCGTGCTCGAACGGGTCCGCGGGCATGTGCGGATTCGGCTCCGGAAGTTCCGCGACCAGGTTCTCCCTGCGGTGCCGCCGCCACCTGCTGATGTGGGCGTTGGTCATGGAGCGGCGCACGTAGGCAAGCGGGTCGCCGGTCTTGCGCAACACCTGACCCCAGCGTGAGCCGATCTTCTCCAGCACCGTTTGCACGAGGTCCGCCGCGTCATGTGGGTTGCCTGTCAGCGCGTGCCCGTACCGGAGTAGTCCGGGCAGCGTCGCCTGCACGAACTCCTCGAAGTCCGCGAGGTCGCCAGGCACGACCGATCCCCTCTCCCGACCGACTGTGCCCGCCCAGCCGTCTCCCCTTGCGACGACGGGCACGAATGCGGTCACGGTAACGCCTCCCTCCGGTGGCCGTTCACCTGGCTCGACGTCTGCACGCACGGGAGGGGCGGGAAGGTTGCCTTGGTGTGTTCAGTTCAGTCCGGTGAGTTCGGGCGGTGGCCGGAACGATCCGTCCGGCAACGGTGGGAACGGGTGCACCGACGACACCGCCGCCTTCGGGATCGGGCCGTACACATGCGGAAACCATGGGTTCTGCGGCTCGGGCGGCACTCCCGGCTCCCAACGCAGCGGCACGTCCAGCAGTTGCGGATCGACCCGCAACACAAGCAGGTCGGTGCGGCCTCGGTACAGCCGGGTGGCGGGTAGGTGGACGGTGCCGAGGTCGGAACAGTGGATGAACCCGACCTCGTGCAGCGACCGTGTGCGGTAGTGCTCGTTGTCCGCGACGCCCGCCCAGTCCGCCTCCGAGCAGATGTGCAGGATCATCAGCGCAGGGTCAGTTGG
The DNA here is from genome assembly GCF_000244955.1 of Saccharomonospora marina XMU15. Taxonomy (GTDB): domain Bacteria; phylum Actinomycetota; class Actinomycetes; order Mycobacteriales; family Pseudonocardiaceae; genus Saccharomonospora_A; species Saccharomonospora_A marina. Next base: position 325,274 of record NZ_CM001439.1, on the reverse strand, counting down.
CGACCGATCAGACCGTCCCTGGCCCTGCGCTCCGCCGCGTTCAACGGCTCGTCGTCCAGCGAGGCCAGCGCGGACTCCAGGCGCGAGCCCAACTGCTTGGCGGGTTCGATCCATTCCCGGGCGTGTGCTTCCGGGTCGAGGTCCCACACCGGCACCAACAGGCCATGCGCACGGAACGAACCCGCGTATCTCGTTCCTTCTCCGAGGTTGAGCGCACCGGCGGCCGACAACCGCGCAAGCGCCTGCAGCAGGCGATTCTCGTCGGCCGACCACACCCAGCGCAGGTGCGCCTTCGCTCCGGCGAGAACCCAGTACGCGCCCGGGCTCAGCCGCTCGGTAGGCATGATCGCGGCGTTCGCCCGTTCCAGTGACATCGCGATCTCACCGGTGGGCTCGGTGTCCTCGGCGAGCCACCACGAGAAGTCCTCGTGCAGTCGCACGTCCAGTGCGGCATCCGCCGCGAGCAGATCCTGCAACCGCTCACCCTCCACCGGCTCGCTCGTGGTGTCCGGAACGGAGAGCACCGCGCCGGGCTTCGCCTCCAGTGCCCAACGCAGTGACCGGCCGAGGTCCCTGCTGATGTCCGACGAGCGTGTCTGCACCTGCATCCCGAGGAAGACCTCGCCGTCGGAGCGGACGAGCGCGGCGGCCGCCATCGGCAGGACCGTACCGAGCGTGACCTTGCGCTCGGGATCGTCACGCAAGGTCAACGCGGCGGTCGCGGACGGCACGAACTCCCTCAGCGCGATCATCTCGGGTTCCGCCGCAAGCCCTTCGAAGGGGCGTGCCACGAAGACGTCCCGGACCTTGGGTTTGCGGCCCGCCTTCGGACCCTTCTTGCGCGCGGCCTTGCCCACGTTCTCGCCTCCTGCGGGTTGTGCGGTGGTGTCGACGGCACTGGTTGTGGTCCAAGGTTAGGACGGGGACAAAAGCAGTGCTCGGGCGACTAGCCTTGGTGGTGTGCGGGCTCGGCTGACTACTGAGCGGGTGGCGCTTACCGGGAGGCGGGTTCGCCTGCGCGAGTTCTCCGCTGACGACCTCGACGGTGTCAGGGGCATCGTGGGCGACGACCGGGTCACCTATTACCTGAACATCAACTCACGCAACGCCGAGCAGGCCCGCCAACTGCTCGACGGGATCATCGAACGTGCCAGGCAGTGTCCTCGTAACGACTACTACCTGGCTGTGACCGCGCTCGATGAGGACCGGGTCGTCGGCTTCACACGGCTGTTGCTGGGAGATTTCGAGGCCGCCGAACTGCGGTTCGCCATCGCGCATGACCATCAGCGACGCGGCTACGCCACCGACGCCGTGCGAACCATCCTCGACTTCGGGTTCGGCACGCTGGGATTGCACCGGGTGACTGCCGCGATCGGCCCGGAGAACGCCGCCAGCCTGGCGCTCGTCGAGCAGCTCGGCTTCACCCGTGAGGGCGTGTTGCGTGACCACGTGTTCACCGGAGGCGCATGGCGCGACTCGATCCTGTATTCCGTCCTCGTGCACGAATGGCGGCCGCGCAGCTGACAACGAATGCGGTCGGTCGATGTCAGGTGGCGAGTTGGTGAAGTCGCCTTTCAGCTGGTGACTGTTTGGCTACACTGTGGCGCCGAGTGTCATGTGAAGTGGGGAGGCTTCGATGGCAGCGGGGGCGAACGGCGGAGCGGCTGACCGGGCGGCGGTTGCGGCGACCCAGGCTGCGGTGGCCGCGGCGCCGGGGGGTGCGGCGGTTTCCGGGGCGTTGGGGGTGTTCCACGACGCGAATTTCATTATTGACGGCAAGCCGTCCGGGCAGGGCTCGGGCGGTTTCACTTTGAGCAGGCAGGAAGCCGAGGCCGCGCTGGAGGAAGCGCGTGGCATCGCTGAAGAGCTGGGTGAGCTGGCACGAGAAGCAGAGACGCTGACGCAGACGCGGGCTCCGGCTGATGATCCGGCCAGTCAGGAGTTCAACCGGGTCGGTGTCGAGGCGTTCGAGAAGGGGGCCGCGCACGTGGCCGCGGAACGGGACTACTGGCTGAGTCTGGTGGGGGCGTTGGAGCGGGCGTTGGGGATCGTGCAGCGCTTCGATGAGCAGGCAGGTCAGGAGATCGGCAGGTCGGGTGGCCAGGACACCACCGGCGGGGGTTACGTGTGATGAGGCGGGTTGTGGTGGTGCTGGCGGCGGGTTGCCTGCTCGGGGTGGTTGGTTGTGCGGCAGGGACGGGTGGCACGGCGGCGCCGGTGTCCGGGTCATCGGCAACGGAGTCCGCCGGTTCGTCGGTGGGTGGTTCCGGGTTGCCGCACAGCGGGGCGCCCGCGGTGGCCGATCCGTTGCCGGAGTCGGCGCTGGCGGGCGACCCGTGCGACGCCATGACCCGGCAGCAGACGGTGGAGGCGTTGGGGAGTGGTGCCTCCGACGGTAGGCACGGTGAGAACGCGGCGGGCTCGTTCTGCCAATGGTCCGATCCGGTGACCGGTGGCGGTTTCCTGCTCGGCTTCAGCACCAAAACGCGAGAGGGGCTGAGCGCCTATTATGCGAACACCAAGCCACAGAGGCCGGTGTTCCGCGACGCGGGCCCCATCGGGGGTTTTCCGGCGGTCGAGTACAAGCGAAGCGAAGATTCCATCGACTGCGCAGTGGCCGTGGGACTTGCAGACGAGTACGCGCTCGACATCGTCGTGACGTTGAGTCGCAGGAACATGGGCAAGGTCGATTCGTGCGAACCCGCGAAGCGGCTCGCATCCGTCGCTGTGGGAAACCTGAAGGAAAGAGCCGGGAAATAGACATGGGGCTGTTCTCGATCGATGACGCGGCCCTTGCCGAAATCGTGAAGCGGGTCATTGCCGAGCAGGGCGTCGTCGCGATACCGGAATTGGTACGGCGAGTGCACCAGGGCGACTCGTCTCGATGGCACGAGGCCTCCGCCAAAGCGAATGCTCTTGTGGATGGCCACGACCAGACGGGTGATCGCGGCTCTCGGATGCTGCAGGCGTTGGAGAGTTCCTGGACCGGTGGCGGGGCTGCCGCGGCGATGGAAAGGGTTCGCGCGGGGGTGAAGGCGGCGCAGTTGTCGTCGGAGGTCTACGGCAGCAACGCGCGCCAGTACGCCGACAATGCCCACGCTTTCGAAAGCCTGAAGGCACGGCTGACACCGATGGCCGAGCAGGCGCCGGAACGCAGCGCGTGGGACACGTTGACGCCGTGGGACACCGATCAAGAGGACCAGGTCAACCGGTACAAGGCGCAACTCGAGCAGAACCGGCAGACTTACCAGGCCTACGAGGAAACCATGAAGTCCTCTCATGCCGGGGTGCGAAGAGAATTCGGTGAACTCGCCGCGCTGGACGGTGGCTTCGACGAGATCAACATCGAAACCAGCGCCGGCAGCACAGCGGCCAACGAATCCCGCGGGCAGCAACCGACACAGCCGACACAGCAGACAGGCGGTCTGCCACGGGCATCGACCAGCCCCGTCGGCCCCGGTTCGCACAGCCTCACAGACCTGCCGGCCGCTGCCACGGGTTCGCAGCCGGGCGATTCGACCTCGACGTCCGGGTACGCCTCCCCGCATGCCACCAGCCCCGCCGCGTCGACCCCTGCCTACCAGGCCCCGGGCACCCACAGCCCGACGCCCGGTTCCGGGTCCGGCGGTGCTGCGTTCGGGTTCACTCCGGCAGCCGGTGGGTCAGCCGGTGCCGGCACCCGGTTCCCCCCTTTGGGCATGGCCGGCTCCGGTTCCGGCAATGCGGGAAGCCGCCTGGTCGGTGGGGGCTCGGCCGGCACCGCGGGTGGCCCTGGCTTGGGCAAGGGCAGTGGCGCTGGCTCGCTGGGCCCGGGCGGGCAGCCTGCTGCGAGTCAGGCCGGTAGTTCGACCGGTAGCGCAGCCGGTGCGCGTGCTGGTATGGGGGCGATGGGCGGTGCAGGCGCAGGCAGGGGCCAGGGTCACGAGGACGAGGCGCACGAGCGTCGGTACGTGCAGGACAGTGACGAGGCATTCAAGTTCGCCGAAAGCGATGGCGTGCTGCGTGATCCCGATACGGGCAACGTTGTGACGCCTCCAACCATCGGCGGCTGACCAGCCGTGGCGGTACGGGCTCGCCCCATCACGGTGCCGCGCACACTGTTGCTGCAGGTGTGGGACGTCGAGGAACTCGGCGATCCACACCCCGTGCTCGGCGGGTTCGAACTCTACATCGCACGATCCCGCGCCGATGCGTTCACCCACGCCTGCTGGCAGGCGTTGACCGGCCTCGGCCTCGCGGAGGACACGACTCTCACCCGCGAATTCGGGTTGATGCTGCGGGTTCTCAGCTCACCGGACAGGGAGTTGTACTGCTGGAGCGCTCACGCCGACGACCGTCAGGACCGGAGGTTCCTGTTTTGCGCTGCTGGTGGTGAGGCGACTGCGATGCAGGTGCGCGGTGAGGTCGTGTCGATCGTGCCGGTCGAGGAACATCGACTGCTCGAACAGTTCATCGATGAATTGCCCGAGTTTCCACCCGCCCCTGGCTCGGAGTTGACGATCGCCGAACGGGAGTTCGAGCGACACGACGAATCGGGGAACCTGTTCTCGTCGGGACCGGATCCGGTGAGTGAGTTGACGCAGCAGCTGGAAGCGCCACGCGAGGCCATCCATCAGATTTATGTGGCAAGGACATTGGGTGGCACGCTCCGTCGAAGCAGGCCCTTCTCCGTGATCGACATTTCGGAGGAGGGCCGCGTCTTGGTGTTCGTCGACGGGCAGGACCACCTGCATCGGTTGCCCGGAACGCCGATGAACCTGGCGAAGACCCTCGCCGCGACATGGCGAGTGATGGCGCCACGGTAACCGCGACCTCGGTTCGGCGAGAGGGCGCGACCGGCAGGCCCGCCGGGCTATGCTCACCCGGTGTTCGTCGCTGACGACCCCGCGTTCATCGCCGATCCTTATCCGGAGTTCGCCCAGCTGCGCGCGCTCGGCGAGGTGCACCGGCACGACGGGCTGGGGCTGTGGATCGCCGTGTCGCACCCAGCGGCGTCGGCGGTGCTGCGGCACCGCGACCTCGGCCGCATCTGGACCGATGCGACACCCGCGGAACGGTTCGCGTCGTTCAACATGTTGCACCGCAACTCGCTGCTGGAGAACGAGCCGCCCGCGCACACGCGGTTGCGCAGGCTGGTGTCGGCCGCGTTCGCCAGGGGTCACGTCGAACGGCTGCGCCCGGCTGTGGAGGCGCTGGCCGCGAGACTGGTCGCCACCCTCGCCGCGCGCATCACCACCGACGGCGAGGTCGACCTGCTCGAACACCTGGCTCAACCACTCCCGGTCATGGTGATCACCGAACTGCTCGGCATACCGGAATCGGACGGCCCACGGCTGGTCGCCTGGAGCAATTCGATCGTCAAGATGTACGAGTACGGCATCGACGAGGGCCGGCAACTCGCCGCCGAGCGGGCGGCGGCGCGGTTCGCGGGCTACCTGCGGGCACTCGCCGCGCGGCGGTCGGCCGACCCTGGTGACGACCTGCTCAGCCACCTCGTCGCCAGCGAGTTGACCGAGGACGAGGTGGTGGCGACAGCGGTGCTGCTGCTGATGGCGGGCCACGAGGCGACGGTGAACGTACTCGGCAACGGAACGTATGCGCTGCTGACCCACCGCGAGCAGTGGGAGCGCCTGGTGGCCGATCCTGGGTTGGCGGGTTCGGCTGCGGAGGAGCTGATCAGGTTCGACTCACCGCTGCAACTGTTCGAGCGCACCGCCACGACCGACGTTGAGATAGCGGGGCAGCGCATCCCTCGAGGTGAGAAGGTCGCCGCACTGCTTGGCGCTGCCGCTCGCGATCCCGACGTGTTCACCGAACCGGACACACTCGACATCGGCAGGGACCCGAACCCGCATCTCGGCTTCGGTGGCGGCGTGCACTACTGCCTCGGCGCCCCACTCGCCCGCATCGAGATCGGCGCCGCGCTTTCGGCGCTGGTGAGGCGATTGCCGGGGCTTCGGCTGGCAAGGCAGCCGCGACGGCGTCCGGAGTTCGTGATTCGGGGCCTGCGCGATCTGCCGGTGACGGCCTGAACCCCATGCGAGCGCAGAACTCGCGGGCAAGAGCGCAGAACTCGCGGGCAGCAGCGGGGGACTCGCGGGCAGGAGCGGGGGACTCGCGGGTCAGCGGGTTGCGGTGGTCGGGCGGCCCCGCCGTGACGGGCACGGCGCACCCTTGACGGCCACCACACGGACGGGGCGCACGAGTCCGGCTTCGATCGGCGCGATCAATCGGGTGACACGGCGCACGACCAGCGCCGTGACCACGGCCAGCGCCGCCGCGGACAGGTCGGTAAGCGCGCTCAGCACCACCCCGTCGGCCTCGGCCTGCACGCCGTCACGCGTTCGCCACACGACGGTCAGCACGAGCAGCAGTCCGTTGCTCACCCACAGCGCCCACCAGCCCAGCACCAGGCGCGAGGGCCGGGGGCGGGCGTCCACCGGTCCGCGCAGCGCGGCGTGCTCCAACTCGGCGAGGATCGAGCCCGCCAGCACCAGGTTGAGGCCCGGCACGAGGATGCCCGCCACCACCTGCCACGTCGGGCGGGCGGGCTGCTGCCCCGCTTCTTCCGCCGCCGCCGAGCGCGCCACGAACAGCCACCACATCACAGCCGCGAACGCGAACAACGCAAGCACGAACGCCAGCAGTGAGAAGGCCAGCACCAGCGCGTCCGACGCACCGACGACGGAGGCGCTGAGCGCCGAATCACGACTGCTCAGCAGCAGCGCGTAGCGCCAGCTCTCCGCCCCCGCCGCAACCGCTGCCAGCATCGCCAGTGTCCACAGCACGGTCACGGCGTTGCGCGCGATCATGCGAAGCCGCTGCGGTGGCACGGGAAGGTCCGACACCGTGCCGGGCACCGCGGTCGGCCACCGCCACGCCACCTGCGGGAACCCCCAACGAGGCGGGACCTGGTACGACGGCGGACCGGTGTAACGCTGGGGTGCCGAGACGTGGCGGGGCGGCCGCACACCGGGAGGAACGGTGGCGACCCAGCGCACCCGACGTCTGGGCTGCTGCATCCCGGTCAGAGCACCTCCGGCGGGACGCCGTCACGCTCGCCGACGAGGGGCCGCCCCTCGGTCGCCCAGGACTTCATTCCGCCTGCCACGTTCACCGCCTCCACGATTCCGGCCGCGTTGAGCCAGGCCGCCGCGCGCGCGGATCGGCCGCCGCCACGGCAGACCACGTAGACGGGTTGGTCGTCCGGCAGTTCGGCCAACTCGGCCGCTCGCGCGGGAAGCTCACCGAGCGGGATGTGCATGGCTTCGGGTGCGTGCCCCGCCGCCCACTCGTCGGGCTCGCGTACGTCCAGCACGACCAGTCCGGTCGGGGGCAGGTCGGAAACGGAGGTCGTCGGTACGGATTCGGCACGGTCAAGCACGTACCCAATCGTCGCATGCCGGACCGTTGCGTGCCGGTGAGCCCGCGACGCCTCCAGGTACGAAGCGGCTACCTTCGGTGCTTGGCCCGGCCTCGCTCCCTGTCGTCCAGGCTGCCGAAGCGAGCCACCGCACGGTCGCGCATGAAGCCCAGCGGGTCGGGGGCGTGCAGCCGCAGCATCACGGCATTGACGTCGTCCGGGATACGTCTGGCGGTGCCCCTGCTCACCACGATCGTGGTGACGAACGCGGCGGTGACCGTGAACAGGGCGGGTTGGGTGACGAACCACGGTGCCCAGCCACCGGTGTACCTGCTCAGCATGTTCAGTCCGACAGCGACGAGTACCAGACCACCACCCACGCACATACCCGCCATCGCGCCGACCCACGTCAACCCCCGCCACCAGATGCCGAGCAGCAGCAGCGGGCAGAACGTGGAGGCGGCGAGCGCGAACGAGAGCCCCACGCTCAGCGAAAGGTCGTCGATGGGCAGGGTCACCGCGATGCCAGCAGGCACGGCCGCCACCACCATCGCCGCCATCCTGAAGTGACGCACCTTGCCGCCGAGCAGGTCCGTCGCGATCACCCCCGCAACGCTGACCAGCAGTCCCGAGCAGGTGGAGAAGAACGCGGCGAACGCACCCGCCGCGGTCACCGCGACGACGAGTTGGCCGAGCAGTCCGGGCAGCATCGCGGTGGGTACCTCGAGCACGGCGGCGTCGGTTCGGCCGGTCACGAGCAGTTCGGGTACGTACAGCCTCGACAGCGCCCCGATGAGGATGGGGAACAGGTAGAACAGCCCCAACAGCAGCAGTACCTGCACCGTCGACCTGCGCGCCGCCTTGCCGTCGGGGTTGGTGTAGAAGCGCACGAGCACATGCGGTAACCCCATCGTGCCGAGAAAGGTCGCCAGCATCAGCGAGTACGTCCACAGCAAGTCCTGCGACGTCTCCGTCGGCCGCAGCCAGCTGGCGTTGTCGAGCGCGCCGTCGCTGACCACGGGCACCTTCACGCCCGCGGGGAACACCAGCTCGGTTCCACTGCTCACGGGGTACTCCCTGCCGGGAAACCAAAGCGCTTCCTGCTCGCCGACCACCGTCACCAGCGTGGTCTCGGCCACGCGCAGCGTCACCGGCGTCTGGATGTCGACCGTCGTCTCCTCGGTGAACTCCGGTGGTGTCTGCGCGCCGAGCGAACCCGCCGCGCCGGAGCCTGCCCCGCCGAGGAACACCAGGCACAGCAGGAAAGTGGGCACCCCGATGGCGAACAGCTTCAGCCAGTACTGGAACGCCTGCACCAACGTGATCGCGCGCATCCCACCCGAGACCACGTTGAGCGCGATGACGACCATCACGCCGACCGAACCGATCCAGGCGGGCGCGGGCGTGATGGCGGTGAGGGCAAGCCCGGCGCCCTGCAGCTGCGGAAGCATGTAGAGCACGCCGATGAAGACGACGAACCAGGTCGAGACGGTGCGCAACGCAGCAGAGCCGAGCCTGGCCTCGAGGAAGTCCGGCAGTGTGTAGGCGCCGGAGCGACGCAGCGGAGCCGCCACGAAGATCATCAAGGCCAGGAAGCCCGCCGTGAAACCGATGGGGTACCACAGCGCGTCGGCGCCGTCCTTGAGCACCAGTCCGGCGACACCGAGGAAGGAGGCGGCCGAGATGTACTCGCCGGAGATGGCGGCGGCGTTGCGGCGGGAACGCACGGTGCGGCGCGCGACGAGGAAGTCGTGGGTTGTGCTGGCGAACCGGGACATCCGGCGACCGAGGTAAACGGTCACCGCCCCAACCACCAGCACGCTGGCGACGGCCCACGGGTTCAGCTGCACGGACAGTTCCTCACAAATGTCTGGTGCCGCGCCCCCGGCTCAGTTCTCGATCATGTCGACGAAATCTCGTTCGTGGCGCTCCGCCAGGCGGTTGTACCACAGGCCCACCCCGAGCAGGAACGGGAACGGCGCGATGCCGAGCAGTAGCCACGGCACCGGCAGGCCGATGAAGCGGAGGGTGGCCAGCGTCGGTGAGAGGTAGAAGGCCAGCGGCAGCGCGCCCAGCACGAAGGCGGCGAGCACGGCGAGCAACACGCCGCTGCGCAGCTGAGCCTTGATCAGGTCGGTGATCAGCAACTCGCCCCAACTGGTCTGCTGCGCCAGTTCCACCCTGGCGCGCAACCCGCCGGGCGAGCGGCTCGGCTCGGCAAGGACGACGCGCTGCCTGCGAGCACGCAGCGTCGCGGGGTCGTCCTCTGCCGGTATCGGGATCGCCGGACGAGATGCGTGCTGCCGCGACGGGACGCTCCTGCCGAGCGTCGGATCCGGTTCCCGGATTCCGTCGATCTTGCGGTACACCTCGTCGGTCATGACGCGCTACCCGGCGCGGGACGTGCCGACCAACCTGTCCTTCAGCTCGCGGGTGTGCCGCCTGCTGACCGGCAGGACCTTTTCCTCGTTGCCGATGACGACCTGATAGCCGCCCTGGCCCATGCGCAACTCCGTGATCAACGGCAGCGCGACGAGAAAGGAGCGGTGAATCCGGACGAAACCCGCCTTCTCCCAGCGCTCCTCGAGTTGCGCGAGCGGGATACGCACCAGGTGGCTGCCGTCGTTGGTGAACAGCCGTGCGTAGTCGCCCTGCGCCTCCACCCAGCGCACCGACGAACGCGGGATGAGCTTGGTGGTTCCGCCGAGTTCGACGGGGATCACCTCGTCGTCGGTCCTGGTCTGGTCCACGCCTGCCGAGGGGTCCGGCATCGGTGTGGATCTGAGCTTCTCGAGCACCCGAGACAGCGCCTTGTCGATGCGCTCCTGCCTCGCGGGCTTGAGCACGTAGTCGACCGCGCCGAGATCGAAGGCCTCGACGGCCTCCGACGCGTAGCCGGTCACGAAGACCAGCACCGGCGCGGGGTTGAGTGATGCGAACACCCTCGACATCTCCATGCCCGACAACCCCGGCATGGAAATGTCGGCGAACACCGCATCCACGGGCGCCATGCCGCTGCTCTTCCGTGCGCTGATCTCGGCGTCCTCCGACCCGAGGAATCGCAGCGCCTCGGAAGCGTCCACCGCCGGGATCACACGACCCACGTGGGGATTCGATTCCAGACAATGCTTCAGCTGGTCGAGACCCGGCAGCTCGTCGTCAACGGCAAGAACGAGCAGCTTTCGTGTTTCATCGTGAGCACTCACAGTGAAACGCATCCTGCCCTGTGAACGGAGTGCTGTCTACTACGCGGCCGGGCGAACGGACGGTTACAGCCCGAAACGGGACCAGGCCGCGCGGTTGGCCAGCGCGTCCAGCGCCGCGGCTGCGGGAGCGCCGATACCGAGCCTCGCCAGCAGCGGTTTCTTCGGCTCGGCCACCACCAGTTCCGCGTCGGGGTAACGCTGCCGCATCACCTCGCGCAGGTTGCCGAGGCCGTCGATGAGGCCGAGTTCCTGTGCCTTCGCGCCCAGCCACACATCGCCGTTGAACAGCTCCTGCGACTCCACCAGCCGCTCGCCCCTGCGCTGCCTGACCCAACTGACGAACATGTCGTGCAACTGGCCGTGCAGTTTCCGCAGCCACTCGACGTCCTCGGGCTTTTCGGGGCTGAACGGGTCCAGTCGGGACTTGTTCTCACCCGCGGTGTAGAGCCTGCGCTCCACCCCGAAGCGTTCGAGCAGTCCGGCGAACCCGAACGAACCGGTGATCACGCCGATGGAGCCGACCAGCGATGTGCGGTGGGCGTAGATCTCGTCGGCGGCGCAGGCCAGCCAGTACCCACCCGATGCGGCGACGTCCTCTGCGAACGCCAGCACCGGCACCTGCTTGCTGTCGGCGAGCTCGCGGATGCGCTCGGCGACGAGACCCGACTGCGTCGGCGCGCCGCCGGGCGAGTTGATCTGCAGTGCCACCGCCTTGAGCCGGTCGTGCCCGAACGCCCTGGTGAGCGCGGACTCGACGGAAGCGAGGTTGATGACACCCCTGGCGAGCGGCGAAGGCTGCGGGTTGATGACACCGTGCAGCTTCACCACCGCGACGACATCCTTGCGTTCGACTCGATCACCGATCTTGGGGATGCGAGAGACCAACTTGTCGGTACGGCTCATGCACCCAGCCTAGTGATTGCCGGTGGCGCGTTGCCCCTGCCGGGCTGATCACTCGCTGGCGACGAGGCCGGACCTCGTGCCGCCGATCGCGCGGCGGGCACCGGGGGGCAGGTGTTGGCCGGGCTGGCCCTGCTGTGCGGGCATGTCGCCTGCGAAGCTGAGCATGTCGGGCCGCACGCCCCTGACGAACTTCGGCACGCGCATCGTCACCTTCATGCCCGCGCCAGGCGCGGTCTCCACCATCAGCGAGTACTTGTTGGCATACACCTGGCTCATCCGGCGGTTGATGCCGGTCAGCCCGATGTGCGCGCTGCTGCGGGAGTCGCGCATGCCGTCCAGCAGTGCGGGGTCCATGCCGACTCCGTCGTCCTCGACGCTGATCTCGGCGTCGGTGCCGTGGTCCTGCGCGGTGACCGTCACCGTGCCGCCGCCCGGTTTCTTGGAGATGCCGTGCTTGACCGCGTTCTCCACAAGCGGCTGGATGAGCAGGAACGGCACGACCACCGACTGCACCTCGGGCGCCACCTTGAGCCGCACGTTGAGCCTGCCGCCGTATCGGGCGCTCTCGATGGTCAGGTACCTGTCGATGTTGCGCAGTTCGTCGGAAAGCGTGGTGAAGGTGCCTTCGGTGCGGAAGCAGTAACGGGTGAAGTCGGCGAAGTCCTGCAGCAGTTCGCGGGCCTCCTCCGGGTCGGTGCGGATCAGCGACGAGATGGTGTTGAGCGCGTTGTAGACGAAGTGCGGTGAGATCTGCGCTCGCAGCGCCTTGATCTCGGCCTGGTGCAGTTGGTTCTTGGTTTCCTCGAGCCGGGCGGCCTCGAGTTGGGTGCCGACGAACTTGGCGACGGCGTCGGCCATGTGCACCACTTTCTTGCTGGTGCGGCCGACCACGATCAGTACCGCTTCGACGTCGTCCTCGACGATCAACGGCACCATGACCGCGGTCCGCATCCGGCAGGTGCCTCGGTGGTTGCACGGCAGCTTGTCGTGGGAGACCACCTCGCGGCGGTGCTTCCTGATGGCCAGGCCGATGGATTCCACCAGGTCGACGTAGTGGTCGTTGGCCTCGCCGTCCCAGGACAGCAACGTTCCCTGCCCGTCGGTGATGCCGACGGCGAGGCACTTCAGCAGTTGGAGCAGGCGCGTGGTGACCTTGTCGGCGGCCGCCTGGTCGAGCCCTTCCCGCAGTTCCAGTGGGGCCTGCGACATCACGTACACCGCTTCCAGCACGGCGGTGTCCACCGCGTTGGTCGGTTTGCGGCCGCGGAGCAGGACGGCCACGAGCACGACGAAGCACGCCCCTGCTACTCCCCAGGGAATGATCGGCGTGGTCAGCAGCCTCGACACGGCGTCAATGCTCTGCGTTCGCCCGCCAGGGTGCAAGGTTTGCCACACACTTTCTGTGCGTGATTCGCGACGTGCTGTCGCGGCCGAGGTCGGGGAAGGTCATTTCAGCAGTCGCGACAACCTGCGGTCGGCGAGCGGTTTGCCGCCGGTCTGGCAGGTGGGGCAGTACTGCAACGCCTTGTCGGCGAAGGACACCTCACGCACGGTGTCACCGCACACCGGGCACGGTAGGCCCGCCCTGCCGTGCACCCGGAGGCCGGAGCGCTTCTCGCCCTTCAGCCGGGCCACCGCCTGCCCGACAGAGCGCTCCACCGCGCCGGAGAGCACCTCGTGAATGGCTTCGGCGAGCCGCTCGACCGACTCCTGCGGCAGCCTCGCCGCCGTCGCGTACGGGGAAAGCCGGGCGGCGTGCAGGATCTCGTCGGAGTAGGCGTTGCCGATACCTGCGATCACCGACTGGTCGGTGAGCACTGTCTTGAGCCGGGCCGTTCGGCCCGCGAGCAGTTCGCGCAGCGAGGCGGCGTCGAGTTCCATGGCGTCCGTGCCCAGCCTCGCGATGCTGGCGACCTCGGCGGGGTCGTGCACGATCCACACCGCGAGCCCCTTCTTGGTTCCGGCCTCGGTGAGGTCGAACCCGGGGCCTCCCAGGTGCACCCGCAGCGCGAGCGGGCCCTTTCCCTGCCTCGGCGGCGCGGCGGGCAGCGAGTCGGACCAACGAAGCCAGCCCGCGCGGGCCAGGTGCACCACGAGGTGCGCCTGCCCGCATTCGAGGTCGAGGTGCTTTCCGTGCCGAGTCGCGCCGGTCACTTCGCGACCGTGCAGGTCGGTCCAGGACGGGCTGACGGTCTTGAGCACCGTCAGCGAAGCGACGTCCACCCGGGTCACGGTGCGGCCCACCGCGTGTTCGCGGAGGTGGTGGGCGATGGCCTCGACCTCGGGCAACTCGGGCATGGCTACTCGACCGGATGCAGCGGCCCGTCGAAATCGGGCAGGTCGTGTCGCTGGATGGACTTGGCGATGCGGTGCACCTCGCCGCGCACGGCGAAGATGCCGCGTACCGTGCCGACCCAACGCTCCGAAGGTCGCTCGCCGGTCGCGTCGCCGTCGGTCTCGGCCACGATCGTCCACGGCCTGCGCAGCACCCATCGCAGCGGGAAGAACAGCGCGACGAGCAGCAGGGCCAGCGGCACCCAACTGGGCACGACGACGTCCTCGGGCATCCACGCGATCAGTACGATCGCAAGCGTCAACGCCACCACGCCCATGGCGATGCCGGGGGCGTAGCTGGCCGCGACATCATGCTCGAAGTCGTCGGCCGTGGCGGGTCGCCGCCACTCCATCTGGGCCCGAATCACCCAGTCCCGGCCGTCGGAGCCCTGGACCAGCCGGTTCATCGTATTCCTCCGCAAGCCCGACCGAGCACGTACTTTCGCAACGGTACCGTGATCTTGGACCCGATGGGAGGCCCGCGCACTTCAGTCGCCGCACCCGTCGGCGTGGTCTTGGCCGCCGCGCTGCCACGCAGGCCACCGGCACCAGTCGTCTCGGGTGTCGGGCGCGGCGCTGTCCGCCTCCTGCTCACGGTCGCGCGAGCGGGCGTATCGGGGTTCCCCGTACCGTTGCTCCCCGTACCTCGGCTGCCCGTACCCAGGTTCGCCGTACCGGGAATCAAATGGCTCGGTGGAGCTGCCCGACGGTGACCGGCCTGCCGAGGATCCAGGCGGCGGCGACTGGCTCGTGCCGGGCTCGCGGCCCGACCCGGGCTGCGAGCCGGAGGAGGGCGGCGGAGTGGTCGATTTGGCGGCGGCGACCGAGGAAGAGCCTGGTGAGCGCGCCGGGGTTCCAGCCTGCGCGCCCGGGTCGCCACGCGGTCGTCCCGGCTCCGCGTTGCCTGCGCTCCCCCGGTCGCCTGCGGCATTGCCCGGTTCGGCAGGCAACTCGGTTCCGCCCGCGCGCGGACCCCGCGCTTTCGTGGCCTCACCGGCGATCTCGACGCCGGGCGGGATCTGGTACTCGCTGGGGCCTTGCCCGGCAGGCGCCGGGTGCAGCCGCGACTGCCCTGCCCGCACGGAGGCCTCGTACGCGGCTGGTTCCACGATCGACACCCTGGCCGAGTCCGAGCGGTCCGCACCTGGCGAAGGATCGGCGATACGCAGCTCGACCGCACCGTCACCAGGCAGGCCGATAACCTCCCCGTGGTCATCGGCCAGCGGGCCCGCCGCCATGCCGACGGCACCCGCCGCGGCCGTGGACGCCAACGCGAGCCCGATCTTGAGGTTGGCACCCATGGCGGCCATCGTGCCGCCGATGCCACCACCCACGGCGGCACCACCACCAACGCCCGCCGCGCCCGCGGTGCCGCCCGCCGTGCCGGTGGTCCCCAGACCCGCCGCGCCCGCGGCCAGCGCCAGCCCCGACGCCGGGACAAGCAGCACCACCGCACCCGCGTGCGCGCGCAGCGAAGAGCACACCTCGCGCAGTTCGTCGTGGGTCTGCCTGCAGCTGGAGCACGTGCCGAGATGGGCCTCGACCTTCCTGGCCTCCGCTCCCGTGACACTGCCCGCGGTGAAGCCGCCGAGCTTTTCCAGCACCGGCCTGCAACCTTCCGCGCTGCGGCCACCGTCGGCGGCCAGGTGCGCCTGCAGATAGGCCGCGCGCAGCCCGATCCGCGCCCTGCGCGCGAGCGCCGCGGTGGCGTTGGGGCTGAGTCCGAAGTGCGGCGCCACCACAGCGGGTTGCTCGCCTTCGACCTCGGTCTGCCACAGCACGCTGCGCCAGCGTTCCGGCAGGCTGGAGAACGCGCGGGTGATCAGCGTGGCCTCCGCCGTGCGGTTTTGCGGGTCGGCCCCGGAACCGGCGCGGCTGGTGAGCTCCTCGTCGGTCACGGGAACGTCACGCCTGGCACCGTGCCACTCCCACGCCACGCGGCGCGCGACCGTGAGCAGGTAGGCACGCACGTTGTCCCGTGGTCCGTTGCCCCTGCGCAGTGCCTGCAGGACGCGGAAGAACGTCTCGGCAGTGATGTCCTCGGCTTCGGAACTGTCGGACGCTATTCCGCGAGCCAGCCGCCGCACCGCCGACACGTGTATCTCGAACAGCGTGCCGAATGCCTCGTCCTCGCCGAGGCGAATGCGTTGCAGCAGGGCCGGTTCGTCGGATCCGGAGATCGCATGACCCATCCCGCCAGGCACTCCCTCCGGGGCATAGCCCTTGTGGTCGAACGTCGAACACCATACGGAGCCATGCGAGCGGCGTCACGTCCCGTGCCGCCGACGTGACCAAATGCCAACCGATCCGGTCCCACTCGTGAGCTCCCGCGGCCGTGGGTATAGACTGTGCCACGCACGGGTCAGTTCGGCAGTGCAATGCGGACGTAGCGCAGCTGGTAGCGCATCACCTTGCCAAGGTGAGGGTCGCGGGTTCGAATCCCGTCGTCCGCTCCACACTCAGGCTTCGACCTTGAACGGGTCGTGTTCGGCGAGCAGCTTCTCAAGGCGCGCCTGATCTATCCGGCTCGACAGTTCCGTCACTTCCTGCCTGTCGCGGACACACTTGGCCACCCCGAACGCCGAGGTGACGGTGTAGAGCATGCCGATGGCCAGGAATGCCCGCACCCAACCGTCCACGGGCAGGTAGGCGATGCCGAACGACACGGCGACGAGCGCGACGCCGAACGAGATCGTCGACTGCACGAAGAACGCGTTGGTGGTGCCGGAAAGCTTGGGTTGAGTACTCATGCCACGACGATCCGCCGCGCGGCCACGGGTTGTCTTGAGTACCGCTACTCAGGCGCAGTCACGATCGCGTCACCACGCCGGGTCGCTCAGCCGTCGGTGGGGAAGCTGACCCCGGTCAGCGAGTGGCAGCGGTAGCCGTTGGGCACCTTGTGCAGGTACTGCTGGTGGTAGTCCTCGGCGTAGTAGAACTCCAACAGCGGTGCGACCTCGGTGGTGATCTCGCCGTGGCCCGCCTCGCGCAGTGCACCCTGAAACGCCGCCATGGATTTCACGGCCGCCTCGTGCTGCGCATCGTCGGTGTAGTAGATCGCGGAGCGGTACTGGCTGCCGAGGTCGTTGCCCTGCCGCATTCCCTGCGTCGGGTCGTGGTTTTCCCAAAAGACCTTCAACAGCGCCTCGTAGGCCACCTGCTCGGGGTCGTACACCACGAGCACCGCCTCGGTGTGGCCGGTGCGACCGGTGCATACCTCTTCGTAGGTGGGGTTGGGGGTATGCCCGCCCGCGTATCCGACGGCAGTGGTGTAAACCCCCGGCAGTTGCCAGTAGATCTCCTCCGCGCCCCAGAAGCAGCCGAGCCCGAACACGGCGGTCCGGGTGTTGTCCGGGAACGGTGGTTTGAGGGGCCGACGCGGCAGCACCGCGTGCCACTGCGACACGGGGAGCGGTTCGGCGCGACCGGGCAGAGCTTCCTCGGCGGAGACGAGAGCTGACCTGTCACCGCTGAACCGAGAGCCGAACCACGACATACTGCGATTCTAGCGAACTGATGTCACTGGGACGGGTGGCGCAATAGTCTGTACGCGCCGCACTGGCCGAGGGGGTTTCCGCGATGGGTTGGCAGGAACAGTTGCGCCGCCTCGACGCCGAACTGGCACAGGGTGGCATCACCGTCGAGCAGCATCGCAGACAGCGGGAGGAAGTGTTGGCGGAGGCCTCCGGCATCCCCGAGCCACCCCGGGCGGGTACGGCCCCGGCGACGGAGCGCGACCAGGCCGAGCGGAAACCGGGCTCGTCGAGCCTGCTCGACACCGACGTTCCGACGACGGCTCCCAGCCCGGCCGACGAGCGGGCCACCGATTCGATGCCCTACCCCAAGGCGGCCCCGCCCACGCCCGCCGAGTTGACGCTGCCGATCACCAAGGTGCCGACCACCCCGGCCGCGAATGTGAAACAGCAGGCACAACGGGCAGCGCCGAGTCCGCCGCCGCAGCGGGCCGGAGGCAGGCGAACCTGGCTGCTGATCGGCTTCGCCGTGCTCGTCTCGCTCGCCGTGGTGATCGGCGGCGCCTGGTGGTTCGGGGTCGTCGGAGGAGAACCCACCCGGGGCCACGCCGTGGCGGGCAGCAAACCGGATCAGCCCCGGCCCGCGCTCGATGACCGGCTACCGACGTTGCCGGGGCGGCCGAGCCCGCACAACTCCACGATGTCCGTCAGCAGGGGCGTCGAACTGGGCCTCTACCCCGCCGCGCAGGCCGACGCGATGCGGCGCAGCGGGGCCGAAGAAGTGGTCTACCGCAGCTCCGCGGAGGGGCCCGACCTCACCGACGGATACACCGTGCTGGTCGTGCCCACACCGTCGGCGCGGCAGGCGAGCGAACTCACCGACTCGCTTACCCGCTCGGTCACGGCGGAGGGGTTCGAACCCTCGCCGCTGCCCGATGAGCCGGACGTGACGGTGCTCAGCAGGGCGGACTCGGCGAGCAGGGTGAGCGTCGTGTGGTACGTCAGCGACGGCAACGCGGTCGGCGTCGGGGTGTCACAGTCCGCCGACAGCCCCGAAAGCGAGTTGCGGCAGCGGCTTCGTGACACGTTGCACGGGGTACAACGGGTGCTGCCCCGGTCCTGACGACCGCTCACGTGGCGAGGACGGCGATCGAAATACGGGAACAATTCGACCCGAGCCGCCGCAGGGTAGCGCCAGCGTGCAAAATGTGGCACGTCCACAAGCCCACACCGGACGCGGGCGCCGCGCGAGGCACCGCCAAGTGATCAGGGGGTTCCAGGGTGTCCTGGCAGGAAGAGTTGCGCAAGCTGGACGAGGAACTCGCTTCCGGCAGACTCTCTGCGGACGACTACCGCGTTCGCCGTGATCAGGTTCTGTCCTCGGCTGTCTCGCAGGGCGAGGACCCGGCCGCCGCCCCCGAGGGGCAGGCGCAACCCGCGCAACAGCCCCCGCAGGGTGGGCAGCAGGAGCAGGGACAACAGTCACAGCAGCAGGGCGAGCAGCAGGACGCCGGTCCGACCGCGGACTCCACGCAGGTGATCTCTCCGGTGAACGCCCCGGCCGATTCCTCCTCGGAGCGCACCCAGGCGGTGCCGCAGTGGCAGACCCAGCAGCCGCAGTACCAGCAGCCGCAGCAGTACCAGCACCCCCCGCAGCAGCAGCCTGGGATGTACTCGCCTGCCGCGGGCTTCCAACAGCCGGGCCCCGCCTCCCCCGCTGGCGGCTTCCAGCAGCAACCGGTCTCGCCGGCTGCAGGCTTCCAGCAGCCGCAGGGGCCGCAACAGCCACAGCAACCGTGGAACGCTCCCGAGCAGGACCAGAGTCCACCGTGGGGCGGCGAGTTTCCGCCGATCGCCCCCTCGGGTTCAGCGCAGTGGACCGCGCAGGGCCCGGAAGGCTTCGACGAGGGCTCCGGCGGAGGCGGCAAGGGCAAGATCTTCGCGATCATCGGTGCCGTTGTGGTGCTCGCCGGGATCGCGGTCGGCGCGTTCCTGCTGTGGGGTCAGCCCGACAACAAGGCCGCACCGCAGGAGCAGTCCACGAGTCAGCAGCAACCGACCTCGTCGCAGGCCGAGCCCGATCCGCTGCCGGTTGGCGACGTGCCGGGCAAGGCGGAGGACCACAGCGACGTCAAGGACTTCTCCCACGTTCCGGACCTGAGCTACCTCAACTCCGAGGAGTTGCAGGCCTACGAACGCACCTCGCCGGGTGAGGCCAAGTTCGCCGTGCACCATCTCGACAACGGCAACATCGCGCTGGTGCTGCTGACCCAGGTCGGCGACACCGCGGCCGCGGAGGAAGAGGTGCGAAGCCTCGCCGACATCCAGGTGAACAACGGCGCCGAAGAGGTCACCGAGAACGTGCCGAGCGGCGTGCTTGTCACCGGCTACGAGCCGAACGGCGACGGGCGCTCGCAGTGGCGCGCGCACTACCTCTCCGGCGACGTGCTGGTGCGGGTGGAGGTCAGCAGCGAGCAGGGTCTCGACTCGGCACGGGCCGACTTCGACGAGGTACTCGACGCGCAGACGCGGGCGCTGTCGGCCGATGGCTGAGCAGCGACCGCGGCCCCCAGTCGTCGCCTGCACCATCGTCGCGCGCAACTACCTGCCCGCGGCACGCGTACTGGCCCGCTCCTACCTGACCCACCACCCCGACCACGAGTTCGTGGTCGCCGTCATCGACGGTGCCGGTGACGCCTCCGCCGACGGCTACCGCATCGTGGGGCCTTCCTCGTTCGGCATCGACACCGAGACCTACCTGCGCATGGCGACCGCCTACTCGGTGACCGAGCTGGCGACGGCGGTCAAGCCGTACCTGCTTCGCGAGCTGCGCCGCACCCACCCGATCGCCGTCTACCTCGACCCCGACATCCAGGTGTTCGCACCGATGCCCGAGGTGGCCGAACTGGCGAACAAGCACTCCATCGTGCTGACGCCACACTTCACCTCACCGCTGCCGAGGGACGGCAAGGAACCCGACGACGCGGTCATCATGGGAACCGGCATCTTCAACCTCGGCTTCGTCGGTGTGGGGCCGGGTTCGGAAGGCTTTCTGGACTTCTGGGCCGACCGGTTGCGCCACGACGCCATCGTGGCGCCGGAGCGGCAGCTGTTCACCGACCAGCGGTGGGTGGACCAGGTTCCCGCGCTGTTTCGGCACACCGTGCTCACCGATCCCGGCTTCAACGTCGCGTACTGGAACCTGCACGAACGCGAGGTCGTCCGCGACAGCGACGGCAACGTCACCGCGGGCGGCCGCCCGCTTCGGTTCTTCCACTTCAGCGGGTACCGGCCGGAGCGCCCGTGGTTGCTGACCTACCACTGCGCTCGCAAACCGAGGGTGTTGCTCTCGCAGCGGCCCGCCCTGCGCAGGCTGTGTGACGTCTACGGGGCCGCGCTGAAGGCCGCGGGCTACGCCGAGACACTGGACGCGGTGCCCTACGGCTACGCCACCTTCGGCGACGGTACGCCGCTGCCACCGGGCTGCAGGCGGGTGTTTCGCGACGGCTGGATCGCGGCCGAGCTCAAGGGCGAACCGCTGCCGCCACACGCGTTCGGCGAGGACGGGGGCGCCGCGCTACGGGAATGGCTGGCCTCCCCCGCCGACCACGGCCAGGCGGCGGCGGGGCTGAACCGGTTGGCGCTCGCGGTGTGGGAGTCCCGCATCGACCTCCAACTCGCGTTCCCGCACCCCACCGGTGGCGACTCGGCTGGGTTCCGTTCCTGGTGCGAGTCGTCCGGTCCGGTCGAGGGCGCGCTTCCCCGATGGGCGATGCCGGTGGCCGTGCCGACGCCGCAGGAACCCGACGAGGACTTCGGCGTGAACCTGCTGGGCTACCTCACCGCCGAACTGGGACTCGGCGAGATGGGCAGGATCGTGCACGACGCGATCCGGCACGCGGGTGTCGACGTGGCGTCGGTGCTGGAGGAACGCGCGGTCTCCAACCGCACGGCGCTGGAGAAGCCCGCAACCACCGGCGAGCCGCGGTACGGGGTGAGCGTGCTCGCGGTGAACGCCGACCAGACCCGGGTGGCGATGGCCAACCATCCGCAGGTGATGCACAACCGGTACCGGATCGGCCTGTGGGCGTGGGAACTCGAGGATTTCCCGAGCTGGCAGCACGAGGCGTTCCAGATGGTCGACGAGGTCTGGACCGTCAGCGACTTCTGCCGCGCGGCATTCCAGGCACACACCGACATCCCGGTCAAAACCATTCCGGTTCCGGTCCGCGATCCCGGTGAGCCACGCAGGAAGCCGAGGCGCGAGGGTGACCCGGTCACCTTCCTGTTCGCGTTCGACTTCAACAGCGTCGCGCAACGCAAGAACCCGTGGGCAACCGTGGAGGCGTTTCGCCGCGCCTTCGGCGACCGCGACGACGTCCGCCTTGTCGTCAAGACCATCAACGCGGAGTTGCACCCACACGACGCCGAGCGGTTGCGCCTCGCCGTCGCCGGTGACCGCAGGATCAGGCTCATCGAGCGCTACCTCAGCGTCGAGGAGTTGGCGCAGCTGTACGACAACAGCGACTGCTACGTCTCGTTGCATCGCAGTGAGGGCTTCGGGCTCACGGTCGCCGAAGCGATGGCTCGTGGCCTTCCGGTGATCAGCACGGCCTACTCCGGCACCACCGAGTTCCTCGACGAGCGCACCGGCTGGCCCGTTCCGTGTCGCATGGTGCGGGTCGGTGAGGGCTGCTACCCCTACCACGCCGATGCGCTGTGGGCCGACCCCGACCTGGACGCCGCGGCAGCCGCCATGCGCGAGGTGGCCGACGACCCGCAAGCCGCCTCCGCTCGGGGCGCCGCCGCCAGGCAGCACATCCTCAAGACGCGCTCCGTCGATGCGGCAGCGGAGTGGCTGAGCACCGAACTGCGTCGCGCACACGAGACCTGGCTTGCCCGCCGCGAGGCGCAGCGGCGGCAACAACCACCGGAACACCCGCTGGTGCCGATGCACCTCGCCAAGGAAGCGCTGCGATGGCAGCCCGACCCTGGCAGCGCCTCGCGCACACCGCTGGCGCCCGCGGTGCGCAAGGCCGTGCTGCGCGCGATCGACCATTACGACGTGCACCAGCGCAAGGTGATCGCCACCCTGTTCGAGGGCGCCGAGGACACGATGTCGCGGCTGCTGCGACGGATCGAGTCGCTGGAGAGCGCACTCGACCACGGCAGGGAGGAGGCCGCGGCCACCGCCAAGCGGTACACGGTGACCCGCGAGCAACTCGACCAACTCGCCGAGCGGGCTCCACGGCAGCAGCTGGAACTGCGGGAACTGCGGCAGCGGGTCGACGACCTCACCGAGGACGTGGCCGCGCGCCAGCACACCATCCACGAGATGTTCCGTGCCCGCGACCGCAGGCTGGACAACGACGAGCACGCCATCCAGCGCCTCACCAGAGACGTCGGTGCGCTGCACGAGGCGGCGAGGTTGCGGCACGCGCCCGTGCCCGCCGGTGCCGATGTCGTGGTGTGCGACGCGGGCATGCTGCTGCTGCCCGTCGACGAGGTGATGCTGCCCTGGATTCGGCATCACCGCTCGTGGGAGGAGAGCGAGGCCGCGCTGCTGGCACGGCTGGCGGCACGGCGGCCGGGTGCTTTCCTGGACATCGGCGCCCACGTCGGCTACCACACGCTGCGCCTGCTGCGCTCCTGCCCGGACGTCACACAGGTCGTCGCGGTGGAGGCCGACCCGGTGAACGCGGGCTACCTCCGCCGCAACGTCGCGGCCAACCTGCCCTCCCACCAGGCGGCGCTCGTGACGGTGCTGGAGGCGGCCGCCTGGGACACCGACGGCAGCCTGGTGCTGGTACACGCGGGTGGAGCCAACAGCGGTGACCACCGGGTGCGGGCACAGGACGGCAGTGGCGGTCCGCTGGTGCCCGCCGTGCGGCTCGACGGCAACGTCGAGGTGATGCGCCAGCCGGTCAGCCTCGTGAAGGTGGACCTGCAGGGCCGCGACCATCGGGCGCTGGCGGGGTTGCAGGAGACGCTGGAACGCGACCGCCCCGACGTGCTGTGTGAGTTCTGCCCCGAGGCGATCGTCGAACTCGGTGACGACCCCGCCCAGGTGCTGCTGTCGTACCGCAAGTTCGGTTACCGGCCGAGCGTGGTGCTCGCCGAGGGCGGCGTCGTGGAGGACGAGCCGGACGAGGCGTTGATCCGCAGGGCGCGCGACGACGAGCGGTCGTTCGTCACGCTGTGGTTGCGGCCGTCCTGACCGTCGCCGCCCGGTCACGGGTTGATGGGCACGACGGTGAGCAGGTACGCCCCGAACCACCCTGCCGCGAGCGCACCTGAGGGCAGCAGCACCAGCAGCGAACACCTCGGCAGCCTGGCCAGCAAGACGGCGACCGGAAACGCCAGGGTCACCGCGGGCAGCAGGAACCTCGGCCTGCTCTGCCAGAACTCGCTGGAGCTCAACGCCATGAGCACCACGAGCGTGGTGTAGACGTGCGCGGTCAGCGGCAGCCGCATGGTGTACGACCACAGCAGCAACACCAGTGAGGCGAGCACGACCAGCGCGACCAGCAGCACCCAGCCCGCCGAGCCGCCCTGCGACAGCGCCTCCCGCAGCCGCCGCACGGTGAACGCTCCCGCGTCGAACCGCACGTGCCATGCCTGGCTCTGCAGCCAGAACCAGGCGTCGGCCCTGCCCGCGCGCAACCCGACGTAGCCGAGGTGGGCGAGCAACCCCAGCGGCGCGAGCAGTAGCGCCGCCGCTGCGCGCCACCCGCCGTTACGCCGCAGCAGCGCCACAACGGCGGCGACGCCCAGAGCCGCGATCAGCGCCACGGCGGTGATCCTGGTCAGCCCCGCGGCCACGGTGAGCACGGCGGCGGTCAGCCACCACCGGCGTCGCAGCGCCACGAGCGTCCACACCGCCAGCGCGACGAAAAGCGCCTCGGAGTAGGCCAGGTGCAGCACGACGGCTCCGGGCGCCATCGCCCACAACCCGGCGAACAGGATGCCCGCCCTGCGCTCGAGGAGGTCCCTGCCGAGTACGAACAGCCCCCATGCGGCAGCGCCACCAGCGAGGAAGGTGACCAGCAACCCTGCCACGATCGGGTCGAGCCCGAGTGCGGAAACCGTGGCGACGAGCGCGGGATACAACGGGAAGAACGCCAGGCTCACCTCTGCCGGGTTGCCTTCGGCGTCAAGCACAACGTCCTGGTCGTAGGCGTTGCCCGCGATGTGCAGGTACCACGCGGCGTCGTGCTGGGAGAGCAGTCCGGCCAGCCCTGCACCAGTGCGGCTCGCCATGACGGCGAGCACGGCGAATCCCACCGCCTGGATCGAGTAGTACAGCGTCAGTGCGGGCAGCGCCTCCCGCAGCGGTGGCCACAGCCGCGCGACCAGCCACGCCCGCCCGCGCGCGGCGGGGGCCACGGCGGGCTGCGGCACGGAAGCTTCTGGCAACCGGTTCCCGTCGAGGACAGGTCTTTCACTCGTCGACACGTCCGCACAGACTACGGGTGCCGTCCCGGCCGCGGCGGGGCGAGTATGTGGCGGTTGGGGGTGATCTGTCGGGTTGTGATTCGCCGACCTGCCCGCGAGCGCTACTCTGCCAACGACCTACGGTGTGCCGCGAGGGCGGCACGGCAGGCATCAGGGGGTGGCCAGGCTGGGGGTACAGACCACACCGGATTCGCCGGGCTCCCCGGAGAAGACACGGATCGCCTTCATCGACATCGGCAGGTCCATCGCGGCGCTGCTGGTGTTCTACACCCACATCCCCGGCCCGTGGGTGCGTGCCAACGGGGAGCATGCGCCGGTCATCGACTTCATCGAGACGTTCACCAGCGAACCGATGCACATGGCCAAGCAGGGCATCGGGCAGCTCTCGGTACCGTTCTTCTTCCTCGTCAGCGGGTTCGTGGTTACCCCGATCGCGTTGCGGCAGGGGCATCGCCGGTTCGCGATCAACCGGTTCGTCCGGGTCTACCTTCCGCTCGGCTTCGTGCTGCTGCTGACGTCCCTGGCTTTGTGGGCGCAGCT